>PXDB01000121.1 GCA_003565155.1 Nitriliruptoraceae bacterium | reverse complement strand
CTGCTCGGTGAGCGCTGAGCGCGGTCGGCCCGACCATCCCGATCACGCACCGCACCACGACCGCAGGAAGGAGGCGCCGGTGGCCAGCGAGCAGCACTACCTCGAGCCCCACCCGGGCCAGCACGGCTGGTCCTGGTCGACCCGGCCCGGAAGTGGCGCGGATGACCCCGCCGAGGACCACCTCCAGCCCTACGAGGTGCCCGAGGACGAGGACACCCCCCTCTACGTGATCTCGGTTGCGGCCGAGCTCTCCGGCCTCCACCCCCAGACCCTGCGCGCCTACGAGCGTGAGGGACTCCTCACCCCGGCGCGCACCGAGGGCGGCACGCGGCGCTACTCGCGCCGCGACGTGGAACGCCTGCGCTTCATCCGCACCCTCACCCAGGACGAGGGGCTCAACCTCGCCGGCGTGCGGGTCGTCCTCGACCTCGGGGAGAAGCTCGAGGGCGCACGGCGCCGCATCGGGGAGCTGGAGGCCATGGTTCGGGCCCTGGCGGAACGCATCGAGGAGCGTCCACGCAGCGGCGAGCGGTACGAGATCGTCAAGGCCCCCGCCAGCGGCGTCGAGGTGCACCCGCACCGTCGACGCACGGCGCAGCGCAGCGGAGGTCCGCAGCGCGCCCGCCCCATCCCGCCACCGGAGATGCGGCACGCCGAGGCGTGAGCGGCCCCGCCGCTCCGTTGGTCGAGGCCGCGGCCGTCGTCGGCTGGCGTCGGTGCGCTCACGGGGTCACCGGTGTCCCGCTGTGCAGCCCGGGTCGGCCACGTGGACAGGTTGGGTCCCAGAACGGGACATCCATGGCCGCCCTCGTCGCCCAACCCCCGGGCGGTGGCCCGAGCTCTCACCGCCCCTGCGCTCCCGCAGTGGCCCGAGCTCCCACCGCCCCCGCGCAGCCCCGCCCGAGCCCCCCGCACCCTCAGCCGCTCCGGCGCAGGAACCCTGTGCCGCACCGCTGCGACGGCGGTGACAGCCCCATCGCGCCTCCGTATCGTCGGAAGCCGATGACGACACCGCCGCACACCCCACGTCCCCGAGAGGGATGGCGCCACGACCGCGTCCAGGAGGTCCGCCGTGGAGATGGACCAGCTCACCACCAAGTCCCGTGAGGCGCTCCAGCGCGCCGCCGGCATGGCCGCCGACCGCAAGCACACCGAGGTCGGGACGGCCCACCTGCTCGCGGCGCTGCTCGAGCAGTCCGAGGGGGTCGTGCTGCCGCTGCTGTCCAAGCTCGGCGTGACCCCGACGACCCTGCGCAACCGCACCACGGAGCTGCTGGACGCCACCTCGGCGGCCTACGGGGCGACCGGCCAGCCGACCCTGTCCCGGGCGTTGAGCCGGGTGCTGCAGGCTGCCGAGGAGGAGGCCCAGCAGCTCGGTGACGACTACATCTCCACCGAGCACCTGCTGCTGGGCCTGGCCGGCAACAGCGACCGCACGGCGTCGATCCTGGTCGAGCAGGGCATCGAACGCGACGCGATCCTCGACGGGCTGAAGCAGGTCCGGGGCTCCCAGCGGGTCACCTCCCAGGACCCCGAGTCCACCTACGAGGCGCTCGAAAAGTACGCCCGGGACCTCACGGCGCTGGCCGCCGACGGCAAGCTCGACCCCGTCATCGGCCGGGACGAGGAGATCCGTCGCGTCATCCAGGTGCTGGTGCGGCGCACCAAGAACAACCCCGTGCTGATCGGTGAGCCCGGTGTCGGCAAGACCGCCATCGTCGAAGGGCTCGCACGCCGCGTCTTCGAGGGTGACGTCCCCACCCTGCTCGAGGACAAGAAGCTCGTCGAGCTCGACCTCTCGGCGATGGTCGCCGGCGCCAAGTACCGGGGGGAGTTCGAGGAGCGCCTCAAGGCGGTGCTCAAGGAGATCGCGTCCTCCGACGGCCAGATCATCACCTTCATCGACGAGCTGCACACCGTGGTCGGCGCCGGCGGTGCCGAGGGCGCGATGGACGCCGCCAACATGCTCAAGCCCATGCTGGCCCGCGGGCAGCTGCGCATGATCGGCGCCACCACCCTCGCCGAGTACCGCAACATCGAGAAGGACGCCGCCCTCGAGCGCCGCTTCCAGCCGGTCCACGTCGCCGAGCCGTCCGTCGCCGACACCGTCGGGATCCTTCGGGGGCTCCGCGAGCGCTACGAGGTCCACCACGGCGTGGAGATCACCGACGACGCCCTGGTGGCCGCTGCCGCCCTGTCGGACCGCTACCTGACCGACCGGTTCCTGCCCGACAAGGCCATCGACCTCCTCGACGAGGCCATGGCCCGCATCCGCATCGCCAACGAGTCGATGCCGCCGGAGATCGACGAGGTCACCCGGCGGATCCAGCAGCTGGAGATCGAGCGGGTGTCGCTGGCGAAGGGTGACTCCCCGGCCTCCCAGGAACGCCTCGCCGACCTCGACGAGGAGCTGACCGAGCTCCGCGAGCGTCGCGAGGCGATGGACGAGCGCTGGCAGGCGGAGAAGGGCGCGATCGGGGAGCTCACCTCCGCCAAGGAGGAGCTCGAGCGGGTCCGCGAGCAGGCCGCGGGCGCGGAGCGTGACGGCGACTACGAGCGCGCCTCGGAGCTGCGCTACGGCCGCATCCCCGACCTCGAACGCCTCGTCGCCGGCGCCCAGGAACGCATCGAGGCCACCCGCGCCAGCGGGGAGAGCCTGCTGGACGAGAAGGTCACCGAGGTGGAGATCGCCGAGGTGATCGCGCGGTGGACCGGCATCCCGGTCACCAAGCTGATCGAGTCGGAGTCCGCCAAGCTCGTCCACCTCGAGGACCAGCTCCACGCCCGCGTCGTCGGGCAGGACCAGGCCGTGGACGCGGTGGCCAACGCGGTGCGCCGCTCCCGGGCCGGGATCTCCGACCCCGACCGGCCCACGGGCAGCTTCCTGTTCCTCGGGCCCACGGGCGTGGGCAAGACCGAGCTCGCCCGTGCGCTCGCGGAGTTCCTGTTCGACGACGAACGGGCCATGCTGCGCATCGACATGGGCGAGTACCAGGAGAAGCACACCGTCGCCCGCCTCATCGGCGCGCCGCCCGGCTACGTCGGCTACGACGAGGGCGGCCAGCTCACCGAGGCCGTTCGCCGCCGCCCGTACCAGGTCCTGCTGCTCGACGAGGTGGAGAAGGCCCACCCGGACGTGTTCAACGTCCTGCTGCAGGTGCTCGATGACGGCCGCCTCACCGACGGCCATGGCCGCACGGTGGACCTGCGCAACACCGTGATCATCATGCCCTCCAACCTCGGGTCCACCCACATCCTCGACGCGGAGCTGTCGTCCGACCAGCTGCGGGAGCGGGTGATGACCGACGTGCGCGGCCACTTCCGCCCCGAGTTCCTCAACCGCATCGACGAGGTGGTGATCTTCGACCGGCTCGCCCGCGAGCAGCTGCGCGAGATCGTCGACATCCAGCTCGCTCGGCTCCAGACCCGGTTGGAGGGCCAGGACGTCCTGCTCGAGGTCAGCGACGCCGCCCTCGACCGCCTCGCCGAGCTCGGCTACGACCCGCTGTACGGCGCGCGGCCGCTCAAGCGCGTGATCCGCGTGCACCTCGAGGATCAGCTCGCCCGCGCCATGCTGGCCGGCGAGGTGGTGGGAGGCCGCATCGTCGAGGTCGACGTCGACGACGAGGGCGTCTTCACCTTCGACGCCCGCGTCGCGGACGGTGCCACGCCGCCGTCCGGCGCAGGAGGCCCGGAGGGTGACGACCGCCCCCGGGGGGGAACCGCTGGTGGCAACGGGCACCGCACGGGTGGCGGCGCCGCTTCCGGGGGCCTCGGCGCCGAGGTGGTGGACGTCAGCCGGGGAGAGGACTGAGGTCGGGGCCGGATCGTGGAGGGTCGCCGGATCGCCGCACCGGAGGGCTACTCCGCGAGGAAGGCGAAGAACACCAGGAACAGCACCGCGAGCACGTACATGATCGGGTGCACCTCCCTGGCCCTGCCACGGAACACCATGAGCAGCGGGAACAGGAACAGGCCCATCGCGATGCCGGTCGCGATCGAGTAGGTCAGCGGCATCGCGATCACGGTCACGAAGGCCGGGATCGCCACCTCCATCCGGTCCCACTCGATGTCCTTCAGGCCCCGGGCCATCATCACACCGACGATGATCAGCGCCGCGGCGGTCACCGGTTCCGTCACCACCGTGAGCAGGGGCGAGAAGAAGATCGCGAGCAGGAACAGCCCCGCGGTGACCACGGAGCTCAAGCCGGTGCGCCCCCCGGCGCCGACGCCGGCGGCCGACTCGATGTAGGAGGTGGTCGTCGAGGTCCCGATCGCGGCGCCACCCATGGTCGCCACGGCGTCGGAGACCAGAGGTCGGGTGCCGCCGGGCAGCCGGCCCTCCTCGTCGAGGAGTCCGGCCTGGTTGGTCACCGCGATCAGCGTGCCGGCGGTGTCGAAGAAGTCGACGAACAGCATCGTGCCGACCACGATCAGCAGCTGGGCCGAGAGCAGATCGGGCAGCGCGGCGAAGGCGGCACCGAAGGTCGGTGCCAGGCTCGGTGGGGCGCTCACGATCGCGTCAGGGGTGTCGAGGAGGCCGAAGAGCAGCCCGGCCACCGCGGTGGCGACGATGCCGTAGAACACCGCGCCCTGCAGCCCGCGCATCAGGAACAGCGCGATGGCGAGCAGCCCGAAGATCGACAGCAGCGTCGTGTCGACGGTCATGTCGCCGAGCCCGACCAGCGTGGCCGGGTCCTCGACGACGATGCCGGCGTTCTTCAGCCCGATGAAGGCGATGAACAGCCCGATCCCGGCGCCCACCGCCATCTTGAGCTGGTGGGGGATGGCCTGGATGATGGCGCCCCGGACCCCCGTCACGGCCAGGATCAGGAACAGCAGGCCGGACACGAAGGTGGCGGCCAGCGCCGTCTCCCACTCGATCCCGAAGCCCAGCACCACGGTGTAGGCGAAGAAGGCGTTCAGCCCCATCCCGGGGGCCTGCGCGATCGGCAGGTTCGCCCACAGCCCCATGATCAGGGTGCCGAGCGCCGCGGCCAGGCAGGTGGCGACGAACACCGCCCCCGGATCCATCCCGGCGTCGGCGAGGATCAGGGGGTTGACGAAGACGATGTAGGCCATCGCCAGGAAGGTGGTCAGGCCGGCAACGCCCTCGGTGCGGGGATCGCTCCCACGCTCCGACAGCGTGAAGAACCGGTCCAGCCCACCACCATTGGACACGCTGGTCGTCGTCTGCTCGCTCACGTCCGGAGCTCCTCATGGGCGCGCAGCACTGGGCTCGCGCCGCGGTCGTACCGAATGGAGGGGAGGGGAAGGCCACCGCCGCGGGCGACGGCGCGCAGCGTAGTAGGCGCCCGGACGCGCCCCGTAACAGCTGCGTTACGGTCGCGGCACGTCAGCTGGCCACCCGGCCGCGGTGGTCCTCCAACCCGTGGCTGACCTCGTGGAAGGGCACGGCCGGCAGGTCGAGCTCCGCCATCCGGTCGCGATAGAGGTTGTAGCGGCGTCTCGCCTCCCCATGCCGGCCGGCCCGTAGAAGGGCGGCGGCGAGGTTGAGGTGCGCCGGCTCGTCGTAGGCGTCGCGGTCGAGTACCCGCAGCAGCAGGCGGATCGCGAGCTCCGGGTCCTCGAGGCCTACCGTCCGCGCCAACGTGCGGGCCACCGTCAGGTACAGCGAGCGCAGCTCGGCGCGTCGGTCCTCCGCCCAGGGCAGGTCCGGGTCGTCCTCGAACAGGTCGCCGCCGTAGAGCGACTCGGCCTCCAGCAGCAGGCTGGTGGCGGTGCGCACCTCCCCGGCTCTGACCGCACGCAGTCCGCCGTCCGCCGCCTGCTGGAAGGCGAGGACGTCCACCTCGATGCGTTCGATGTCCAACCGGACGGCGCCGCCCTCGGTGCTGATGGGCGCGTCGTCGCGGTCACCGTCCTCGCCGGCCAGTGCGGTGCGGGCGAGGCTCAGCGCCGTGGAGAGGCGGCTCGAGACCCGGTCGTAGGGCTCGTCGGGCCAGAGCAGGTGGCCCAGGTCCTCACGCGTCACGGGCCGAGGCGCACGGGCCACGAGCACCTTGACCAGCTCCCGTGCCTTGCGGGACCCCCAGGCGCCGGCGGGAAGGGGGATGCCGGCGTGGGCGACGGCGAAGGTGCCCAGCGCCCGCACGCCGACGCTGTTGCAGTCGGGGGTGCCCAGCAGGACGCGGGTGGCCCACACCGCGTGCTCCGGGGCGCAGCTGAGGGCGGTCAGTCGCCGTTCGAGCTCCGGAGCGTCGGCCCGCTCGGCGGGGCGGGAGGACCGACGGGCGATCGCGAGCTGCACACGCAGCTCCCACAGCGGTGCGCCCATGTCGCGCCACACGGTGAGGGCGTCACGCAGGCCGGGCACGGGGTCGCGCTCCGTCAACGCCAGGCAGGTGAGCGCCCGTGCGACCACGCCCTGGTTGCCACGGGCGCCGGCGAGCTGGCGTGCCGTCTGCGCCAGGGCCGCCGCACGTTCGTGGTCACCGTCAGCCAGCGCCACCCAGGCCTCCGCTGCCGCCACCTCGGGACCCGCCATGCCGTCATCCAGCTCCCGGGCGCGTTCGATCGCGGAGCGTGCCGCCTCCTGGTCGGTGCCCGACAGCACCCAGGCGAGGCCCACGTGGGCGGGGACCAGCGCCTGGCGGTCACCGGAGGGGGAACCGAGCCGTAACGCGTGCTCGTAGGCCTGACGTGCCAGCGCCAACTCCCCGCGCTCGGTGCGGGCGGCGCCGAGGACATGGTGGGCGTAGGCCTCGGTCCGCGCGCCGATGCGCGCGAACACCTCACGGGCGCGCTCCGCATCCGCGATGGACTCGTCGACGGCGCCGGTCTGGAGCAGCGCCTCCGACCGGTTGCACCGTGCGATGCCGGCGACCGTGGCGAACCCCTGCGTCTCCGCCAGATCGATGGCGCGTCCGGTGACCTCCAGCGCCTCGTCGAAGCGGCCCTCCTCGAGGTGGTGCGAGCCGAGGTTGGTCAGGATCCGGGCCTGCTGGAGCGCGTCACCGGCGTGTTCCGCCGCGGCCAGCGCCAGGCGGTAGTGGTTGATGTTGCCCCGCCGGTCGCCATCGCTGGCAGCGACCAGCGCGGCTGCGGTGTGCGCATAGGCCAGCGCCCGGTCGGCGCCGTGACGGGTCGCCAGCGACAGGGCCTCGTCGACGCAGGCGCGGGCGTCCTCCAGCTCCCCCCGCAGCCAGTGGGCGGTGGCGCGCCAGCCGAGGAGCACCCCGAACGCCGGACGGTCCTCCTGCGCCGGCCCCCTGCGGTACGCATCGATGGCCGCCGCGAGGTCGCCTCTCGTGTGGTGGATCAGACCGAGCTGGGTGGCGAGCTCCGTGGGCAGCGTGCCGGACTCCTCCAGCCCGGCGGCATCCAGGCATCGCAGCGCCCGGGCCCACTCCCCACGGAAGGCCAGTGCCTCCGCGCGCAGGGACTCGATCCGCGGTGTCCGCAACTCGGCGGGGAGCCGTTCCACGCTGGTGGCCACCGCAGCGAGATGGCCGCCGTGGATCAAGGCCCGCCCCTGCTCCTCCAGGATGCGCACGGCGTGTTCCGGACGGTCCGCGCGGGCGAGCACCGCCAGGCCGGCTGCCGTCTCGCCCCGGCGGACCAGGGTGTCCGCCAGGTCTTCGACGATACTGGTCTCCGGCTCGAGGCGGGGCAGCACGTGTTCGTCCACGAGCCGTTGGACGGCGGGCGCGATCTCGACCACCCCCGGCTCGCCGACCCGGTCCCGCACCAGCCCACGCTGCAGGAGGCCCTCCACCTGTTCATCGACCTGTTCGGGTGGTGCGTCGCACAGGGCCGCGAGGCGCTCCGGCGTGGTGCCGTCGAGGAGGTGGATCCGCGCCAACGTCTCCTGCAGCCGGCCCTCAGCGTCAGCGGCCACGACCCGGCGGAGGTAGCGACCGATCGGTCCTGAGGGGCCGATCAACCGCTCCAGGGCGGCGGAGCGGCGGCTGGGTTCCACGTCCACGAGGGCGTCTATGGCCAGCCGCACGCCGGCCGGCCAGCCCCCCGTGGCGTCGGTGATGCGCGCGGCCAGCGGCTTGTCCCGACCGAGCTCCTCCTCGACCGCAGCAGCCACCACGCCCAGGTCGAGCGCCAGGTCGCGCGCGTCGACCTCCAACACCTCACCGGAGGCGCGTGACCGGTCGTCGATCACGCCGGGTGGCTGTCGAGCGGTGAGCACCAGCTGCCGGTCGGGTGCAGGTGGCTCCGTGAGCATGCGCAGCACGCCCTGGGAGGGCTCGCCACGCAGGTGGTGGACGTCCTCCACCACCAGCCGTTGGGGGCCGTGTTCCCAGGCCACCCGCAGGCGCTGGACCGCCGCCTCCAACGCTGCCCCGTCCATCTCCGGCGCAGCATCAACCTCCGGGACCGCGGCGGACGGCTCGAGGGCGGCGTGCAGCCCCGCGAGCAGGTCGGCTGGCCGGCGGTCGGCAGCGTCAACGCGGTACCAGGCGGTCCCCTCCTGCGGAAAGGTGGTGGTGAGCAGGGTCGTCTTCCCCCACCCGGCGCCGGCGGTGACCACGACCAGCCCACGTGCTAGCAGCGCACGATGGCGTGCGCTGATCCGGGGCGGGGGCCACGTCACCGACGGAGGTGACGGTCGCCGCCGCTTCGCCTCCGACGCGACGATCGGCTGCCTCCCTGCTGGCGTGCCGCCTCCGAGCTTACCGAATGTCACCTGTCCGGTGCGGAGCGTGCCCGCTCCGGCACGGGCAGCGCCTGGTGGCACGCCGGCGCCGATGACGGTCGCGTGCGCCCATCGTGACACGGCTGAAAGGTGCCTTCGCACACTGGGAGGTGTTCGAACAGCGACCCGCGATGGGGCTGCGGGCCGGCTGCACGTCGTCCACGAAGGGGAGACCATGACCGCCACCACCGCCAGGGCGATGACCCATCGGGTCACGCCAGCAACCACTCAGAGTGACACGACCCGGCTGGTGGGGCGTGCGCGGCTGCTGCACCGCGTGGAGCGGGAGCTCATCGGGGGACGGCCGGTCAACCTGCGCGGTGGTCCAGGGGTCGGCAAGAGCCAGGTGCTGCGGGCCCTGGCGGCGCGGCACCACGGTCCGGTCCACCTGGTCTCGGAGGCTGCCGGCGAGTCGCACGCTCCCTGCGTGCGGGACACGCCGCAGGACACCGATCCACTCCTGGTACTCGTCGACGACGCGCAGTTGCTCCCCCGACTGGAGGTCGCCCGCATCCACGCCCTGCAGGCGCAGCCGTGGTGCCGGGTGGTCACCGCCGTCGGCAGCGACGCCACACCGGATGACCGGCTCGGGAGCTGGTGGGACGCCGGCCCCTGGCGGCGGCTGGAGGTCACGCCCCTGGACCGGCGGGCCACGGCCCTTCTCGTCGAGCGGCTCCTCGGTGGGCCCGCGGAGCCGAGCCTCGTGCACGAGGTGTGGCGGAGCACGGGAGGGAACCCCGTCGCGATCAAGGAGCTGCTCCACGACGCCCAGGAGACCGGGTGCGTCGGTCCTGGGGCCGACAGCTGGCGGCTGGTGGAGGCCCTGCCCCTGCGCCGGCTGACGGCGTGGGTCAACCCCCGTCTCGAGGGCCTGAGCGAGGAGGCGCAGCACGAGCTGCGGATCCTGTCGGTGGCCTCCCCGCTGCCGGTGCGGGCAGCTGCGAGCCTGATCGACGCCAGGGCCGCCCGCGAACTGGAGGCCCGTGGGCTCGTCCGCTACCAGGCCAGCGCCCGGGGTCGCACGCTCGGCATCATCGACCCTGTCCACGCCGAGGTCGTGCGGGCGTCGATGCTCCCCGACCAGCGCCGTGCCGTCCTGGAGGCGTTGGCTGCCACCTTCGACCGGCTCGGGGTCAAGGGGTGGCGTCGGTTGGAGCTCGCGCGTTGGCGTGCGGAGATCGGAGGGTGGTCGGCCGCACAGCTGGGGAGCGCGAGCGCCATGGCGCACGCGCGTGGTGACGCCGCGCTCGCGGGTCGGCTGGCGCACGCGGCGCTCGAGGAAGGCGACGACGCGACGGCGTCACGCGTGGCCTCCCTGGCCGCCAACGAGCGGTGCGCCGGCGCACCGGTCGACCCCACCACCGGTCACAGCCCCTGCGGGACCGACAGCGTGTCACCCGCTGCTGGCAACGAGGTTGACGAGCTGGTCGCCGCCCACGCCGAGGCGGTGGGGTCCGGACGTTTCGACGCCGCGGTCCGCGCGCTGCTGGCCGGTGGCGCGCGTGGTGAGGTGGCAGCGCACCGGCCGGCGCCCACGGCGTACGCCGCGGTGCTGCAGGTGCTCGGTGGGGACGTGCGGGGCGCTGCGCAGCACCTCGCCGCGGCGAAGGCGGCGCTGGAGCGCGAGGGGGACGACGCCGAGGCGACCACTGCCCGACCGGGAGCGCAGGACCGGCTCGATCCCGCCGTCACGCGCGGGGTGCTGGCGGTTGGAGAGGGACTTGTCGGTCTCCACGCGGTCGAGGCCCAGCGGGTCGAGGACGCGGTGGACGCGCTCGCGGTGCGCTGGCCAGGGACGAGCACGCTCAGCCTCCTCTCCACGGCCGAGCACCTGGTCGCCGGGGCACAGCTGTTGACCGACGACGAGCGTCCGCTCCGGGAACGGATCGTCGAGGCGAGCGATGAGGTGGACGGCAGCCTGCGGCGGTTCGGAGCGGAGACGGGCTGGTGGTACGCCGTCGAGGGCTGGTTGCGATGGGAAGCCGGCGATCTGGCCACGGCCCGGGACCGGTTGGTCGCCGCGATGCTCGCCTGCCGCACCGCCGACCCCATCCGCCTGCGCGCCCTGGTGCTCGCGGACCTCGCGGTGCTGGCTGGCCTGAACGGCTCCGCTGTCGAGGCCGAGTGGCGGCTCGGCCAGGTGGGCAGCGATCGCGAGCACAACCTCGCCGTCGCCCACCGGTGCGAGGTCGCCGAGATCCTGGTCCGGTGCGCGCGCCGCGGGACCCACGGTGCCGGGGATGACCTCGTCGCGTTGGCCGAGCGGGCCCGACAGCAGGGCCGGCTCCGCGACGCGAGGATGGCCTGGCACCTGGTCGCGCGGCTCGAGTGCGAGGCTGACGCAGCCCGACGCGCCGCCGCAGCCGTGGTCGAGGTCGAACGGCAGCGGATGGACCCGGTGCTGGAGGGCGTGGCGGCGCACCTGACCGCCTGGGCCGACGGTGATGGCCACGGTCTCGAACGAGCCGCCCGGACCCTCGCTGCGAAGGGACGCACCCTGCTGGCCGCGGAGGCGGCGCACCAGGCCGCCCGTGCAGGAGCCGGTACCAGGGCGGGGGCGCTCGCGGGAGCGCTGGTCAGCGCCTGCACCGACGCCACCACCGTGGGCGTGGCGGGCTGCACGCCGGTGGAGCTGAGCCCGCGACGTCGTGACGCCGCCGTGCTGGCGATGCGGGGGATGGACGGACGCTCGATCGCGGACCGCCTCGGGGTGTCGGTGCGGACGGTGGAGAACCACCTGGCACGCGTCTACCGCCTGGTCGGTGTCGCCGGTCGGCAGGAGCTCAGCGCGCTGTTCGCCCTCGGTGAAGCGCCCTTCGCGGAGGCGGTGACCGCCTGAGCCGCCGCACCATCTCAGCAGGCAGGTGGTCCGCGGGTGGCCCGCACCACGTGCGGGTAGGGGCCTCCACGGGCGGGGGGTGACGCTCGACCCTGGTCCGTTCTCCCCGGGCCTGTCTAGCCTCGATGACCCCTCGGAGCGGTCCAGGGAGGTTGCCGGGAGAGGCCGATGGTCGTGGCTCCGCGACAGGTTGGTGCGGTGGTCACCTACGTGGCGGTGATCGCTCTACCGCTGCTGGTCGCGCTGCTGCCACCCCGACCGCCGGGACGCGAGGTGGCCACCGAGATCGGGGTCGCGATCGGTTTCGTCGCGCTGGCCATGCTCGGTGCCCAGTTCCTGTTGACCGCCCGCTTCCCCCGCCTGGCCGCGCCCTTCGGGCTGGACTGGCTCCTGAAGCTGCACCGCGTGGCCGGGGTGCTCGCCGTCGTGGCCCTGCTGGCCCACGTCGGGATCCTCGTCGCCGTCGTCCCTGAGTTCCGCGCGTTCCTGGATCCCTTCGACGACCTCGCCCGTGCCGGTGCGTTGTGGGTGGTGCTCGGGGCCGCGGCCGGACTGGTGGTGCTCACGCTCTGGCGGCGGCAGCTCGGCATCCCCTACCAGTGGTGGCGGCTGCTGCACGGCATGCTGTCCCTGCTGGTGATGCTGATCGCGGTCGTGCACGTGTTCCAGGTGGGCCACTACTCCGAGGTCGGGTGGAAGATGGCGTTCTGGGGGGCCTACGGTCTGGGCGCAGCAGGTTTGCTGGTCTGGACGCGGGGTGTGCGTCCGATCCGCAGCCTCCGTCACCCCTGGACGGTGGTCGAGGTGCGCGAGGACGCCCAGCGGATCTGGACCCTGACGCTGGCGCCGGACGGTCACGAGGGGATGGAGTGGAAGGCTGGCCAGTTCGCCTGGCTGGCAGTGGACCAGCCGCCGTGGGACATCGACGTCCACCCGTACTCCTTCTCGTCCAGCGCCGAGCAGGCTCGACGGACGGGGCAGGTCTCCTTCACGATCAAGGAACTCGGGGACTTCACGTCACGGATCGGGGAGGTGCCCGTCGGGACACACGCCTACCTCGACGGCCCCTACGGCAACTTCGTTCTCCCCGATGAGGCCACAGCTGCCGTGTTCGTCGTAGGGGGCATCGGCGCCACGCCTGCGCTGTCCATCCTGCGCACGATGCGTGATCGGGGTGACCATCGTCCGACGTGGGTGCTCTACGGCGCGCCTCGCCCGCAGGACCTGCTGGCCCGTGAGGAGCTGCAGGAGATGGCCGAGCGGGGTGGGTTGGAGCTGACCTTCGTGGTCGAGGAGCCGGACGGCAGCTGGACCGGTGAGCGGGGGGTCATCACCGCGGACCTGCTGCAGCGACGGCTGCCCGACCTGCGCCGGGAGGGTCTCGTCGTCTTCTGCTGCGGGCCGGAACCGATGATGGAGGCCGTGCTCCCGGTGCTGATCGAGCTCGGTGCGGACGCCCGTCGGATCCGCGCGGAGCGCTACGACCTCGCGTGAGCGCAGCCGCGCGCCGGCGGCTCACTCCTCCTCGGGCGTGTCGTCCGCGGGGATGACGAGCAGCAGGGAGAGCATGCCCTCCTCCGTGTCCTCCTCCATGACCAGCGAGGCGTTCAGGGTCCCGCCGCCGTCCTCGCGGGCTCCGGTGATCACCCCCATCACCCCCGACTCCATGACCTGGCGCTGCACCTGGTCCCAGGGGCCGGACTCCATCTCGGTCTCCAGGGCGTCCATCAACGTCGACCACTCCCCGGTGATCTCACCCTGTGCCAGCAGCCCACGACCCTCCTCGGTGCTGCTCATGTCCGACACGGCCTGGACCTCGAACCCGGGCGGCGGGGTGAAGACGGCCGCGATCTCCGGTGGGAGCTCGCTGGCCTGACCCGTGGTGACCGAACCCTCCTCGGTGGAGAAGCTGGCAGTGCCCTCCTCCTCGTCGATATCGATGGCGAAGAGTTCCCCCTCCTCGCTGCTGATCGAGAAGGACCCGCCCTCGCGGTCGATCTCCACCCCCTCGACCCCCTCGACCATCGACAGCCCCCGCTCCAGCAGGCTGTCCACGGAGCAGCCGGCCACCAGAAGGGCAGCCGCGCCAGCCGCGGCCAACGTGGCGACATGACGTCGGACGGTGTGCTGCATGGTGCGCGCTCCCTTGGCTCGGCCGGCGCCGGAACGGCCCGGGTCGTGGTATCGACGTCGTACTCCCGACGGTGCTGGGGTGGCGCTCGGTGGGGAGGCCACCGCCCGGATGGTCGCACATCCGATCCGGCGATGACGTCGACCACACCCACCGCAGCGCGCGCTGAGCGGACGCTGCTGCCGCCTCGCCGCGCTCCGCGCCCGGCCGGCACGGCTAGGTTCCTGCGGCCATCGTCGGGGAGGGCGCACGGATGGCAGGGCACGGCAGCTCCACGCGCAGGTCCCGGCGCTGGTTGACGGCGGCGCTGGTGCTGCTCGTCGCCGGGGTGGTCGCCGCGTGGACCCAGACCGAGCCGATCGAGCCCGTGGCGCACTTCGACGCGCGCGAGGTCTCGATCATCGCCCACGCCGGCGCCCAGGGGCACGCACCGCCCAACACCATGGCGGCCTTCGACGCGGCCCTGGAGCTCGGTGCCGACACCCTGGAGATGGACCTGCAGGTCACCGCCGACGGGCGCATCGCCACGATCCACGACGGCACCGTCGACCGCACCACCGACGGCACCGGGGCGGTCGCGGACCTCACCCTCGATGAACTCCAGGGACTCGACGCCGGCGCCACCTGGACCGATGAGGACGGCGACACCCCCTTCGCCGGCCAGGGGGTACGGCACGCCGCGCTGTCGGAGGTCCTCGCGGCCTTCCCCGACACCCACCTGGTGATCGAGCTCAAGACCGACGGCGGCACCGACATCATCCAGCCGACCATCGACCTGCTGGTCGAGTACGGACGGGACGACGGCACCGTGACCGTGGCGTCCTTCAGTGAGGACTACCTCGGCCCCGTCCGCGCGCAACTGCCGGACGTGCCCACCAACATGCCGGAGTCGGAGACTTCCGCGTTCTATGTGCGGTCCCTGGTCGGGCTGCACCCTTGGTGGACGCCGCCGGGTGAGCTGTTCCAGGTCCCCGAACGCTTCGACGGTCGGCTCGTGGTCACCCCGCGCTTCACCCGGGCTGCGGAGCGCCTCGGTGTCGAGGTGCAGGTGTGGACGGTCAACGACCCCGAGCAGATGCACCGCCTGCTCGACGCGGGCGCCCACGCCATCCTCACCGACTACCCCGACCGGGTCGTCGAGGTGCTGGAAGAGCGGGCCACCGCCCGGGACGGGTCGGTCCGCGGACCAGACCCGGGCCGCTACGACGGACAGCTGGACCGGGCGGACCGCCTCCAGGACACCGCCGCCTGGCTGACCCCGGTGTGGGCGGTCATCACCTTCCTCGGTGACGAGGAGTTCTACCTCCTCATGCTGCCCCTGACCTACTGGGCCATCAGCCGACGTTTCGGGATCCGTCTCGGGGTGATGCTGCTGGTCACCGCCAGCGTCAACGGGGTGCTCAAGCTGGTGTTCACCACACCCCGGCCCTCCTTCCTCCAGCCCGGACTGGGGGCGGTGACCGAGACCAGCTTCGGGCTGCCGTCGGGCCACGCCCAGAACGCCACCGCCATCTGGGGGCTGCTGGCCGCCCGGCTGCGCTCCTGGCCGGTGCGTGTCGCGCTGCTGGCGCTGATCGCCGGTATCGCCTGGTCGCGCATCCACCTCGGCGTCCACTTCCTGGAGGACATGGTCACCGGGGTGGCCGTCGGCGCGGTGCTCGTGGGGCTGTTCCTGTGGCTGGAGCGGCCCGTGTCGCGGTGGTGGCTGCGCGTCGGCACCACCGAGCGGGTGCTCGCTGCCCTGGTCGCCGGGCTGGCGTTCATCACCCCGGCGACCCTGCTCGCCGGGCGGCTGGTCAACGTGACCTTCCCCTGGCCGGGGGTCGAGGACCCGGCGGCGCTGACCGGTGCCAGCGGTGTGGTCACCGCGGCCGCGGCGCTGTCGGGCTTCGGGATCGGGCTCGCATGGCTGCAGGAGCGGGGTGGGTTCGACCACCGCGGGGCCGTGCCGCGTCGGGCGGCACGGGTGCTGCTGGGCCTGGCCGGTGTGGCGGCGCTCTACCTCGGGCTCGGCGCGGCGTTCCCGGGTGGGGAGAGCCCGGTGGAGCTGACACTGCGGGCGGTCCGCTACGGGCTGATCGGGGTGTGGATCGGCGGTGTGGCGCCGTGGGTGTTCGTGCGGCTCGGTCTGGCCGATCCGGCACCGGGGCAGGCCACGGATCACGGACGAGACGAGGATGCAGGCGCACCGGACAGCCCACGGGCAGGTGGTGGTCCCGACCGGGCCGGTGCCCCGGGGTAGCGTCGAACGCACGCCCGTGGAGGAGCCGAGGTGGTCCGTACCCGACTCAGCGAGCCCGACGCCGTGGTGGTCGGTGCAGGACCCAACGGCCTGGCCGCGGCGATCGCCCTGGCCCGTGAGGGGTTCAAGGTCGTGGTACTGGAGGCCGCCGCCGAGCCCGGCGGCGGGACCCGTACCTACGACGACCCCGAGGTACCGGGGCTGCGCCATGACCACTGCGCCGCGGTGCTGCCCTTCGCCATCGCCTCCCCCTTCCTGCGCACCCTGCCGCTCGAGGAGTACGGGCTCGCATGGCGGCACGCGGAGGTGGACTGTGCCCACCCCCTCGACGATGGCACCGCTGTCGCGGCCTACCGGGATCTGGAGCGCACCTGCGCGGAGCTCGGTGACGACGGTCCCGCGTGGCGCCGGCTGATCGGGGCCGCCGCGGACCGCTTCGGGGCGCTCGGTGACGACGTGCTCGGCCCCATCATCCGGATCCCGCGCCACCCCTTCGCCACCGCCCGCGCCGGCCTGCCCGCGCTGATCCCGGCCACCCTGCTCGCGCGCAGCTTCCCGACCGCGCGGGGGGCAGCGCTCTTCGGTGGGATGGCCGCCCACGCCATCAACCGCCTCGACCAGCCCATCACCGGTGCGGTCGGGGTGCTGCTCGGTGCGGCCGGGCACCGCCACGGCTGGCCCGTCGCGCAAGGTGGCGCCGAGTCCCTGTGGCGGGCGATGGTGGCCCTGCTCGAGGACCTCGGCGGCGAGGTCGTGACCGGCACCCGGGTCCGGAGCTTCCGTGAGCTTCCCAGGGCCCGGGTCGCACTCTTCGACACCACCCCGACCGTGCTCGCGGAGGTGCTCGGTGGACACCTGCCGGAGCGCGACCGCCGACGGGCTGAGCGATGGACCTACGGACCCGCGGCGTACAAGGTGGACTACGCCGTGCGCGGGGAGGTGCCCTGGACCGCACCCGCGGCACGCCGCGCCGGAACCCTCCACCTCGGCGGCACCTTCGATCAGATCGCCGCGACGGAGGCGGCGGTGGTCGCCGGCGAGCTGCCGGAGCAGCCCTTCACCCTGGCGGCACAACCGCACGTCGCCGATCCCACCCGCGAGGTTGACGGGGTGACACCGTTGTGGGCCTACGCCCACGTGCCCCACGGCTGTACCGAGGACCTCACCCCGCTGATCGAGGCCCAGATCGAGCGGTTCGCCCCCGGCTTCAGCCAGCAGGTGGTGGCGCGCCACGTGACCACCCCGGCGGACTTCGAGGCGGGGAACCCCAACCTGCACGGCGGCGACATCGGCGGTGGTGCCAACCGGCCGCTGCAGCTGATCGGTCGGCCGCGGATCGCGCTCGACCCGTACGCGACCGGGGTGAGCGGGGTGTTCCTGTGCTCCTCCTCCACGCCACCTGGCGGCGGGGTGCACGGGATGGCCGGCTACCACGCGGCCCGCTCCGCCCTCCGGGTGCTGACCCGCTGATGGGGCAGCCCGAGGACCGGATCTGCGCGAGCTGCGGCCGCGCCTTCTCCTGGCGTCGGTCGGCGGCACGGGACTGGGAGCAGGTGCGCTACTGCTCGAAGGCCTGCCGACGTCGCAAGGTCCGTTCGGAGGATCGCGCGTTGGAGGCGGCGATCCGCGACCTGCTCGATGACCGCCCCCGCACCGCCACCATCTGTCCCTCGGAGGCCGCCCGACGGGTCGCCGGCGAGGACGAGGACGCCTGGCGTCCCCTGATGGAGCCGGCGCGCCGCGCCGCGCGCCGGATGGTCGCGGACGGCGAGGTGGAGCTCCTCCAGCGCGGCCGGGTCGTCGACCCGTCGACCTTCAACGGTCCCGTGCGGATCCGCCGCGCGCGGTCGTAGCGGCCTGGGCGAGCCCCGCCGCACGCCCGTCGCTCACGCCTCGGTCGGTCCGTACTGCTTGCGGAAGTCCCAGCTCGCCACCTGGGTCGGGGTCATCCGCAGCCACCGGTGGTGGTCGGCCGGCTCCAGGGGATGGTCGCTGCCGAAGTACTTCATCGAGAAGCCCCGCCGCACCTCCAGGGGCACCTCTTCGTCGGGCACGAAGGCGTAGTCCAGGCGTCCCGACACCCCCCGCAACTCCACGTACTCCTGCCCACCATCGACCACGAAGGCGGCCCGGGTCCCGGCCTCCAGCCGGGCGGTGCGCTTCGCGCGGGTCAGGTTCCACACCCAGAAGGCGCCGTCGTGCCACACGAACCACACCGGCACCACCGCGGGCCAGCCCTCGTCGTCGGTGGTGGCCAAGCGGAGGACCCGCTCATCGGTCAGGAACCGGTCCCGCTCTTCAGGCGTCATCGCCAGCTTGCTCACCCTCGCTCCTCCCACGCGTGCGACCCCGGACGCTAGCGGGGTGGTCGGTACCCTTCCCGCCGTCGACCACGTCGCACCTCGACGTCGCACCTCGACGTCGCACCTCGACGCACGCGATCAGCGACAGGAGGGCCGGGTGAGCGGGTCCGGTGACCACCAGGAACGCGACCCCTTCGCGCCGATCGAGGCCTCTCCCCGCTTCGCCACCCCGCTGGCCCTGCTCGCCGCGGCTTCCGGCGTCGCCGCCGCGGTCACCGGCCTGGCCGCGGTCCTCGGTCCCGTGGGGATGGGGCTCGGGCTCATCGCCCACGTCAAGGGCAGTCGGCTCGGGATGCCGGCCACGGTACTGGCCGGCCTGGGCATGATCGTGGGGTTCTCGATCATCCTGTACCTGCGCTGAACGCGCCCGCTGCGCAGTGCCGAAGGGCCCCTCGCGCTGCCCGAGGTCGGGCGCCTACGCTGGCCACGAGCGGGAGGTGCACCGGTGGCGGTGATCAAGACGATCGACCTGGTCGGGGTGTCGACGGAGTCGTGGCGGGATGCGGCGCACAAAGCGTTGGGTGAGGCGACCAAGACCCTGCGCAACGTCGAGGGTTTCACCGTGCTGGAGACCTCGGCGGTGGTCGAGGACGGCGACATCTCCGAGTACCACACCCACGTGCGCATCCGCTTCCGCATCACGCGCTGACACGGCCACGCGCACGGCTCAGCCGAGACCTTCCCTCGCCGACAGTGCCCGCTCGAGGGTGCTCGCGAGTTCGCGGATCGGTCCCTGATGGACCACGGCGTTGCGGAGGCGGCCGGCATCGTCGGGGATGAAGCCGGGCCCGCCGAGCACCACGGCGGCCGTTCCGAACCGCGGCGCCTCGTCGAGGAACGCGGTCGCGTGCGCACGGTGCATCGACCCGATCAGGACCGCCTCGGGACGCAGTTCCGTCAGGCTGCGTTCGATGGCGGCGGTGGGCATGCGTGCACCGAGGTAGTGGACCCGCCATCCAGCGTCCGCCGCCACCACCGAGGAGGCGAGCAGTCCGAGGTCGTGATCCTCGCCCTCAGGGGCCGCGGCCAGGCAGGCCCGGCTCGAGGAGTGGGCCGTACGGATGAGACGCTGCAGGCGCGGCCGCAGGGTGTTGGTGGCGAAGTGCTCACGCGCGATGATCCTCGGATCGTCCTGCCACCCTTCACCGACCCGCCGCAGGACCGGGAGCACCACCTCGTCGAGCGCGCGGGGTACCTCGAAGCGGGCGAACACATCGTCCATGACGGTGTCGGCGGTCGGGGCATCGAAGAGGTCGATCGCCGACTCCAGCCGATGGATCAGGTCCTCGCTGGGGCGGCCACTCCCGGCGACGGCGCGCAGGGGGGTGACGCTGGCCGGCTCGCGCAGCACCTCACGCGCCGCGGCTGCCGCGGACCAACCCTGGTCGAGGAGGCGTTGCATCGCCCGTACACGACCGACGTCGTCATCGCTGTAGAGCCGGTGACCGCCGTCGGTGCGCTGCGGGGTGAGCAGGCCGTACCGACGTTCCCATGCGCGCAGGGTCGGGACGGCGACGCCGGTCCGGCGCGACACCTCCCCGATCCGTAGCACGGCGCGGTCGTCGGCCATCGAGCCTTCGCCTCTCTTCCCTGTGGGGTGGTCGGTTGGAGTGGTCGGCGGTCCCGTGCCCGACCGCGTGGAGGGGCGAGGGGACATCGCTGCTGGTTCTCGAGTGCCGTTCGCGTCCGGTGGGACCTCTGGACGGTTCGACCCCAAGGTGTTCCTTCGGCACCGTAGCGCTCTCACTGATGGCGGGGGCGCGCACGGCGCTCACGCTGCGCGGTTGCTTGCCAACGTCACCTCTGGCCCTGGGCGGGTGTCGCGGCGGTCGGTGGCAGGCGACGGTGGGGTCTCGTAGCGTGCGGCCTATGGATGCCATCCCGCTCACGGAACTGACCCCCGGTACGCGTCTCGTCGTGGGCGGTGACCGGGTCGTCACCGTGGACGAGGCGCTGGCCGATGCCTTCCGTCCAGGTGACGCCCTCCTCACCCTCCCCGACGAGGGGGCGGTGCTGCACGTTCCCGCCGAGGATCGTCGGGCCGCGGCCCGTGCCGTCGACGCGGCAGCCGCCGCCTTCGACGCGCTCAGCGGTGTGTCCGAGGTGCAGTTGGACGCCTTCTACACCACCTTCGCGGACCGCCTCGCTGACGACGACAGCTTCGCGCCCATCGCCGCGGCCAACGACGACGACGTCGCCGCCGCCCGTCAGCGGGGTCGCTCCACCACCCGGCTGGTGCTGGACGACCGGATGCGTGCCGGCATGATCGACGGGCTCCGTGGGTGGGCCGGTACCGGCAGCGTGCGTGGCCGCGTCGTGCGCACCATCGAGCACGAGGGCTGGACGCTGGAGGAGGTCAGCGACCGTCTCGGCGTGGTCGCCTTCGTGTTCGAGGGACGGCCCAACGTGTTCGCCGACGCCTGCGGCGTGCTGCGGACCGGCAACGCTGTGGTGTTCCGCATCGGCTCAGACGCGCTTGGGACCGCACGGGCGATCGTGACCCACGCGCTCGCGCCGGCGCTCGTGGCGGCCGGGCTGCCCACCGGAGCAGCCAGCCTCGTGGACGCGCCCTCTCACGCGGCCGGCTGGGCACTGTTCAGCGACCCCCGGCTCGCGCTCGCGGTCGCCCGTGGCTCTGGGACCGCGGTCCACCAGCTCTCCGCGGTCGCCCAGCAGGCCGGTAACGCCGTCTCCGCCCACGGCACCGGTGGCGCGTGGATGCTGGTGTCTGCCAGCGCGGACACGGACCGCCTCCGCGCCAGCGTGCGCCACTCCCTGGACCGCAAGGTGTGCAACACGCTGAACACCGTGGCCGTGGACCGTGCGCGCGCCGATGTGCTGGTCCCGGTGGTACTCGCCGCGCTCGAGGAGGCCGCCACCGCCCACGGCACCCACGCGAAGCTGCACGTGCTGGAGCGGGACCGGCACGCCGTGGACCCGGGCTGGTACGACGAGCGGGTCCCCATCACCCGGGCCGAGGGCGAGGTGCGTGAGCCCCGGGCCGAGGTGCTGCGCGAGTCGGCCCTGGGGCAGGAGTGGGAGTGGGAGGCGTCCCCCGAGCTCACCCTGCTGCTGATCGACGACCTCGACGAGGGTGTCGCGCTCTACAACCGTTACTCACCCCGTTTCGTGCTGTCGGTGCTCAGCGAGGTGGCGGAGGAACATGAGCGGGTGTGGGCCGCGGCCGAGGCGCCCTACGTGGGTGACGGGTTCACCCGCTGGGTCGACGGGCAGTACGCCCTGGACACGCCGGAGCTCGGGCTGTCCAACTGGGAACGGGGGCGCCTCCTCGGGCGGTCGGGGATCCTCTCCGGCGACGCGATCGTGACGGTACGCACCCGGGTGCGGCAACACGATCCCGACCTGCGGCGGTGACGCAGGACTGGGTCCGCCGCCCTGCCGTCGGCGCCGTGTGGTTGACGGCGGCGGTGCTGGGCACGGCGCTCAACCTGCGCGCGGCCGTGACCAGCGTCGGGGCCCTGCTGCCGGACGTGCGGTCGGCCCTGGGGATGGACGCGGTCCAGGCCGGGGTGCTGACCAGCCTGCCGCTGCTCTCCTTCGCGCTCGTGGCGCTGCTCGCCAACCGCCTCGCCCGACGCCTCGGTCTGGTCACCGCGATGACGCTGTCGATGACGGCGGTCACCATGGGGTTGGTGCTGCGGGTGGTGGTCCTGGACGCGACCTGGCTGCTGGCGACCAGCCTCGTGGCCCTGTCCGGTATGGCCGTCGGCAACGTGCTGCTGCCCGTCGCCGTCCGCAGCTGGTTCCCCGGCCGGGTCGGGGTGATGACGGGTTGGTACGCCCTGATGATCGCCATGAGCACGGGTCTGCCCGCGGCGTTGTCGGTCCCGATCGCCGCGGAGCTCGGCGGGTGGCGCGCGGGCCTGGCGGTCTGGGCGGCACCGGCGGCGGTCGCCCTGGTGCCGTGGGTCCTCGCCCTGCGGGCCGGTCCCGAACCGGGGGTCGCGACCGGGTCGGGGCTCACCGCCGGGCCCGGGGTCGCACCCGAGGCGGACGCCGGGGACGCCCCGGCAGGTGACGGCCCGACCACCGACCTCACGGTCGGCGGCGGGGCGGTGATCCCGCCGCCGCTCTCGGTCGACCGTGTCCACCGTCGCGTCCAGAGCTGGGCGCTCGCGATGTTCTTCGGCGTGCAGGCGCTGGAGGCGTACGTGCTGATGGGCTGGCTCCCCTCCATCCTCCGGGAGGCGGGCGTGGCCGCTGGTGCGGCAGGGGCGATGACCGGGGTGGCCATGATCATCGGCGGTCCCGTCGCCCTGATCCTGCCCCGGCTGGCCGCGCGTGGTGAGGATCAGCGTGTCTACGTGGTGGGGCTCATCGCCCTGTCGGTCGCCGGCTACCTCGGCCTGCTGCTCGCACCGGCCGCCCAGCCCCTGCTGTGGACGGTCCTGCTCGGTCTGGGGCTCGGAGCCTTCCCCCTGGCGCTGCTGCTGATCGGGGTGCGTGCCGCCAGCACCCCCGGCACGGCGCGGCTGTCGGTGCTGGTCCAGAGCTTCGGCTACCTCGTCGCCGGTCTGGGCCCCGTCACCATCGGGGCGCTGCGCGGGGCGACCGGTGGCTGGACCGCGCCCCTGACCCTGCTGCTGTGCCTGCTGGTGCCGAAGCTGCTGGGCGGCCTGATCGCCGCCACGCCCGGCAAGGTCGACCTCGACGTCGCCCTTGACTTCCGCAGGGACGTGCTCCGAGGCTTCAGAGCAGATCCCGACTCGCCGCCCACGCCGTGAGCTCGTGACGGTTGGACAGCTGCAGCTTGCGCAGCACCGCCGAGACGTGGGTCTCCACGGTCTTGATGGAGATGTGGAGCCGCCCGGCGATCTCCCGGTAGGTGTAGCCCCGCGCGATGTGGCGGAGCACCTCCTTCTCCCGGGTCGTGAGCTGGTCGAGTTCCGGGTCGTCGCTGGCGACCCCCGGGGGGAGGTCCCCGGCGAAGGCGTCGAGCACGAAGCCCGCCAGACGTGGCCCGAACACCGCGTCCCCCTGGTGTACCCGCACGATCGCGCGCACCAGATCCTCGGAGGAGATGGTCTTGGTCACGTAGCCCCGGGCACCGGCGCGGATCACCCGGATCACGTCCTCGGCCGCGTCGGACACGCTGAGCGCGAGGAAGCGCACGTCCGGGTGGGTCTCCCGGATCGCCTCCAACACGGCGTGACCACCGCCACCGGGCAGGTGGACGTCCAGCACCACCACGTCCGGTCTGGTCGCGCGGATGCCCTGGATCGCCTCGTCGACGTCGCCGGCCGCACCGACGATGGTGACGTGGCCGCCGAGCTCGGCCTGCACCCCGGCCCGGAACAGTGCGTGGTCGTCGACCAGGAAGACGCGGATCTCTCGGCTCACGGGTGGTGACCTCCTCGGTGGTTGGTGTGGGACGGCTCCGGGGTGGGCGGCGTCGCCGGGGACGCCGCCCACCCCGCCGGACGCCCGCTCGGACGTGGCACCGTCAACTCCACCTCGGTGCCGCCGCCGGGCACGGCGTGGATCGTCGCACGTCCCCCGTGGCGTTCCGTGCGCTCGACGATGGAGTGGCGGATCCCCGCGCGGTCCGCCGGCACGGACGCCGGCTCGAACCCCCGGCCGCGGTCGCGGACGAAGGCGACGACCTCGTCCTGCTCCACCTCGACGTAGACGTCGGCCCGGTCGGCGCCGCTGTGCTTGGCGGCGTTCACGCACGCCTCCCGGAGCGCTGAGAGCAGCGCCCACACGTGGTCGTCGAGGGCGGTGTCACCCACCACGACGACCTCGAGGGTGATGCCGTGCACCGCCTCGACCTCCTCGGTGACGCCGTGCACCGCCTCGGTGAGGGTCGTGGTCGACCCGTCGGTGGTGCTGCCGTACAGCCAGCTGCGCAGCTCGCGTTCCTGGCGCCGGGCGAGGGTGACCATGCGTTTCGGGTCGTCGCTGGTGCGCTGGATCAGCGCGAGGGTCTGGAGCACGGAGTCGTGGAGGTGTGCGGCGAGCTCGGCGCGCTCGGCTGCACGGATCCGTTCCCGGCGTTCGGTGGCCAGCTCGTCCACCAACCGCCACAACCAGGGGCCGAACAGCAGCGCGACGCCGAGCAGGGCCACCAGCAGGACGAACAGCAGCTCCTGCGCACCGGCCAGCGAGCCGGCGGTGACCAGCACGCCCACGATGGCCAGGGCCACCAGGGCCGTGCCCAGCACGATCCGCAACGGTGAGGTCGGCGCCGCCGCCGCACGTCGCAGGGCCATGGAGGTCCCTCGCCCCGACAGCTGCGACCACGCCGTGCGCTCATCGGGATCCACCCGCGTCCACAGCACCGCGGACCCGGCGGCCAGCAGGGTGAGGGGGCCCACCACCTCGTCGCCGAACCACACGCCGACCGCCCGCAGCAGGAGCAACACACCCAGCACGATCAGGGCCAGCGCGACCCCCTGTTGCCCGGTGGCCCGACGTCGAGGTGGTGGCGTCGCGGCCGCGGCCGGCAGCACCGCCCACAGGACCCCGTAGAGCACCAGCCCGGCCCCGCCGGCGAAGGTGAGCAGGGTGAACGCGATCCGCACCAGGATCGGGTCCACACCCAACCGCCACCCGAGCCCTGCGGCGACCCCGGCCACGATCCGTCCGTGCTCGGTTCGGACGAGGCGGTGCCCGGTGACGGCTACGGCACCGGGCGGCTGAGCGGGCGCCGAGGTGGTGTCGGCCCGTGCGTCGGCGTGCGCGTCGGTGCGCGTATCGGTGTGGGGGGGCACGGGCGGCGGTCGGTCCATGTCCCTCATGGTCGCACAGCGGCGCGGCCGATGGCAGACGGCACGTCCACCGTCGGTTCCTGGGGGGCTCAGGGTCGGACCAGGGTGGTCCCCGATGCCCTCGCGGCGCGCCGACGCGCATGCTGCAGGTGATGGATCGGCGAGCGCCGCCGACGCCCTCGCACCCGGGAGCCACAGATGTCCGCCCCGTCGCCACCGCCGCCCACCGCGACCACCGGTGGTGCGCAGCGTCCGCCGCTGCAGCGTCCCCAGGAGGGTCGGATCCTCGCCGGGGTGGCCGCCGGGCTCGCCGACCACCTGGGCTGGGACGTCGCGCTGGTGCGGCTCCTGATCGTGGTCGCCACGCTGCTGACCCAGGGTGTTGGCCTGCTCGTCTACCTCGCTGCCGCGCTCCTGGTCCCCGCCGCCGAGCCGGGTGCCCCCCGGCCGTCGACCACGCGCAGCGGCCAGCAGGTGTGGGGACGCCCCACGGCCTTCTGGTTCGGGGTCGCCCTGGTCGTGGTCGGTGGCTGGTGGCTGCTCGCCGCCACGCCGATGCGGTTCGGCCTGCTGCCGGGGGTCTCCCTCGGTGCGCTGGCCCCACCCCTGTTGCTGATCGGGCTCGGCCTCGCACTGTGGGTGACCGGGGACCGGGCCGCGGTCACCGGGCCCACGCCGAACGCGGGATCGCCGGCCACCGCCTCCCCACCACCCATGCCCTCCGCCGCGCCGGCGCCCGGTGCCGCCGGTGGCCGACCGGCCACCGCAGCTGCACCGCTCGCCCCGTCACCGCCCGGGACCTCCACGCCACCACCCCACGACCGCGCCACCCCACGGGAGACCGTCATGACCACCACCTCGCACCGAACGCCCACCAGCCCCGACGACGCCACGAGCGGTGCCAGCACCCCTGGGTCCGCCGGACCGGGTACGGCACCGGGATCCACGCCGCCCGGACCCCCGGCCCCGCCCCCGACGGCGGAGGGCGGCGACGACTGGACACCCCCACCGGCTCCGGAACGCGAGGAGAGCATCCTCGGCCGAGCCACCGTCGGTGTGCTGCTGGTGACCGTCGGGCTGCTGTGGACCCTGCGGCTTGCGGGTGTCCTCACCATCGCGACCGGCCAGCTCCTCGCCGCGGCGCTGCTGGTGGTCGGCATCGGCCTGCTGGTCGGAGCCGTCCGGGGCCGCGGCCGCGGGCTGATCTGGCTCGGCGTGATCCTGCTGCCCTTCGTCCTGGTGGCACAGGTCCCCGGGAACGGGTGGGCCAGCGGGCTCCCCGTGTTCACCACCGACGGCTCCGCCGCGGGAGAGCTCCGGCTGACGCCCTCGGACATGGATGAACTGCAGCCGCGGTACGAGCTCGGTGCCGGCTCGATCCGCCTCGATCTGACCGAGCTGCCCTTCGATGGCGAGCAGGTGGACCTCGAGGTGTCCGTCGGAGCCGGTGAGATCCGGGTCATCGTGCCGGACGACGTGGACGTGACCGCCGAGGGCAGCGTCGGCATCGGGCAGGTCCGTCTCGTGGACCGCAGCGCCGGCGGGTTGGGTGTCGGTGACGTGCAGGTGCGCATCGACGCCGACCAGCCCCGGGGCAGCATCGACCTGGACCTCAGCGCAGGGCTCGGGGAGATCCGTGTCCAGCAGTCGCCTGCCCGCCTCAACGAGGCGCCGTGAGGCCCGAGTGACCCGTCCCGCCCGTCCCGACCGCCGGCCACCCCGACCGACCCGCCCCGACCGCCGGCCATCCCGACCGCCCCGCCCCGACCGCCAGCCACCCCCGGCACCGGAGGACCACCATGGAACGCCACCCCCTCGACCTCGTCTCCCTGACCGCTGGCGCGGTCTTCACCCTCATCGCCCTCGTGACCCTGACCCGTGCGGTCACCATCACCGTGGCCGACCTGCGCTGGATCGGTCCGGCCCTGCTGGTGCTGTTCGGGGTTGTGCTGGTCGCCAGCTCCGTCTCGCGCCGCGGTGAGGCCGAGGAGCGCGAGACGCCGCAGCTCTCGCACGACACCCCCCGCTGAGCGGCCCCCCCCGCCGCCGCCTCCCCACCCCCGCCCCCCGTCCCCACCCCCGCCCCCG
>PXDB01000118.1 GCA_003565155.1 Nitriliruptoraceae bacterium | reverse complement strand
GTGCCACGCCCGCCACGGACACCCCGTGACGGCGTCCACACGCACGGGTGTCCGGCACCGTCACGCGCGACACCCCGAGGGAGCGCCCTGCGGACGCTGACCGCGCGGACCCCACCGGCCGCACCAGTGACGGTTGCCGACAGCCGACGCGCGGCCGCCTCGACCCCCCGCGGCCGGGTGGCCACAGGTGGGTCAGTCCCGGCGTCCGGCGCCGTCGGCGGCGACGCACCGGTACAGGGCCGGTTCGCGGTCCGGGTGGCGCTCCCGGTAGCGGGCCGCCACCACCTCGGTGACCTCCTGCAGACGGTCATCAACCACCAGCGCGATCGCCGCGCCGCCGAACCCGGCGCCGGTCATCCGCGCACCGGTCGCGCCGGCGTCCACCGCCAGCTCCACCATCGTGTCGAGCTCCGGCACCGACACCTCGAAGTCATCGCGAAGGCTGGCGTGTCCGGCAGCGAACAGCTCCCCGATCCGGGCACGGTCATCGGCCGCGAAGGCCGCCACCGTCTGGCGGACCCGAGCGTTCTCCGTGACGACGTGCCGCAACCGTCTCGCCGGCACGGCCTCCAACTGCGCAAGCAGTCCCGGGAGCTCCTCCGGGTCGACCTCCGCCGGCCGACGCCCCTCGAGTACCGGCAGGGCCGCTGCGAGCTCCTCCGTGCGCGCCGCGTAACCCGAGGTCTCCAGCTGCCGACGCACCCCGGTGTCCATGATCAACAGGCCGTGTCCCGCCGGCAGGGGCACCACCTCGTGCTCCAGGGTCCCGCAGTCCAGCAGCACGGCGTGGTCGGCCCGACCGAGGATCGAGGCCGCCTGGTCCATGATGCCCGACGGCACGCCCACGGCCCGGTGCTCGGCACGACGGCACAGGGCCGCGAGCTCCATCGGCTCGAGCGCGAGGTCAGCCGCCGCACACAGCGCCACCGCGATCACCACCTCGACCGCCGCGGAGGAGGACAGGCCCGCTCCCTGGGGCAGGTCGGAGGACAGGGTCCCGGTCAGCCCCACCGGGGACCGGCCCGCCTCGTCGAGCTCGGCGGCCACCGCCGCCACGAAACGCCCGAAGCCTCCCTCCGGCATCTCGCTGCCGTCCGCGGCGACGTCAACGACCTCTTCGACCACGTCTGAGGTCACCGCGATCCGGTCACCACCGAGCTCCGCGCGCAGGGTGATGCCCCGGTCGATGGCGGCGGGAAGCACCAGACCGTCGGTGTGATCGGTGTGCTCCCCGATCAGGTTGGCGCGCCCGGGCGCCTGGAACGTCACGGACACGTGGTACCTCCCGCTGTCGGATCTCATCGTAAATCAACCGAAGATTATGGCAAGATGGCGAAAGGTACGGGCGGTCGGACCCGCAGTACGAGGCGCGCTCGGCACCCAGGACCCCCATCGCCAACGCACGATCGAAGGACGCCCCATGCACGTGCTGGTCACCGGCGGCGCGGGCTACATCGGCGCCACCACCGCCGCGGCGCTGCTCGACGCGGGCCACGCGGTCACCGTGGCGGACGACCTCAGCGCCGGCCACCGCGAGGCCGTGCCCGGGCAGGCCACCTTCGTCGAGGTGGACGTCACCGACCCCGCCGCCATCGACGAGGTGGCCGGCGACGGCGGCTTCGACGCCTGCCTGCACTTCGCCGCGCTGATCGAGGCCGGCGAGTCGATGCGTGCCCCCGAGCGCTTCTTCCGGGTCAACACCGGCGGGTCCGCCACCCTGCTCGATGCGCTGCTGCGTCACGGGGTGACCCGGTTCGTGCTGTCCTCCACCGCTGCGGTCTACGGGGAACCCGAACGGCTCCCCATCACCGAGGACGACGCGCTGCTGCCCACCAACGCCTACGGGGAGTCGAAGCTGCTCGTGGAGCGCATGCTGGCCTGGCACCACCGGATCCACGGGCTGCGCTACGCGGCGCTGCGCTACTTCAACGCCGCTGGCGCCATCCCAGGCCGGGGTGAACGTCACGACCCGGAGACCCACCTCATCCCCCTGGTACTGCAGGTCGCCGAGGGCCGCCGCGACCACATCACCCTGTTCGGCACCGACTACCCGACCGAGGACGGGACGGCGGTGCGCGACTACATCCACGTCGCCGATCTCGCCGACGCCCACGTCCGTGCCGTGGAGCAGCTCGACACCCACGGGACGGTCATCTGCAACCTCGGCAACGGGCGCGGCTTCAGCGTCCGGGAGGTGGTCGAGGCTGCCCGCCGGGTCACGGGCCACCCGATCCCTGCCGAGGAGGCACCCCGGCGGGCGGGCGACCCGGCCGTGCTGGTCGCCTCCTCCGACCGGGCCCGTCAGCTGCTGGGCTGGCGACCCGGACGGCCGGACCTGGACGTGATCGTCAGTGACGCCTGGACGGAACGGCACGCACCAACCTGACGGCCGTACACGCGGCGCATCCGCCCGAGCGCAGCGTCCCACCGACGCACCGGAGACAGCCAACGATGGGCACCGCCGAGACCGATGGCGCACGAACGTTGCCAGCCAGGATCCGCCGGGACCGGATGCTCGAACTCCTCCGTGAGCTGGAGTTCGTCCGCGTCGGTGACCTCGCGCACCAGTTCGAGGTGTCCGAGGTCACGGTGCGGGCCGACCTGAACGCACTCGAGCAGCGGGGCCACCTCCGCCGCGTCCGTGGCGGCGCCGTACCTCGCGCCATCACCCCGGCAGAGCGCAGGTTCGAGGAGGCCGAGATCGCTGCTGCTGCACAGAAGCGCGCGATCGGGCGCGCGGCCGCAGAGCTGATCGAGAGCGGCGACACCATCATCCTCGACGTCGGCACCACCACCACGGCGGTCGCGCACGCGCTGGCTGAGCGCACCGAGGTCACCGAGGTCACCGTGTTCACCAGTTCGCTCACGATCGCGATGGCGCTGGAGCGCGCCGACCCCAGGGTCACGGTCGTGATCACCGGTGGCACGCTCCGGACGAAGCAGCACTCCCTGGTCGAGCCGCTGGCCGGCCTGGTCCTCGGGAGCATCAACGCCGGCAAAGCCTTCATCGGGTGCAACGGCATCGACATCGAGCGGGGCATCACCAACGTCAACCTGCCCGAGACGGAGATCAAGCACCGCATCCTCGCCGCATCACAACAGCGTGTCGTCTGCGCGGACAGTTCGAAGGTGGGCCAGGTCGCCCTCGCCCACGTCTGCGACCTCGACGACATCGATCTGCTCATCACCGACGACGAAGGCGACCCGGAACTCATCGCTGCGCTGCGCAACGACGGGCTCAACGTGAGAGAGGTCGCCAGCCGGAACGCCTGAGGGCGCCACCGGTCGGACCTCCCGACCGCGGTCATCCCCGTTCGACGCGAACCAACGGCAGTCCGGGAAGGTCCACCGGACGGGTGCGATCTGCCGCCTCTCGCAGCTCGCCCGCGGTGACCTCCGGGTCGGTGTCGTTGATGAACAGCCCCGCAGCCGTCTCCACGGTGGCACGCATCTTCAGCTTGTCCGGACCTCGGTTCGGTGGGCAGAACTCGAAACTGAGGTGCCAATCCTCCACGACACCGTGCTCGTCGCTCGGGGCTTGCTGGCACGCCATCAGGTAGGCCATCGGCGCGTTGTAGAACCGGTCGTAGACACGGACGACCTCGCGCAGCGCGGCCGCGAGATCACGCCGTTCCTCGACGGTCAGATCCTGCAGCCGACCGGTCCCGTGCCGCCGGGCACGCACGTGGATCTCGAAGGGCCAGTCCGGCGCGAAGGGCACTGAGACCTGGAAGCTCGGGTTCTCCACGACCTGCCGTGCAGGGGACGACACGTCCCGTTGCACGACATCGCAGCCGAGACAGCTACCGGTGCGGTCACCATGGCGCCGCGCCGCCCTGGCCCGCTCCTGCAACAGCGGTGGGAGATGACCGAAGGCGTAGATCTGCCCGTGCGGGTGCGAGAGGGTCGCCCCGACGTCCTCACCCCGGTTCTCGAAGGCGAGCACCGCCTTGACCTGTGGATCGGCCCAGAGATCCTCCGATCGATCAGCCCAGATGGCGACCACCCTCACGAGCTCCTCCGCCGTCAAGGTGGCGAGGGAACCCTCATGGGTCGAGGTGTACATCACCACCTCGCAGTGCCCGGCGGACGGCGCGGTCGCAGCCTCGAGTCGTGGCGGCTCCGGCGGCGTCGGCACGAGGCTCGGGAACCGGTTCTCGAACACCGCGGCCTCGTAGGGGAACGGCAACTCCGGGCCACCGACGCACAGGGGACAGCCGGTGGAGCGCTGTGTGACCGACGGCGCGGTCTGTGGTCGCGTGTTCCGCGCAGGGGAGATCGCGACCCACCGGTCCCGCAGCGCGTCGTGACGCAGGTGCAGGGCCGGCCACTCACCTCCGGGCCCGTCGGATGGGAGCGCATCCGCGGCGAGGTGGCCGTAGACGAAGAGCCGCCGCCCGTCCGCATGTCGGAGTTCGTGGCGCTGCAAGCGTTTCATGCTGGCACCTTCGCCGCTGCTTTCGGAGTATCCCGAACGTAAACATAGAGAAAGTGATGGGCGGGAGGAAGGCTCAAGTTGCAGCGCAGGGCCGCGGCGCCCACGGGACGGCTCCGCGGCGCGCGCAGAGCGCGTTACGCGCGCCAGCATGCTGCTCTAGCGCGCGGTTCTGTGCCGCACGGCCGCGAACTGCGGCGGTGCGACGAGCTGCGGCATCCGCGGCGCGCACTGCACCCAGAGCGACGATGAGCCTCGTCACGCGACGCGCGGCCCACCCGGCCCCGGATCATCCGGCGCCCTATGTATCGAAATCGAAACTGCACCTTGACTACTGATTTCCGGACTCGTAAGTTGAGAGGCAGCGTTGAGGTGGGCACAGCAGGCTGGGAGGCCGACATGGTGGAGACCGATAGCGCGCACGTGCAAGCAGAGAGCGCTCCCAAGGACGATCAGGGGAGGGGGCGCAAGACGGCCAGGCCTGGGGGGAGCAAGGAACGCTTCAACCCCACGGATCTGGGCGCATTCGGGTTCCTGATCCCCTTCCTGATCGCGTACGCCCTGTTCATGCTCTACCCGGTGATCCAGGCCACCGTGATGAGCTTCTACGACTGGGACTTCCTGGACACGACGCGGCGCGAGTTCATCGGGCTGGAGAACTTCCGTCGGATGTTCTGGGGCACGGAGATGACCTGGAGCGCCGAGCGGTTGTGGCCGCTCCGCCTCCTGCTGCTGCTGATGCTGGTCCCGCTGTTCCGGGCGATGCGGAAGGGGAGCATCCCGAAGGCGCCCGCGATCAGTTTCGCGGTGCTCGTCGTCGCGATCTTCGGGGTCTGGTTGGGCTTCCACCCGGGTGAGGGTGGGCGCTGGTTCGACTCGCAGTTCTGGCTGTCCTTCGGCAACACCCTGCTGTTCGTGGTGATGTCCACGCCGGTGATCGTCGGGACCGGTCTGGCCCTGGCGCTCGCTCTCAACCGCGGTGGTCGCATGGTCGGGGTGCTGCGGGCGATGTTCTTCGCGCCCTACGTCCTCTCGGTCGCCGTGCTCACCCTCATCTGGGCGTTCATGCTCAACCCGGGCATCGGCCTGGTCGGCATCTTCGGCGACTGGTTCGGTGCCGATCCGATCAACATGCTCAACAGCACGACCTGGGCCATGCCCGCGATCGTGCTGGCCACCCTGTGGTGGACGGTCGGCTTCAACCTGGTGCTCTTCCTCGCAGGCCTGCAGGACATCGACACGCAGCAGTACGAGGCGGCGTCGATCGACGGCGCGAACGCGTGGCAGACCTTCTGGAACATCACGGTCCCCGGGCTGAAGCGGACCATACGGCTGGTGGTCGTGCTCCAGGTCATCTACTCGTTCCAGATCTTCGGCCAAGTCTTCATCATGACCCGCGGCGGCCCGGACGGCGCCACACGGGTGCTGATCCAGCACATCTTCGAACGCGGGTTCCGGGACTTCGAACTCGGCTACGCATCGGCGATGTCGATCGTGCTGTTCGTCGCGATCATCCTCGTCTCGATCGTCCAGTTCGTGCTGCTGCCCAAGGAGGACGACGCATGAGCACCACCATCTCCGACACCGAGACCGGGGCCGCCAAGAGCCAGGCCGAGACGGGGGCCGTCAGGGCTCGCAGGACGCGGCTGTTCAAGAAGAACGCCCCGAGCGTCATCCTCTTCGTGATCGCGCTCGTCTGGCTGATCCCACTGTGGTGGATGTTCTCACTGTCCCTGACCCCCAACGAGATCCTGCAGCGGGACTCTCAGATCCTGCTCCCGCCCGAGATCACCTTCGAGAACTTCATCTCGGTGTTCCAGGTCGGCCTCAGCGGCAGGTGGTTCTTCAACAGCATGGTGGTCGCGACCTCGACGACGCTGCTGACCCTGTTCTTCTCCGCGATGGCCGGCTACGCCTTCGCCCGGCTGCAGTTCCCGTTCAAGAAGATCCTCTTCCCCGTGGTGATCGCCGGGCTGATGGTGCCGCAGGAGACGATGTTCATCCCGCTGTTCCTCATCTTCGATGCGTTCGGGCTGCACAACACCCACGCCGGCCTCTTCCTGCCACGGGTGGGTGTGCCCCTCGGGGTGTTCATCATGACGACCTTCTTCGCCGCCATCCCCGGAGAGGTGGAGGAGGCCGCGCAGATCGACGGGGCATCCCAGTGGCGCATCTTCCGGCAGATCATGCTGCCGATGGCCACACCAGCACTGACCGCGCTGGGGATCTTCACCTTCGTGCTGACCTGGAACGACTACCTGTGGCCGCTGGTCTCCGCCACGGAGCGGGAGATGTTCACGGTCACTACCGGCCTGGCATCGCTGCAGGGCAACTTCGCGCAGGCCACGGAGCTCGGCGCCCTGATGGCGCGCGGCGTGCTCGCCAGCCTGCCGCTGCTGATCATGTTCATCATCTTCCAGCGGCAGCTGATCCGCGGCATCTCCCTTGGCAGTGGCGGCAAGTAGGTCCTTCGACGGATCGTGCGGGCCTACGGGCTACTGGACACGACCCATGGAAACACCGGCGTTCCCCGATCAACGAGAACGGAGACTGGACATGAGATTCACACGGCGGCTACGAGCCACCGGACTCCTGCTGGCGATGGCGATGATCGCCGCTGCCTGCGGCAACGGCAACGGCGAGGTTGACGACGCAGAGGAACTGCCCGAGGACGCCTCCGAGGACGCCGCGGAGGCGGTCGAGGAGGGTGACACCGTCATCAGCCTGGCACGGTTCTTCGGTGACTGCGACGAGTCCACGGAAGGCGTGACCGACGTCGCGGAGGCGACCACCGAGTGCGAGGTCATCCAGATCCTGACCAACGCGTTCAACGAGGCCGACAACGGCATCTTCGTCGACCGCCTCGGCGGTGCGGTCTGGGACCAGTACTACACCCAGCTGTCCACCACCTTCGCCTCCGGCAACCCGCCGCAGGTCGCGGTCATGCACTCCCACCGTCT
>PXDB01000078.1 GCA_003565155.1 Nitriliruptoraceae bacterium | reverse complement strand
CGCGTTGTCGATAGCGTGGTGGATGTCCGCGTCAGCGATCCCGTGGCGGCGCGCGCTGGTCCGGATCACCATGACAAAAGTGTATCACAGTAATGCTGTCCGGCCTCCGACCCCGCGGGCAGGCGTCACCGCACTCGCGACAACGCGGTCTCGTCGACGCCGCTCGCCAGAGTCACGGGTCCAGGGGTTTCGGGCGCCAGGATGCTCAACAGGCCCGGATCGAAATCGCGGCTGCCGAGTGGGCACAGGGTGTTGACAGCACACGGCAGCCGTGACGGTCGATGCCTGCATCAGCGGGCTGCGGTGGCGCCGGCGAGGTAGGTCGCGACGATGTAGGTGGGGTTGCGGTCGAGTACGCCTCGGGCGCGGTCGTAACGGCGGGTCTGGCGAGGATCGGCATGCCGGGCGAAGTCCTGCACGTCACGCAGGCTGCACCCGGCGTCGAGCGCGGCGGGGAAACGCGGCGTGCCGCAGCGAGGGGGGTGAGATGGGCTTGTCGATCCCGGCACGCTTCGCGAGGCGGCGCACGATACGGCCGGCGGCGTGCCGATCCAGTCGGCTGCCGTCTGCCCGGGCAAGCAGCGGCCCGTCGGTACGTTCACCGACCGCCGCGTCGATAGCGCGCGACGTGCGTGGCGCGAGGGGGATCAGGGCGGGCTGGTTGCCCTTGCCGACGATCCGGACGACTCGGTGGCCGTTGGCCAGCGCCAGGTCGGACAGTTCGGCGCCGCACGCCTCAGACACGCGTAGGGCGTTCAGTGCGAGCAGGCAGGCCAGGGCGTGGTCGTTGCCGCCAGACAGCCCGGCCTGGACCAGGAACGCACCGAGCTCAGATCGGTCGAGTCCGAGCCGGGTGGACTCCTGGGAGACCTTCGGCCGACGGACGTGGACGGCCGGGGAGTGCTCGAGGAGTTGTTCCTCGACGCAGTAGCGGTTGAACCCGGTCAGTACGACCAGCTTCAGCGCGATCGTGGCCGCAGCGAGGCCTCTGGCTTCGAGGTCGCGGGCGTAGAACTCCACGTGTGGACGTCGGACGTCGGCCAGTGGCTCGAGATGGTGGTGTTCGCACCAGTCGAACCACAGCCGCAGCTGGGTGGTGTACGCCTGGCGAGTTCCTGTGCTCGAGTAGCCGGCGACGAACGCGACCGCGGCCCAGCTGGCCAGGTCCTGCTCGCCGGCGACGGGCAGGATGAGAGTGGATGCGGTCATGGGAGGACCTCCTGTTCTGCGCCGCGGGTCGGCGCGAGAGCAGCGTCCACCCGTGCTACCTTCAGGACAACCGTAAGGTTCGGAGGTGGGCGATGTCGGAACGCTTCATCGGGGTTGAGCAGGCCCGCGGGCAGCTCGGCCGCCTGGTCGATGACGTGGCCGGCGGGGCCGAGCCCGTCTCGCTGACCAAGCGTGGACGCCCCGTCGCGGTCCTGGTCAACCGGGACGAGTGGGAGGCGCTGCAACAGCTCGTGCGTGCCGAAGCTCGTGAGGAACTGCGCCGCCGTCTGACGCAGGTCCGTGACCGCGTCGCTGAAGCTGGTCTTGATCCGGCCACTGTGGACGAGGCGATCGAGGCGGCCCGGAAGGTGTCGTGATCCGCGCGGTGCTCGACACCAACACCATCGTGTCCGGAGTCGGGTGGGGCGGGCCGCCGGGAGCCGTCCTGGATGCTGCCCTGGACGGCCACTTCGAGATCGTCACGAGCCCGACCCTGCTCGATGAACTGCGCCGCGTGCTGAACTATCCCAAGCTGCAGGAGGTCGTCGGCGACGCGGACGAGCTCGTCAAGTTCCTCGCCCTGGCCGCCGTCGTGGTCACCCCAACGGAGACGGTCACGATCTCCCGGGATCCCGACGATGACCGCCTCATCGAAGCTGCTCTGGCGGCGAACGCCGACGTCATCGTCACCGGCGACCAGGACCTGCTCACCCTGGGGAGTATCGGCCAGATCCAGGTCCTGACACCCCGAGAGTTCGTCGAGTCTCTCCACCCGGGCTCCTGACTCCCACCAGCGAGGCGCGGAGCAACTATGGGCGGAAGCGTCTCTGACTTCACCCGCCCATCATCACGGCTGCCGAGCGGGTCCGTCGACGTTGTGCTGCGGGGTCTTGTGGCTGGGTTCCGTCCGTAGGGCCGCACCTGTCGCTGGCGGAAGGGCCAGACATCAGAGCTGGGCCAGCAGTTCGCCTGGCGTCAGGACGCTGACGTCCTCGGCGTCAAGATCGAGCAGGTCGGAATCGCCCGAGACGAGCAGATCGGCGTCGCAGTCGCGGTACAGCGCCACCAGGTAGTCGATTCTGGGATCGCCGGTCACCGCAGGGATGTCGGTGGGGTCCGTCCACCGTTCACCTTCGCTCTCGAGCCGCCCCACGAACCGGTCCGACTCGTGGATGCTGATCCACCGTCGGAACCGATCGCGCGCCAGCACGTCGCGAAGCTCCCCGATCAGGGCCGGGCAGACCACGACGTCGAACGGCCGGTCCGTCAGCCACCGATCAAGCAGCTCGGCGCTGACGCCCGATGCGACCGCCGCCGAGACGAGCACGTTCGGGTCGACGACGACCCTCACTGTCCTGCGCGAGCGGAACGCTCGTCGTCAGCCAGCCGTTGGGCCTCGTCGTCGCGAAGCCCGCTGCGTTGGCGGATCTCCGCCAGCAGCTCGCGGACGTCGTCGTTGTACAGCTTCCACGCTGCCTGCTTGCTCACGCCGAGGGCCTCGCCGATCTCCGACCACGAGGCACCCTGCTGGCGGGCCCGCGCGATGGTCTCGCGCTGCCAGAGATCCAACTGCCGATCTGCGGCACGAAGACCGCGAAGCTGGCCGAGCGGGTCGACTGAGCCCAGCTCGACGGCGAGACGGACTTGCTCGTCGTCTCGTTCGGCGTCAAGTCGGGTGCTCATACCTCCAGTGTGACCTGCAACAAGGCGGTCGTCAACTACGATTGACGACCTGGTCCTAGGGAGGCGTGCCGTCGCCCCTGGAGGCACCCCATCTCCACGGGACCGGCCGATTATGCGCGCCCGAGCTCGGGAACCTCCGCGCGCATACTCACGGTTCCGGAGCGCAGCAGGGCGCGCCTGCACGTCGGTCCTTCGCCGCTGTCAGGATCGTGACGCTCGTGGCCCCTCGGGTGGCAGCGACGCAGCGGTCCAGATGGTCGAAGGCATCGTGCACATATCGCGGTTGTCTCCACCCCTGGGATCGACGGAAGGCGGTCATCCCGTGACGCTGCCCTCTCGAGGCGATCAGCGTTGGGCGCGGTTCAGGCGGGTTCCGGCACCCCCTCGAAGAACCGGATGAGTTCGTCGGCGATCAGCTCAGGCGCGAGGTGTGGTGTGAGGTGGGCCGCGCCGACGACCTCGACCTGTCGGTAGTCGGCCGCGTGGCTGGCGACGTGTCGCGCCCCCTCGACATACCAGGTCGTGGGTGTCCGTGATCCGTACAAGTACAGCACCGGCACGTCGATCCGCGTGAGCGCCGAAGCATCGGTCGGGGTGGGTCGTCGCGACTCCCCAGCCTGCTGGGCTTCTTGCAGCGCCACGCGGACGTTCGTCGCCCACGACTCGAACACCTCGCCTGCCGCGAGCGCGGCCATCTCGTCGTCGGTCACCGCACCCTCGACCATCGCCCTCGCCGCCTCGACCAACCGATCCCCAGCCACCGCCTCGCCGATGCGGGCGGCCTTGGCCTCGGCCCGGGGGTTGACCTCGCTGGGCGCTTCGAACACGGCAGGCTCGTACACCGCCACAGCCGAGACCGCAGCCGAGTTGGCTGCCGCACCCAGCGCCAGCGCACCACCCAGGGAGTGACCGAACAGTGCCACTGGCTGCCCGACGCGATCGACGAACGACACGACGTCCTCGACGAGGCGTTCGAGCGAGTGGTCGTCGCCGACCGGCGCAGCGCTCAGGCCCCGGCCACGTGTGCTGAGCAGGTAGCAGGAGAACCTCGTCTGCAGGAACGGCAGCAACGGACCCCATGCCTGTTCTCCATCGCTCAGCCCACCGTGGACCAACACCAGCGGTGGCCCCTCACCGTGCACCCGGCCAGCGATCTCGGTGCCGTCGGTGGACACAACCCGGTGGATCTGGTCGTTGCTCACAGCATCGCCCCATCTCTGGGTCGGAGTGCAAGGCGCCGAAGCTGCCCTGTTCCCACCGCCCGTTGTCCGGCTCTGGACAGCAGCGACCTTCCCGCACCTGCCTGGCACGGTCAAGGTCCTCAGCTCCCGATCCGCGGCGCGCCCAGCTCCCATCCGAGACCTATCCGGTGGGTGCTCATTCCCCGGCGGGGACCAGGTCGCAACGCCCGTGTGGTTATGGGCGGTAGTGGGCTCCGGACCGGGCGATCGAAGTCACGGTCTCCAGCGGGCAGCGATCACGGGCTCTGCCAACAAGGACGCGCTGCGGTCCGGCAGGCGACCTCGCTACCTCTGGTTCGCCTCCGACGGATCCGTTGCGCCGGGTAGGGAGGCGACCATCGCCGCCTGCCGGTCGCCCGGTGTCAGGGGGCAACAGGGTTCGGTCACGCATGGTGCCGACCGAGGGCACGACAACCCCGCCACGGAGCCCCCGACGAACAACGGCACCGGCGATCACGCCACCGGTTCGAAGCTGCACCGGAACGGCTCGCCCGTCATCAGGGTCAACCCGGCGCGGGCCGGTGGGCGACGGTCGGGTGCTCGGATCGTCAGACTCCGGACGACGCTCGCCACGGCGACCACGAGTTGGGCGTGTGCGAGATGCATCCCGATGCAGGTGCGCGGCCCGCCGCCGAAGGGCAGGTAGGCGTAGGGATCGCGGTCGGGACTGACCGCCGGGTCGAAGCGCTCCGGCCGGAACTCGCCGGGGTCCGACCACACCCGCGGGTTGCGGTGCAGGCCCCAGACGCTGACCGCCATGATCTGACCGCCCGGGATCCGGTGGCCGCACACATCGTTGTCCGCGGTGGCCTTGCGCAGCAGGGTGTGGCCCAGTGGGTACAGGCGCAACGCTTCATCGACCACCATCGAGGTGAACCTGAGGTGGGGCAGGTCGTCGGCCGTCACCGGCGCATCCCCGATCACCGCCGCGACCTCGTCCCGCACACGCTGCTGGACCTGGTGGTGACCGCCGAGCAGGTACAGCGTGAAGCCGAGCGCGTTGGGTGGCGGGTCCAGTCCCGCGCCGAGGAAGATCAACGCTTCGTTGCGGATGGCGAGCGGCGTCAGACCTTGACCGGTCTCCGGATCGCGCGCTGAGATCAGCCGTTCGAGCAGGTCGTCGCGACCGCCATCCCCGTCGCGGCTGTGGACGATGTCGTCCACGACCGAGCGCAGCTCGCGTTGCGCACGGGCGGTTCGGCGATGGCTGGGCGTGGGCACCCATGGGGGCAGGCGGACCGGCGCCAACCCCCGCTTGGCCGCCTCCGCGTTGATCAGGGGGACCGCACGTTGCAGGACCGGCCCGGCGGAGCTCATGTCCTCGCCGAACAGGGTGGACCCGAGCACGTTGAGGGTGTAGTGCATGGCCGCCGCGGGCAGTGCGGTGTCGTCACGGCTGTTCCCGAGCAGCCGGACGAGGTCGTCGGACCAGCTGCTCATCAGCGGGACGTAGTCCTGGACCCGCTGCCGGGTGAACAGTGGCTGCAGGATCCGGCGTCGACGTTGCCAGTCGTCACCGTTGAAGGTGAACAGGCCCTCGCCGAACAGCCGAGTGAACTCGTGGTAGACGGGCGCGTCCTTGATGTAGCCGCGCGAGCCTCCGGACAGGATGGTGCGGGCTCCGTCGGGTTCGAACACCGCGTCGAACTCGAAGCCGAGTCTGGGCGGCCCGACCCGTAGGCGAGCGATCGCTCCGTGGGCCTGCATGGCCCGCTCGTAGGTGGCGAGTTGGTCGCGTTGCAGGTCGCGTGCCGAACCGAACACGGCCGACCCGGGTACCCGAGGAACCGTGTCGTTCCCTGCTCGCACAGCCATGATCTCGCCACCCTAAGGGTGCTCGGCAACGCCGTAAAGGGTGGCGCCGGCAGCCAGCGCGTGGAGCCGGCCCCGACGGTTGTCGGCCCCCTGCAGTCGTGACAGACTGAGCGGCGCTGGAAGGTCCGCTGTGGAGCAGCCTGACGACCGCATGCTGGGGGCGACCCGCACCGTGGCCGTCCTCGTCGCGCCCATCCTGTTGGCTGCAGGCGTCATCCTGTACGGCTTCCCGGCCGCCACCGAGCAGCTGTGGGCCTGGCCCATGGGGCCGGAGGCGACCGCGCTGGCGGTCGGTGGCGGCTACCTCGCGGGTGCGCTGTTGTTCCTGCGGGCGGTTCGTGAGTCGCACTGGCATCGGGTCGCGCTGGTCTTCCCAGCCGCGACCGTGCTCACGGTGCTCCTGCTCGTCGCGACGCTGCAACACTGGGAGCTGTTCAGTCACGGTCACCCGTCGTTCTGGGCCTGGTTCATCGTCTACACGGTGACGCCGGTGCTGCTGCCGGCGATCTGGGTCGTGAACCGTCGTCGGGATCCCGGAACGCCGCTGCCCGGCACACCGCTCGTTCCTCGCGCTGTTCGCCTGGTCGTGGGCGCGCTCGGATCCCTGCAACTCGTCGTGGCCCTGGTGTTCTTCGTCGCACCCGAGACGGCTATCGCCATCTGGCCGTGGACCCTGTCTGCACTGACCACGCGGACGATCGCCGCGTTCCTGGCCTTCATCGGTGTGCTGTGGCTCGCCTTCCTCATCGAGGCGCGATGGAGCGCGCTCCGGCTGCACGTCGAGGCAGCAACGCTGGGGCTGCTGCTGGTGGGTCTGGGAGCGATGCGCTCGACCGGTGATCTCCTCGGTGGGATCCCGACCGCCATGTTCGGTGTGCTGTTGGGTGGCACGCTCGCGGGCCTGATCGCCCTCCAGGTCGTGATGCGGCGATCCGTCGCAAGGCAGGCGTGAAGCCGTGAGCTGCGATGGGAAGGCCTGGGCGACGCCGGTCGGACGGACGCCGCGGGTATGAAGGACCGGGACCTGGCTGAGCATCCTCGTCGACATGAGGTCGAGGTAGGTGAGGCGACCCTGTCGGTGCTGCGCAGCGGTGAAGGCAACCCCGTGGTTCTCATCCACGGCATCCCGACCGGAGCGGAGCTCTGGCGGGGGCTCATGGGCCGGCTCGCGACGGCAGGTCTACGGGCGTTGGCACCCGATCTCCCCGGCTACGGCAGCACCCGTCTGCCCGAGGATGGCGATCACTCACTCGCGGGCGGGGCGGCGCTGGTGGCCCGATGGCTCGGCGACAGCGAACCACAGGGTGTGTGGGTCGTGGGCCACGACGCAGGCGGCGCCGTCGCGCAGCTGCTGGCCGTTCGCCATCCCGACCTCGTCACCCGTCTCACGCTCGTCAACTCGATCGCCCACGGATCCTGGCCCGCCCCCCGCGCCCGGTTCGCCCGGCTAGCCGCCCGGATCGGGCTGGTCCGGATGGCATCGGCGATGGGCGTGGTCCCGAACGCGTACCTGCGGCGCCGGATCAGGGATGGGTTCGCGCACCCATCGGTGGTCAGCGACGAGGACCTCGACCGGGTCGTGTTCGACGGCAAGTTCTCGGCGCCTGAGGGACGAGCGGGCTTCGAGCGGCATCTCAGAGCGCTCGACCCCGCGGACACCGCAGCGGTCGCGTCGGCGCTCGGATCACTGCCGATGCCGTGCCAACTCATCTGGGGGATGGCCGACGTCTTCCAACCGTGGACGGGCCCGGGCCAGCAGCTGCAGCAACTGCTCCCGGAACCCAGCATGACGCTGCTTGACGACTGCGGGCACCTGAGCCCACTCGAGTGCCCGCAGTCCCTGGTCGACGCCATGCTGGCCTGGCATCGGCCCTCGTGATGTCCCGAGCGACGCCCGTCGGAAGAGCATGAAGATGGCTGCGGACGCGGACCTCGTGATCGTCGGAGGCGGACCCGCCGGCACCGCGGCGGCGCTGGGCGCCCTGGCACGACGCCCCGCCGCACGGGTGGTGATGCTCGATCGCAGCGGGTTCCCGCGAGACAAGGCCTGCGGCGACGGGATCGGACCGGTCGCCGTCGACGTCCTCGCAGGACTCGGCTGCCTCGAGGTGCTGCACGGAGCGATGCGTGTCGACCGTCTGCGGATCGGCGCGGCGAACGGCACACCGGTCGCCGACCGCGTCGATGCGCCCGGCTACGTCCTGCCACGGCGGGTGTTCGATGCTCGACTTGTGCAGGCTGCGGTCAACCGCGGTGCGGAGCTGTGCCGAGAGAAGGTCACCAAGCTGACCGTGCACGCCAACGGCGTGGTGGTCAACGGTCGGTTCCGCGCCGCTGCCGCGATCGGCGCGGACGGTGTGCACTCCCGGGTCCGGCACGAGATCGGTGCCGGCGCGCATCCCCGCCAACACCGTGCCGTCTCGCTGCGCGCCTACGCGCAGGCTCCTCGGCGCGAACCGGAACTGGTCTTCAGGCTCCCCCGCGACCCGTGGCCGGCGTACGCGTGGGCGTTCCCGACCGGCGACTGCCGCGCCAACGTCGGTGTCGTGCTCCTCGACGGGCGTTCGCCGTCGAACGGTACGCGGCTGCGGGAGTTGATCGCCCACACGCTGCCGGAGTGGACGCCGCTGGCGGACAGCTTCCAGGGCCATCACCTGCCGCTCTCGCCAGGTCGTCCGCCGCCGGGCCACGACCGCGTCCTGCTGGCCGGGGACGCCGCGGGCCTCGTCAACCCCGTCAGCGGCGAGGGCATCGCGACGGCGCTGCTGTCGGGCATGCTCGCCGGCCGTCTTGCTGTCGCCCAACCGGCCCGGGCCGGCAGGCTCTACCGCGCGGCGCTGGGGCGGCATCTGCGTGCTCATCTGCGACAGGCTGACTTGGCCTCCCGACTCATGCGCAGCCCGAAGTGGACCGCTGCGACCATCGCTTCGGCGGGCACCTCACCCCCGGTGTTCGCCGCCCTGGCCGGCCTGACGGTCGGTACCGACACCATGCCGCTGCACGCGGGCGCGCGGATCGCGACTCAACGGCTTCGCGCGACCTTCCGGGTGTGATCCGCCAGCGGTCCGAGGCCGCGGATCGGGCAGGTTCGGCCTGTGGGGTCGCCGTGGATCGTCGAGTCCTTCCGGCGAGGAGGACGCGGGCGGAAGGCACGCACGAAGCGGCGACGCCGATGGCTCGTGGGGGAGAGGTGGACGCCATGACGGAGCTGCTGCTGGCCTGCAAGGTGCCGCGCCGCTCCTGCACCGAGGAGCCGTGCTGTGCTGGGCGCGCGGGCCCGGGGGCCGGGTGTGCTGTTCACGTCACGGTGATGACGACGGTCCCGAGCTTCTGTCCTGTCTCGACGTAGTGGTAGGCGGCGAAGATGTCGTCCAGCGTGTAGGTGCGGTCCACGACCGGCCGTAGGTCCCCGCTCGCGAGCAGCTCGCCGACCAGGCCCACATGTCGGCGAGCGTCGGTGGGCAGCGGCGGCCGGACCCGGTGATCGCCGATCCACCGGGTCACGATGATCAGTGACAGGTTCTCGGCTCGCGGGCCGAGATCGGTCGTCAAGAAGGCGCCACCGGGTTTGAGCAGGGGCCGGCAGCGAGCGAACCTGCTCTTGCCGACGGCATCGAGCACGACGTCGAACCGTTCGTCGGTCTGCGTGAAGTCCTCGGCGGTGTAGTCGATGACCACGTCGGCCCCGAGCGACGTCGCCAGGTCCATGCCACGAGCATCACACACGGCCGTGACGGTGACCTCGCGGTGCTTGAGCAGCTGCACGGCCGCAGAGCCGATGGCACCGGTGGCCCCGTACACCAACACCTGGTCGCCAGCGCCGACCTCGACCGTGTCGAGACAGCTCAAGGCGTAGTGGGCACCTTCGGTCGTCGGCGCCGCCTCGCCAGCAGCCATCCCGGCCGGGATCGTCGCCAACGGCCCGGATGCGGGCATGGTCAGGTACTCGGCCTGGGCGCCGGTGTGGAACCCGAACACGGCATCACCGGCCGAGAACCCGTCGACATCCGCTCCCGTGTCCTCGATGATCCCCGCGAACTCCGTGCCCAGCACCGGCTGTCGGGGGCGGAGCAGCCCCGTCGCGATCCGCGCCAACCGCGGCTTGCCCCGCAGGGTGGCGCAGTCGGTCCGGTTGACCGTCGCAGCCTGCACACGGACGAGGACCTCGCCGTCCCCTGGTCGCGGCTGATCGACCTGCCGGATCTCGAGGCGATCCGGAGGCCCGTAGCCAGGGAACACCACCGCTCGCATCGTTGCACCCTACGTGTGGGACCGAGCTGATGTCGCCCAGCCGAGAACCGACCTGGTGCTGCGCAGCGCCCCGGGCGAACGGGCCGATCGCCGGCGACGGCTGCTGGCTCTTGTTCCGTGGGCGACGTGCGCGTCGACCGTCGATGGATCCGTCTGGCGACAGCAGCTGATCTGGAGGGAACTGAGGAGGCGTGTAACGGTGGTCATGCCGTCCGTTCTCGGCTCGCTCGTTCCTGCGGACGGCGTAGGGTGCGGTCGGTCTGATCGAGGTTCGGCGTGCCGATACGCGGGCACATCGCAGTGATCGCCGATCCGACACGCCGTTCGTCAGGAGCGCGGGTGAGGGCTGTCATCTACCACCGGTACGGGCCGCCGTCGGTGTTGCGCCTCGAGGAGGTACCGGTCCCTGTCCCGGGTCCGGACCAGCTGCTGGTGGAGGTGGCTGCCACCTCGCTCAACCTCTCCGATTGGGAGTGCCTGCGGGGCTCGCCGGTGTACGCGCGGATCGGTGGGCTGCGCAGACCCAAGCGCCGCACGTTGGGTTCGGACATCGCCGGGCGGGTGGTCGCGGTCGGTGACGCGGTGACGCGGTTCGCTGTTGACGACGAGGTGTACGGCGACAACCTCCAGCTGATGGGTGGCTTCGCCGAGTACGCGCTCGCCCCGCAGGCGGCGCTGGCCCACAAGCCGGAGGGGTTGACCTTCGCGCAGGCATCGACGCTGCCGCAGGGCGGGGCGATCGCCATCCAGGGCACGGCCGGGATCACCGCCGGCCAGCGGGTGCTGATCAACGGTGCTGGCGGCGGGTCCGGAACCTTCGCGATCCAGCTCGCCGAACGGGCCGGTGCGCACGTGACCGGCATCGACAACGCGGGCAAGCTTGCGTTCATGAGGTCGCTCGGGGCCGATGAGGTCGGTGACTACCGCCGTGAGGGTTTCACGGACTTCGCACCGTTCGATCACATCCTGGACCTGGTGGCCACCCGGTCGCCGCTCGCGTGCCGTCGGGCGCTCGCCCCCGGCGGCCGCTACCGGTGTGTAGGTGGTGCGGTGCGCACGCTGCTCCCCATCGTGACCGTTGGGGCGGTGCTCGGTCGGGCCACGGGACGGCGGGTGGGGATGCTCGCCGTCAAGCAGGGACCGACCTACTTCGAGCCTCTCGCGCAGGCCTGTGTCGCCGGTGATGTGACGATCCGTATCGACCGCACTTTCGGGCTCGACCAGGTGCCCGAGGCGCTGGCCTACGTCGGCGAGGGTCGCGCGCTCGGCAAGGTGGTTGTAGCCCCCGACTGAGACCCCAGCGGCAGGCGTCGCTCCACGGCGGAACGCTGCGTCACCGGGCGCTGGTGGCGCCGGCGAGGTAGGTCGCGACGATGCAGGTGGGCTTGCGATCGAGGGCGCCGCGAGCGCGGTCGTAGCGGCGGGTCTGTCGGGGCTCGGCGTGCCGGGCGAGGTCCTCCACCTCACGCAGCCTGCACCCGGCGGCGCTGATCGCGGCGTGCCGCAGGGAGTGGGGTGAGATGGGCTTGTCCCTCCCGGCGCGCTTCGTCAGGTGGCGCAAGATCCATCCTTCGACGCACGTCACGGGAGAACCCGGTGATCGTGGCAGCAGCAACGGATGAGGGCAGGCTCCTGCTCGGCCTCGACCGCGGGATCGGTGACCTGCGGCGCTACCCGCCAGGTAGCCATGCCGGCGTCGCCGTCGTCGAGCCCCGCAAGGTCAGGATCCGATGACCCGACCGGGATGATCCCTCGTGACCCAGAGGGCGCGCTCGATGAGACCCGGCGGTGGGCCGACCGCCGAGTACCAGAGCACGCCCGAGACCAAGCTCGTCTCGAGGTGGAGGTCACCGACCGCACCACCACCTACGGGGGCTGCACCAGTTCCGAGCCGTCCACCGATCCTCATGTGACACCAGAGATCCCGGCTGTGTGCTGCGTGCAGCCAGTGCGAGGAACCTTCCCTGCGATGCCTGGATCGGTTGCAGGAAACCGATCGGCAGACCATCGCGACCGGTGGTTCAGACGTTCCTCGCGAGCCAACGGACCCAGCTGGAGTCGTTGTCACCGGCGTGGGTGCGCAGCTGGGCACGGAGCTGCGCTGCGACGGTCGCGGAGAGCATCTCATCGAGCAGGAGTCTCACTCCAGGAGGGCCCGCTCGGCCTCGTAGCGTCCGCGCAGCTCGGCGGCTTCGCGTCGACGCAGCTCGATCTGCTGGTCGATCTCGCCCGGGAAGGCCGCGTAGTAGCCCGTGGCGATGCGCACCCGGGAGCGGTGGATGCCGAACCACGTGGCGGTCTCAGCGATCCGGTCCTCCCCCTGGGCGTCCAGGCCGGTGAGCACGTCGATGACCTCGGCGACGTCGGGACCGCCTGCCAGGCACGCGACCCGGCCGTGCGCCGGGCTGTCGTGGAAGCTCACGCCGGGGTGGTCGTCCCTGCGCAGCCCCTCATCGATGAGTCGGACCGCGAGGGTGGACGGCTTCTCGTGGCCACTGGCGGCGCGCCGATCGAGCCGATCCTTGACGGGATCGGGGAGACGGAGGCTGGTTGGACGGACCGTGTAGTCGAGCGTAGTGCACACAGCTACAACAAGCGGGGGCCGTGCCAACGCCGTTCGTGGAGCCCATGCTCCGACGACCCACGTGTGGGGACGAGTCGCTCGGTACGGGCGAGAGCGGCGTCCGGACCAACCGGACCTCATCATCGTGCGCAGCCAAGCGCAGCCCCGGCGGCGAACGAGCGCACCTCAGGTGTCCGTCGCCCGCTGTGTCACGGGTGTTGCCACGGCGTGCGCCCCGTCCGATGGGTCATCGTCCGGGTGGTCGAGACGATGGGTGGCGCTGTGGGTGCGCCCACTTAGGGTGGCTTGTTTCCATCGCGTCGCGTCCCGGAAGGCATGCCATCAGCGGGACGATCGCACGACCAGAACCGGGGGAACGATGCTGAAGGTCCGTGTAGGTGCCGTGGTAGCGGCTGCCGCGCTCGCGTTGACGGGTTGCGGTAGCGATGACGACGGCGACGCGACGTCGCCGGAGAGCCTGGCGGGGTTCCTGGGTGGGGACATGGACCAGGAACAGCTCATGGCCCAGGCGCAGGCGGAGCAGCGTGAGATCGAGGAGGCCATCGCGGAGTGCATGGCGGAGGAGGGTTTCGAGTACATCCCCAGCGACCTCGGTGACCTGCCGGCGTCCTTCGAGCTGCGGGAGGAGCTGTCGGAGGAGGAGTTCCGCGCGGAGTACGGCTACGGCATCAGCACGCTCGACGCGGAGCTGTTCATGGGGCCCGATGCGGCTGATGACCCCAACCTCGCCATCCAGGAGGAGATGGACGACGCGGAACGCGAAGCCTACGAGCGGGCGCTGTCCGGCGAGATGGCGGAGTTCGATCCCGACGGCGACCCCGACGAGATGGTGTTCGAGCCGGGTGGCTGTCAGGGGGAGGCGTTCGACGAGGTCCAGGGTGAGCGGATGGAGGTGTTCCAGGAGCTGCAACCGGCCTTCATGGAGCTCGAGGAACGCATCCAGTCCGACCCGCGGGTGGTCGAGGCCGAGCAGGAGTGGCAGGCGTGCATGCAGGAGGCCGGGTACGACTTCACCGAGCGGTTCGAGCCGCAGGGGGAGATCTTCGAAGCGCTGAACGAGCTGCAGGAGCAGGCGTTCGGGGCGTTGGACCCGGGCGAGATCGATCCTGCACAGCCGCCGCAGCCGGAGCTGGACCCTGACGCCCTGGCGGAGCTGCAGGAGCGTGAGCTGGAGCTCGCTGCGGCCGAGGGTGCGTGCACCGACGAGCACCTGGCGGAGGTCGACGAGGAGATCCGTCAGGAGTACGAGGCGGACTTCATCGAGGAGCATCGCGAGCTGCTGGAGCAGGTCAGGGTCGACCAGTGAGCGTCGATGCCCGGTCTGCTGAGGAGCTGGTGTGAACCGGGTCCGTTGGGGTGCTGTCGCGCTCGCCGGGGTCGCGCTCGTTGCGGGGGTGACCTGGGTGGTCGCCGCGCAGGTCATGCGCTCACCCGCTGACCTCGCGGCGGAGGCTGCGCCACCTGAGCCCTCCGAGGTCACCGCGCCGGTGGAGCGCACGGAGCTGGTCGCCGACGTCGTCCTGCGGAGCACGGTCAGCTTCGGTGAGCCGGTCCCGGTCAGCCTCCGTGGGGCCATCGACGTCGACGGTGACCTGATCGTGACCGGGGTCCCCGAGGAGGGTGACGAGGTCGCGGAGGGGGAGGTGCTCATCGAGGTGTCGGGCCGGCCGGTGCTGGTGATCGAGGGCGAGATCCCGATGTTCCGGGACCTGCGGCCGGGAGCCGAGGGAGATGACGTCGAACAGCTCCAGGCTGCGCTCGACCGGCTCGGACTGGAGGTGGGTGAGGTCGATGGGCGGTTCGGTCCGGCCACCCGGGATGCCGTGGAGGCGCTGTTCGAGCAGGCCGGGTACGCCCCGCCGGAGCCCTCCGAGCAGGACCTCGACCGGGTGGAGCAGGCGGAGGAGCGTCTGAGCGCCGCACGTGACCAGCTGGCCCAGGCGGAGGCCCAGCTCGCCCAGGCGCGCGAGGGGCCGCGCCGTTCCGAGCGGCTCCAGGCGCAGGCTGCCATCAACGAGGCACAGGACACCCTCGATGGGCTGCCCGACGATGCACCTCGGCGGGAGGTCCGCCGCGCGCAGGAACAGCTCGACATCGCGATCGCCGGCCGTGACGAGCTGCTCGAGGAGCCCGACGTCACCGCGGAGGAGCGGGCGGTGGCCGCGGCGCGGGAGGAGCGGGACGAGGCCGCGGCCGGCCTCGACCGCCTCCGCGAGCGGGCGGGGACGTGGCTGCCGGGCGGGGAGCTCGTGGTCGTGGAGCAGCTCCCACAGCGCGTCGACGACGTCGCGGTCGCTCGCGGCGATGACGGTGGTGGCGAGCTGGTCACCATCTCCTCCACCGAGCTCGTCATGCGCGCAGAGATCCCCGAGCAGGACGCCGACCTGGTGGCGGAGGGGGACGTGGCCTGGTTGCGCCCCGACGGGCAGGACGAGCTCGAAGGGGAGCTGGTCCAGCTCGCGGAACGGCCGGGGACCGACCACGCGTCCGACGACGCGTACGCGGCGTGGATCGAGCCCCGCGATGACGTCACCGACGTGGTGGGCGAGTCCGTGCGGGTGCGCATCCCGGTGGGCGGCACCGACGGCGAGGTGCTCGCCGTGCCGCTGGTCGCCGTCTTCGCGGCCGCGGACGGCAGCTCCCAGGTCGAGGTGATCGACGACGCGGTCGATGACGACGATCCCGACCACCGTCGGATCGTCACCGTGGAGCCGGGCCTGTCTGTGGACGGCATGGTCGAGATCACCCCGATCGAGGGCGCGTTGGCCGAGGGTGACCAGGTGGTGGTCGGCTCGTGAGCCGTGCCGATCGGCCTGCCGATGACGCCCGACCCGTCATCGAACTGCTCGGGGTGTCACGGACCTTCCCAGGGCCGCCGCCGGTCGAGGCGCTGCGCGCGCTGGATCTCCAGGTGCGCCGGGGGGAGCACCTCGCCGTGATCGGCCCGTCCGGGTCCGGCAAGTCGACGCTGCTGCACGTGCTCGGCTGCCTCGACCGGCCGACCGCGGGTGACTACCTGCTCGATGGGATCGATGTGGGCGGTCTGCCGGATCGTGAACGGACCGGGCTGCGGGGTCAGCGGATCGGCTTCGTGTTCCAGGCGTTCCACCTGATGGCCCATCGCAGCGTCCGGGAGAACGTCGAGGCCGCCGCGCTCTACGACGGCACCCCGCGGACCTTGCGGCGCGAACGGGCCGAGGACGCGATCGCGCGGGTGGGGCTGTCACACCGCATCGATGCCTCCCCGCGAACGCTCTCCGGAGGTGAGCAGCAACGGGTCGCCGTCGCGCGAGCGATCCTGTCGCGCCCGTCCCTGCTGCTGGCGGACGAACCGACGGGCAACCTCGACACGGACAACACCGACGCGTTGCTGGGACTGCTCGAGGAGCTGTGTGCCGACGGGATGACCCTGGTGATGGTCACCCATGACGACGAGGTCGCCCGCCGGGCGGGGCGTCGGGTGCGGATGGTCGACGGGCTGCTCCACGAGGTGGCGTGATGCGGGAGCAACGCGACCGTACGCCGACCGCAGAGCCCACGTCCGACCGTGACCTGCCGCGGCCGCGGATGGGCACGCGTGAGCTCGTTGCCGAGGCGGTCGCCGGTCTGCTGGCACGCCCGGGACGGACCCTGCTGACGATGCTCGGCACCCTGCTGGGCATCGGTGCGCTGGTCGCCACGGTCGGGATCGCCCAGAGCGCCGGCAGCCAGATCGTGGCCCAGTTCGACGTGCTCACGCTGACCGAGGTGACCGCCCAACCACGGCAGGCTGTGGTCGAGGAACGCACCCTGACGACGCTGCCGTGGGACGCCGAGGACCGGGTTGGGCGCCTCAACGGCGTCCGCGCCGCGGGCACCCGCGCGACGGTCGAGGTCGGTGACCAGACGGTCTCAGCGGTTCCGGTGCGCGATCCGACGGGCATCACCGACCATCAGCTGGACGTGGTCGCGGCCTCGCCCGGCCTGTTCGACGCTGTCGTGGCGAGCTTCGCGCACGGACGGGCCTTCGACCGTGGCCACGACGAGCGGGCCGACCCCGTCGTGGTCCTGGGGCCCGGACCCGCTGAGCGGTTGGGGATCACCCGGACCGGACACCAGCCGGCGATCCTGCTCGGTGACCGTCGGCTCGTCGTCATCGGCATCCTCGACGATGTGCAGCGCAGCCCCGACCTGCGCAACGCCGTGATCGTCCCGCAGGAGCTGGCCCGGGAGGAGTTCGGGCTCGCCGCCCCAGAGCAGCTGCGCGTCGACACCGATCTCGGCGCCACCGAGGTCGTGGCCGAGCAGCTGGCGCTCGCGCTCGACCCGGAGGACCCGGACCGCATCGAGGTGTCGGTTCCGCCCTCGCCCGGTGACGTCCGTTCCGCGGTCGAGGCTGATGTCGATGCGCTGTTCCTGGTGCTCGGTGCCGTGGCCCTGCTGGTCGGGGCACTGGGGATCGCCAACGTGACCCTGGTATCGGTGTTGGAGCGGACGTCCGAGATCGGGGTGCGGCGCGCGCTGGGGGCTGCCCGACGGCACATCGCCGGGCAGTTCCTCCTGGAGAGCACCGCGCTCGGCTTCGTCGGCGGGGTGGCTGGCGCCAGCCTCGGGGTGATCGTCGTGGTCGTGGTCGCCATCGCGCAGGACTGGGTGCCGGTGCTGGATGCCTGGGTGCCCCTGGCAGCACCGCTGGTCGGGACCTTCGTCGGTCTCGCCGCCGGCGTCTACCCGGCGCTCCGTGCCGCCCGGCTGGAACCGCTCGCCGCGCTCCGCGCAGAAGCGTGACCACGGTCACCCTCCACCCCGGGGTCACGTCTCCCACGCCGACATGCCGGTCCCGTCCACCCGGGACCGCACCCCCCGAGGTCGGAGCGGGCCCGGTGGTTGCTGTCAGCCCGGTGGCCGGCCACCAGGTCTTCCGAGCAGCCGGGTGATGTGGCGTCGCTGGTGCTGCTCGGTGGCGAGCCCCCCGCCGATGATGACCATGGCGAGGACGAGGCCGGTGAGGACGGTGGCCACGGTGGTGTCGAGCGCATCGGACCACAGCAGCACGGCGATGGTCATGCCGGCCGTGGCAGCCAACGCCGCGGTGACGATGGACGGCCACGGGGACAGGCCGGGGACGGGGAAGCCGAGGTCGCGGGTGGTCAGCACGTGGCCCTGTGCCCGCAGCCACCGTGCCACGGGGTTGGCGGCGAGCGCTCCGAGGACCCAGAGGCCGTCCCAGGGGGTTGGTAGGAGCAGGACGCCGGGAACCGCCAGTGCCACGAACGCAACGACCGCCACAGGCTGGTACCAGCGCACGACCGCCGAGGCCGGGTAGAGGTAGCTGCGCAGCCGGTCGCGTTGGGCGTCGGTGAGGGGGCGGGCGTTCGCGTCACGCGTGTGCCGCCGCCGATCGAGGAGTGCCCCGATGGCGACGATGACCAGCAGGATCAAGGTGAAGGTGCCGCCGAAGACCACCGGCATCAGCGTGTCACCGTCGAAGGCGAGGTAGAGGATCTCACCGGTGCGCACGCCGAGCAGGAAGAGCAGCGCGGCAGCGAGGACCGCGACGACGCCGAGCGCGAAGGGGTGGCGTGAGAGGCGCTCGCGGAAGCGTCGCGCACCGGCCAGGAAGGCCTCGTCCTCCGTGCTGGTGTGGGACTGGGGGCCAGGGTGGTTGGGCATCGCTTCGCCTGCTGTCAGCTGGTGTGGTCGATGGTCGAGGCGGTAGGTGGTCACCGGTGCCCGATGCCGTCCACCTCGCTGCGCAACGCCCAGGCGGTCGCGAAGGCCGCCGCGGCGAGGGAGCCGTTGAGCGCGGCGGCGATGAGCAGTGAGTGGCCGAGCACCGCGTGGACCGTCCCGGCGGAGACCATCACCACCCCGATGCCGATCAACCCCAGCGGCCGCCATCCGGACTTGAGCGCGAGCAACCCGACGGCCAGCTCGGCCACACCCACCGCCGCGCGGAACCACCCGGGCAGACCCCAGGAGGTGAACAGGGCGACATCGAAGGGCACCGGCAGCAAGCGCATCACCCCCGCCCCGGCGAAGAACCACCCGAGCACGGTCGCGGTGTGGTCAGCCAAGGGCTGGCGGACGTGGGTGTCAGCGGCGGTGGCGGGCGCGTCCATCACGGGCTTCTCCGAGGCGTGTCGCAAGAATAACAATCAATAACTTAACAAAAGATATTCGGCCGTCAACCTTGGGGTGACCGCCGGCCGTTCGGCGTCGGCGCGGTGGCGCCGCCCGTGCCGGATCGTGCGTGGTCTCACGCGTCGTCGGCCAGGTCGAGGCAGCCGAGCGCCGCCGCAGCCCCGAGGATCGGCCGACGGGCCGCCGAAACGTTCCCGCCACCGTCCGAGGTCAGCACGAGATCCGGGGCAAGCGTGTCCAACAGCCCCTCGACGTCGCCGGTCCGGCAGGCCTCCAGGAAGCTGCCGGCAGACCGGCTCGAGCCGGATGCAGGCCCCCTGGACGGCATCCTGCACGTCGGCTTCCGAGCCGAGCATGCGGTAAGCCAGCCCGACCATGGCCTCGCGAGGCTCGCTGACCGCGACCTCGATGCTGGTCATGAACGTCCGGTGTCCAGGAGTGGTCCGCCGGCGTGCCGGGTGGATCCGTCGCCGTTGGTCGCCAACCGTTGCCTGCCGATCAACGTTCTGCGCATACTTCGCCATGAGCAGCCGGAACAGGGGACCGGGATCGGCCCCGCCCGTCATGGTGTTGCCGTCTTGGCGCCGGCAGTTGGGCGCCCTCCTTCTCGCGCTGTTGCTCGCACTGCTGATGCTCGCGGTCATCGGCGCTGTGAGCGAGCCGGCCAGTGCCGACGTGCTCGCGCAACAGGACGAACTCCTCGCCCAGGACGATGACGATGAGGGGTCCGTCGACCCGGCCTGGACCTCGCTGTTACCACCGCTGCTGGCCATCGGGATGGCGCTGGCGACGCGTCAGATCATCCCGTCGCTGATCGTGGGCGTGTGGGTGGGAGCCTGGCTCGTCGAAGGGGTGTCCGTCGGCGGGATCCTGACAGCGCTGCTGGACGTGATCGGTGTGTACGTCGTGGATGCGCTGAGCGATCCGAGCCATGTGGCGATCATCGTCTTCACGCTGATGATCGGCGGCATGGTCGGCATCGTGCGCAAGAACGGTGGGACCGACGGGATCGTCAACGTGGTCACCAGGTGGACATCGACGCCGCGTCGCGCGCAGGTCGCCACCTCGGGTCTTGGGATCGCGATCTTCTTCGACGATTACACCAACACCCTGGTGGTGGGCAACACCATGCGGCCGATCACCGACCGGCTGCGTGTCTCGCGGGAGAAGCTCGCGTACCTCGTCGACTCGACGGCCGCTCCGGTCGCCACGGTCGCCCTGGTCACCACCTGGATCGGCTTCCAGGTGGGTCTCATCGAGAACGCGCTCGCCGACACCGCCATCGAGGCGAGCGGCTACTCCGTGTTCCTCCAGTCGCTGCGCTACGCCTTCTACCCCTTCCTCGCGATCCTCTTCGTCTTCGCGGTTGCGATCTCGGGCCGCGACTTCGGGCCGATGCTGCGTGCCGAGCGTCGCGCTCGCGAGCACGGCGAGGTGCTCCGTGAGGGCTCCAACCTCGGCGGCAGTGACGCGCTCGACGAGGGCGTCGAGCCTCCGGAGGGCACGCCACGACGCGTCATCAACGCTGTCCTGCCGATCGCCACGCTCATCGGGGTGACCGCCGTGGGGCTGTACGTGACCGGTGAAGGTGACGACATCGTCGAGGTGGTCGGTGATGGCGATGCGTTCTCCGCCCTGCTGTGGGGGTCGATGCTGGCGGTGCTGGTCGCAGCGCTGCTGAGCGTCGGTCAGCGGATCCTCACGATCGGGCAGACCGTGGATGCCTGGTTCACCGGCATCAAGTCGGTGCTGTACGTCATGATCATCCTCACGCTCGCGTGGGCACTGTCCGGGGTGACCGGCGACCTCGGTACCGGGGAGTACCTCGCCTCGACGCTCGGTGACGCCCTGCCGATCGCCCTGCTCCCCGCCATCCTGTTCATCATCGCGGCGGCGGTGGCGTTCGCGACCGGCACCAGCTGGGGCACGATGGGGATCCTCACCCCGCTGGCGATCCCGCTCGCGTGGGCGGTCCTGGAAGCCCAGGGCCTGGCTGACCCGGCCGGGCACCCCGTCTTCTTCGCCAGCGTGTCGACGATCCTGGCCGGTGCCGTCTGGGGCGACCACTGCTCGCCGATCTCGGACACGACGGTGATCTCCTCGCTCGCGTCGCAGTGCGACGTCATCGATCACGTGAAGACGCAGTTGCCGTACGCGCTGGTCGTCGGCGCGATCGCGATCGTGATCGGTCTGCTGCCGGTCGGTCTCGGGCTGCCGTGGTGGGCAGCGTTCCCGATCGCGGCGATCGTGACGGTGCTGGCACTCCGGCTGTTCGGCGAACCGGTGCAGTCGGAGACGGAAGCGCGCCCCGCGACGGACGCACGCTGACGGGTGGTGAACGCGGCGCCGAGGAAGTGACGGTGCTGCCCACGGAATCAGCGGGTCACGGGACCGAAGGGCGCAGCTGCGGGAACGCGTCAGCCCGCCCCCCGAACGGCCCTGTCGATCGGCTGGTCGCCTGCGGATCACTCCGGCCTGAGCGGGCAGGCTGGTCCACCGTGGCAGCCTTCAGGTTGGCGGAGGAGAGATGGGTACTGCGGTCGGGATGGGCAGGACCGTCACGCCCCGTGCGTGCAACAACCGCTCGGCTTCTCCGCGGTCGAGCCCGCCGATCCGGGTCGACATGCCCGCGGGGGCGCGCGACGCCAGCCCAGCCGGCCCGAACAGCGCGCGCCCGGTGGCTGTGCCTGCGACGTCGCCGCGCAGCTGGTGACGTAGTCCACGGAACCCAGACCGCTCCAGCGCCGCGGCCCACAGCCGCGGGAGGCGGTAGTCCAGACAAGAGTGGATCTCCGCGTTGAGGCCGAACGCGGTCGCTGCAGGCGCAGTGAGATCCGCCGTCCGTGGGGTCTTCCTGACCGTCACGGTCGCGTGGAACAGCTCGGCCAGTCGCTCCGCTGCCACCACCTTCGCCGGTTCCCGCAACAGCTTCTCGACCAGGGCGCCATCGAGGCTCTCACCCAGATGGCACGTCCCGCGCGGTCGCACGCGGTCGAACCGACCGCCGCCGTCGTCGTCGACCGTGTCGACCGATGCGAACCACCACGCCCCGGGGTGGTCCGACAGCCGATGCAGCTCAGGGACGTGGCCCGCCTCGGGGAAGCCGTCAAGATCCGCGGGCGGTTCGGCCAGCCCACTTGCAACGGTCATCCCGTCGCCTTCATGGTCCTGTGGGCCGCCTCGAGCTCGTCGACACCCAGCGAGGCGGCCACGCCGCGAGCCCCGACCAGCACGTGATCCGCGTGGCCTGTCGCGAGGGCCTCCGCCGGCGTGAGGCCCGCAAGACGCGGATCGGGCGTGGTGAGCCACACCGCGATCGTCCAGCCCGACGTGGGTCGCTGCGGGTCGTAGCCGGCAACCTCGAGCACTCGCGGCAGCGTGCGCAGCACCTGCCCGCTGAACTGCCACACGGGATAGACCATGCGGTCGCGGCCGGAACCGTCCGACGCGAGCCGCAGACCCAGCAGCCGCCGCCCGCTGACGCGGCCGGAGACCGCCTGCTTGGACACCCCACCCAGCGCCGCGCGGGCGCCATCGGTGTCGTAGAACGGACCCACGCCTTCGTTCCACGCCAGGCTGGCGGCGGTCTGTACGGCCGCGCGTCGCCCCGCAGTCTCGGGATCCATCGGCGGGGTCGAGCCGTACTGCCGGAACTGTTCGCGCAGCTCGTGCTCGTAGGCCTGCGCTGCATCGCGGGCGTAGTCGGCCGATCTCGTTGTGGTCGCCATTGGTCTGCCCTCGGAGCGGGGATCCGACTGCCGCTGCCACCACCTTCAGTAAAGCGAGTCAAGTAAAGACCGTCAAGTACAGACCGTCAAGTGACCGTGGGTGACCGTCGAGACACGCGCGCCACCCCCAACTCGCTGCCCTATCGCCCGCAGGGAGCGGCCGAGCCAGAACGCAACGCCCGGATCCCCTCCGACGCGGCGATCCTGCATGCGGTGACATGCAACGACCGCCCACGATGCACGGCGGTGCTGCCGCGGTCTTGCGGGCTGCCTCCGTGTGGGGAGGGAGACGCGCTGCCTCCCTCCCGAGCCGAGCACGGGTTGGGTGCCGACGATGCCCTTCAGGTCGACCTTCGCCATACCGCGAGCCTCGGCGTCACCTGCAGCTTCCGGTCGGGCATCGGTGCGGCTGACCTCGTCGCCGCCTTGGACGCCCACATCAGCGACGCGCGTGAGGTGTCCATCGTTGGCGACGCACCGACGATCGTGCACGAAACGCTCATCAAGGGCCTGCGCAGCCGCGCACAGGGGTTCGATCGCCGCGCCGCGGAACCGCGAGCCGTCGTCTTGCTGCTCTGGCAGTCCGGCTGCCTGAACCATGACGAGACGGCCTGGCTCGCCGGTTTCGTGGCGCCAGATGCCCCCATGCGTGCTCTGTCGCCCGCGGGCCCGGCAACCGAGGGACCCGTCGTGGAGTAGTGACACCTCGCCGGCCCGACGGTGGGTCTCTCGGTCGCCATCGTCCCGATCGCTCGGCTGGATGCTCTCGACCAGCAGGTGTGCAGGGCATCCGACGGGGCGTGCGACCAGGGGCCAGGCATCCAGGCGTCCTGCGATGCCCGCCGGTGCGAGGCCTTCAGCCAGCAGCGCATCGTGACCGACGTGGCGCCGCGGGCCTCCGCCTGGCACGGGAGCTCGCGAAGGCTATGGGAGGTGCCATCTCGCACCACGCGAAAGCTCCGACCGGCAGCTGCTTCGAGGTGCGTCTTCCGGGTCCCTGACGGGCTCGCGCGCTCAGTCCCGCTTGAGGGCGATGGTGAGCGCGGCGCCCGCGATCGCGGCACCGAAGGCGATGCCGGCCGATGCCATCGCCGGTGTCGATCGCCGTCCGCTGGCCAGCGTGGCAACGCCGTCGACGACGTCGCCCACGGTGCCGACGAGCAGCCACCGGGTCAGTTCCTCGTCCGAGGCATCGGCGGCCATGGCAGCCAACACGCCCGCACCGATCCCGATGTCCCGGCCACCGACGGCGCGGACGGCGACGCGACCGCCGGGGACCGTGGTCGCAGCCCGTCCGAGCCACCCCGACGCGGTCTGACGGGTCGCACCCACCAGGCCAGCGCCGACCGCGATGCGGCCGGCGGCCAACAACGCGATGCCGGTCCGCGTGTCCATGGTCGTCCCCTTCATCGTGAGCGTGGACGGTAGCGAGCGTCAGCAGGGTGCGGCCGTAGTTCGGGACGTCCGGTGCCGCCAGCCCGCGACTGGTGTGTCGCTCGCCGCGCCGGACGAGGGCGGTAGCGAAGTGCTACCACCGCGATGGGGGTCGTGCACCTGCACAACCGTGATCTCGACGAGCCGACGCATCGCGGTTCTGTCCGACGCGCGGATCCTGCCGGGATGGGTCGGCGTTCCTGGTCATCGAGGTCCTGCACCGGCACGCTGCTCCGCCCAGTGATCCGCGCCGCCGCCGACCGGTCCCGGCGCTGTGAGCACTCGCCGGCCTGCGGATCAGCTGGGGTCGGTGTCCGGGTCGGGGAGCAGCACCGTGGTCAGCACCCGTCGGCGGCGGCCCTCCCGTGGGCTTCGTTCGGCGGCAGCGGAGACGACCTCGCGCAGCTGGACGGTCAGCGCGGCGAGTTCCTCCTCGTCAGCCCACAGGGCGACCTGCCGGTAACCGAACCCGTCGCGGGCGGGGTCGCTGCCGGGGGCTGTGAGGTAGTCGGTGGCGGCCTGCAGGACCCCGGCCAGGAACGCGGTGATGCCGTCCCGGTGCTGTTCGATGGTCAGATCAGCGATCTCCTCGGCGTCCAGCGAGGCTGCGGGCAGTGCGACCTGCAGGGTGCGTTCGTGAGCGCCGCGTACCGCGCGCTCGCCGACCACCTCCAGCACGCCACCGTCGATGAGGGCTGAGACGTGCCGGTAGAGGCTCGCTGTGGGGACGTCGGGCAGTGCCGCAGCCAGGTCCGCGGTGGTCACCCGCCGTCCGAGGGCTGCCTGCAGGATCCGTAGCCGAACCGGGTGGAGGAGCAGCGCCGCCCGTCCGTCAGCCATCAGGCCTCCTGTTCCTTGCCTGCAGGCCCACCGTAGCGTATCATTCTCACGAATGAGAACATTCGGCCGCGGAGCCCACCCCGCGCAGAACAGGCGAAGGAACCGTCATGGTCACCGAGGCGTTCACCTTCGCCACCGCTGACGGGGTCGAGCTTGCCGGCACCATCGAGCTGCCCGACGGTGATGGGCCAGCAGCAGCGGCGCTGTTGCTGGTCGGCTCCGGCGAGGTCGATCGCGACAGTGACCATCCCAAGCTGGCGCTGGGGGTCCCCCGGGAACTGGCGGCCGCACTCGCACGCGCCGGGATCGCGTCGCTGCGCTACGACAAACGCGGGGTCGGCGCCAGCGGCGGCGACTTCCTCACCACCACCTTCGACGACGCCCGCCAGGACGCGACCGACGCGCTCGCGGCCCTGCGTGACAACCCGGCGATCGATCCGGCGCGGGTGCTGGTGATCGGCCACAGCGAGGGCGCGATCCAGGCGATCTCACTCGCGGCGGCCGATGCGAGCCTCGCCGGGCTCGGCATCTTCGCCGGACCAGCGGTCACCGGAGAGGCGACGATGGCCTGGCAGGCCGAGCAGATCGTCCCCACCCTGCCCGCGTTCGTGCGCGTGCTCATCCGCGTGCTGCGCCAGACACCCGAACGCGCGCAAGCGAAGCTGTTCGCCAAGGTCCGTGCCACCGACGAGGTGGTCCTGCGCGTCCAGGGGCGACGGCTCAACGCCGGGTGGCTACGGGGCTTCATCGACCACGACCCCAGCAGCGAGCTCGCCCGCGTCGCTGTGCCCGTCTTCGCCCTCACGGGCGACCGCGACCTGCAGGTCAACCCCGACGACCTCGACCGGATGCGCGAGCTCGTGATGCATACCCGGATCGAGACCCACCGTCCTGCACAGGTCAACCATGTGCTGCGACACACCGACGGCATCGGCGCCCCATCGGAGTACCGCAAGCAGGCGAAGGCTGGCCAACCGCTGGACCCCGACGTCCTCGACGCACTGACTACCTGGGCCACCGCCCGGACCGGTGTCTACGTCTGACGCGAACCTCGCCCGTCCACAGGATCGGCAGGCAGGCGTCGGCCAGGGTGCCACGGTTGGTGGTCGGCGCGGGGTCGTGTTCGTGCTGCCCACTGCGCCCACGGCTCGATCCGCGCGCCGACACCCCTGCACGTGACCAACGGGCGTTCCGGCAGTTGCCTGAACAGCGGCGCTATCGCCGCGATCGCGGGTTGCGATCTGCTGCGGTGACCACGCACACAGCGACGGTGCGGCATCTTCCGTGCCGTCGCTGCGCATCCCACGAGCGACGACATACACCATGTGGTGTATGATGGTGTCCACGCCTGGAGGACGGCATGTCGCGGACGCGAACCAACATCGAACTCGACGATGACATCGTCGAAGCAGCGATGCGGCTGTACGGAACCCGGAGCAAGAGGGAGACGGTCGATCTCGCCTTGCGTCGCCTCGTCGGCGCTCGGCTTGGCGTCGAGGAGGCGCTCGCGCTCGAGGGCTCCGGGTGGGAGGGCGACCTCGATCAGATGCGTGATGACGCACCTCCGGGCTCCGCGTGACGGTCCTGGTCGATACCTCTGCATGGGTCGAGTACCTCCGTGGCACGGGCAGCCCGCACAACAACTGGATCCGCGACGCCATCAGCGCGGAGACGCCGATGGCATGGACCGAACCGATCCTCTACGAACTCACCGCCGGTGCCGGCAGCCCTCGACGGGCCGAGGAACTCCGCGCCCTGCTGCTGCGCGGGCCGATCATCGCGGTCCAAGGACTCCAGGACTGGGAAGATGCCGCACAGCTCTACCGCTCTGCCCGCTCGAAGGGACGCACCGTTCGTTCCAGCATCGACTGCCTGATCGCCGCTGTGGCGCTCCGCACGGGTAGCCCGGTGCTCGCGCTGGATCGGGACTTCGAAGCCCTCGCCCAGGTCTCCGACCTCGTTCTCGAGCACCCGTAGCCGTGAGTTCGATCGTCCGGTCCGGAGACCGCTACCGGCGAGAACAACACGGGCGTTAGAGCCATGCCTCGGGGACGTCGAATCCGTGGTGGGTGACGAGCGCGACGAGCAGCGCGGTGGCGTCTCGCAGGTGGCCGGCGGTCATGTGGGCCCACGTGACGGATCGGGTGAAGGCGATGCTGCGTGCGGCCGGCACGCTGCGGGTGCGGTAGACGATCGGAGGTGG
>PXDB01000104.1 GCA_003565155.1 Nitriliruptoraceae bacterium | reverse complement strand
TGGTGTCAAGATGGTGTCACGGACGGAGAAACGCCCCCGCTGGGAAGCGGAGGCGTTCGAGCGATTCTGGCGTCTACGGGCCGCTAGACCGGCGTACGAAGGTGGTGGGCGAGGGGGGACTTGAACCCCCATGTCCTTTCGGACACACGGACCTGAACCGTGCGCGTCTGCCAATTCCGCCACCCGCCCGGGTGCGGCGCGGAGCGTAGCAACGTGCTCGCACAGCGGCCAACGGCCCCTCATGGACGCGCCGTTCACGCTCCCTTCGTACGTGGCCGGCCACGGAGGGGCCTCGGCTACGCTTGCGGCCGGCCGCGTGGCGTTCCTGCCCTCCTGTGGACACGCGATGCTGCAGGCGTGAGGTGTCTGCGAGGGCACCGAAGGCCACGACCCCGCGATCGCGACTTGACCGGTGGACCATGGGCGTGCTCCAGGAGTTCGAGCGCCGCCTCGAAGGCGCTGTGGAAGGCTTCTTCGCGCGTGCCTTCCGCTCCGGTGTGCAGCCGATCGAGCTCGCAAAGGCGGCCCAACGCTACGCCCGCGACCATCAACACGTGACCTCCGACGGTGTGGTCGTCCCCAACGTCTACCGCATCACGGTTGGTCCGAAGGATCACGAGCGACTCGAGGGGTTCGGCGCCGCACTGCCCCGCGAGCTCGCCGAGGTCGTCGTGCGCACCGCCTCGGAGAGCGGCTGGCTGCTGCGCGGGCCCGCGAAGGTCCGCATCACCGTCGACGACGAGCTGAAGCTCGGACGCTTCCGCCTCACTGGCCGCGTCGAGGCGGTGGAGCCCGCGGCCCCACCTCGAACCCGACACCGTGCCCCGGACCCTGCCCGGCAGCCACCCGGCGCTGTACCGCCCCCCGCTGGCGGCGCCCCGTCACCACAGCCGCCCACGGCAAGCCCTCAGCCGCCCACGGCAAGCCCACAGCCGCCCGCGAGCACCGGCATCAACCACACCCAGGTCGTCGCGAGCGCTCACGGCTCCGGACCGCAGCTCGTCGTCCGCCGTTCCCAGCAGGGCCCCGGTGCGTCGGTCCCGGTGCAGGGCAGCCGTCTGACCGCCGGCCGGCTCGAGCGGTGCGACCTGACCATCAGCGACTCGACGGTCTCGCGGGAGCACGCCGCCTTCGTCCGACGCGGCGACCGTTGGTGGGTCGTCGACCTCGGCTCGACCAACGGCACCAAGGTCAACGGCCGACGTGCCGCCGAGCACCCTCTCGACCCGGGCGACGAGGTGGAGCTCGGCGACGCCCTCGTGCAGTTCGTGGGAGGCTGAGATGCCCATCGAGCTGCTGACCGTGCTCAAGTTCGTGCTCCTCGGCCTGCTCTACCTCTTCGTCGCCCGCACCGTGCGGGTGTTCGTCGCCGACCTCGCCCCGACCAAGCGTCGCGCGGCGCCGGCGCCACGCCCAGCGGTCGCCGCACCGTCGGAGCCCAACCGCCGGTCACGGCGCATCCCGAAGGAGCTCGTGCTCCACCCACCGGGCAGCGCCCCGAAGGTCGTGCCGCTCGGCGGCCGCGGGGTCGTGCTCGGGCGCGGTGCCAGCGCGGATGTGTTCGTGGAGGACGTCTACGTCTCGGATGAGCACGCCGAGGTCCTCCCTGACGACGGCAGCTGGTCCATACGCGATCTCGGCTCGACCAACGGCACCTTCCTGAACGGGGCGAAGGTCACGCGGCCCACGCCGCTCGCGGTCGGGGACCAGGTCCGGGTCGGCAAGACCCGGATGGAGGTCCGGCGATGAGACGGCTGGTCGCGACCGGCGACACCAACGTCGGGCAGGTCCGCAAGGGCAACGAGGACGCGCTGCTGGTGCGCGACAGCGTGTACGCCGTCGCCGACGGCATGGGCGGGCACCTGGCCGGGGAGGTGGCGTCCGCCACTGCCCTCGAGCCGGTGGAGCAGCTCGACGGCCGGATCTTCCAGGACGACGCTGCGGCCGTGACCGCCCTGCGGGACGCCGTGGTGGCCGCCAACCAACGGGTCTCGCAGCTCGCCCAGGAGAACCCCGACTACCGCGGTATGGGAACCACCCTGACCGCAGCGCTGGTGGAGGGCCGTCGCCTCCACGTTGCCCACGTCGGGGACTCGCGCGCCTACCTGCTCCGCGACGGCCAGTTCAGCCAGCTCACCGACGACCACACCCTCGTCCAGCATCTGATCGACGAGGGACAGATCACCCAGGAGGAGGCCGCCAACCACCCGCAGCGTTCCGTGGTCACCAGGGCGATCGGGGTGTCGGAGGACGTCGACGTCGACTCCATGTCCCTGGAGCTGGTCCCCGGCGACCAGCTGCTGCTGTGCTCCGACGGGTTGACGGGCGTGGTCGAGGATCAACGGATCGCCCGCACCCTCATGGAGGGCGACGACCCCGACGAGGCCGTTGCCACCCTCATCGACCTCGCGAACGAGGCAGGAGGGCCCGACAACATCACCGTCCTCCTGCTGCGCTACGAGGATCCCGAGGCGGCGCAACCCAGCAGCCGCACCATCTCCATCTCCAGTCGCGTGGAGTCCGACGACCGCAACTGGGCCGGGGAGATGGGTCGCTACGCCTCCTTGACCCGCGGCGGACCGCTCACCCCGGAGCAGCAGGAGGAGGAGGGCCGCTCCGCCGGAGCGATCCTCGGGCGTGCGTCGGCGATCGTCATCGGCTTGGCCGTCATCGGCGGGCTGCTGTTCGGCGGCTCCCAGTTCCTGCTGTCCCGCAGCTTCTTCGTCGGCATCGACGGCAACCAGGTCGTGATCTTCGAGGGCATCAACCGCCAGGTCGGCCCCTTCGAGCTGTACCGGGTGACGGAACGCTCCGAGGTGGCCCTCGACGACGTCCAGCAGTGGTACCAGCCGCAGCTGATCGCCGGCCGGCCAGCCGCCGACCTCGGCGACGCGCGCGCCCTGATCCGCAACCTGCCGCTGCGGACCGATGACGGTGAGGACGCCGACGACCTCGCGGACGCGGACCAGGAGGCAGACGAAGAGGACGGCGACGACCCGGCGGACCTCGACGCGGACCTCGACGAGGATGAGGGCGCGTGACGCCCACCGCAGCGGTCACCGGCGACGGTCCACGAGCGATCGAGGCACGGCTGCTGTTCGGTGCCGTGCTCGTGATCTCCCTGGCCGGCGTCCTGCTCGGCTGGTCGGCATCGACGGAACTGCCACCGGCAGCGCTGGTCACCGGCCTCGCCATGTCGGTGATCGCGGCCGTCGCACACGTGACGCTGCGCACCACCGCACCGCACGCCGACCCGCTGCTCCTGCCCATCGCCTTCCTGCTCAACGGCCTCGGGTTGGTGTTCGTTCAGCGGGTCGACATGGCCACCGGCAGCGAGCTCGCCGGCGCCCAGGCGGTGTGGACAGCGGTCTCCGTCGGCGCCTTCTGCGCCCTGCTGCTGTTCATCCGCGAGGTACGGGTGCTGGGCCGCCTGCAGTACACCTTCGGGCTGCTCACCATCGTGCTGCTGCTCTCTCCGTTGATCCCGGGGCTGACCGCGGGGGTGATCAACGGAGCGCAGCTGTGGATCGAGCTGTTCGGGATGCGGTTCCAGCCCGGCGAGATCGCCAAGCTCACGATGGTGGTGTTCCTCGCCGCCTACCTCGAACGCAACCGTGCGCTGCTCTCGGTGGCGACCCAACGCATCGGACCTCTGCTCCTGCCGGCACCCCGCCACCTCGCACCGCTGCTCCTGGCGACGGGGCTGGCCCTGGTGATCATGGCCGGGCTCCGCGACCTCGGCAGCGCCCTGCTCTTCTTCGGCGCCTTCCTGGCCCTGCTGTACGTGGCGACCGGACGGCTCGCCTACCCGCTGCTCGGCATGGTCGCCTTCGCCATCGGCTCCACGATCGCCTACCAGCTCTTCGGCCACGTGCGTGTGCGCGTCGCCATCTGGTTGGACCCCTGGACGGACGTCAGCGGCATCAGCTACCAGCTGGCCCAGAGCCTGTTCGCCCTGGCCACCGGAGGACTGACCGGGACCGGGCTCGGTTTCGGTCGACCGCAGGACGTCCCCTTCTCCGCAACCGACGCCATCTTCGTGGTCATCGGCGAGGAGCTGGGGCTGTTGGGGGCGACCGCCATCCTGCTGCTGTTCCTGGCGATGGCCGTGCGCGGCCTGCGGATCGCCCAGACCGCCCGGGACGAGTTCGCCACCCTGCTGGCCACCGGGCTCACCGTGCTGATGGCCTTCCAGACCTTCGTGATCATCGGCGGTCTGACACGGCTGGTACCGCTGACCGGGATCACCCTGCCCTTCATCTCCTACGGCGGCTCCTCCCTGCTGTCCAACTACCTGCTCATCGCCCTGCTGCTGCGGATCAGCGACGAGTCCCGTGGCGCAGCCGTCGGGCGGCCCGCCGCGGGCACCGCGGGTAAGGCGGACACGTGAACCGCCAGATCGTGCGCGTGGGTGCGGTGGTGTTCGTGCTCTTCGGAGCCCTGTTCATCAACCTCAACATCATCACGCTGCTGCAGGCCGAGGAGCTCGCGAACCACCCTGCCAACCGGCGGGTCATCATCCGCGAGTACTCGATCGAGCGCGGCCCCATCGTGGTCGGCGAGCAGGCCATCGCCCGTAGCGAACGCACGGAAGAGGGCCAGTTCCGCTACCTGCGCACCTACCCCGAGCCCGAACTGTACGCCCACCTCACCGGCTACTACTCGATCGTGCTCCAGCGCTCCGGGCTGGAACGGGCCCTCAACGAGGACCTGACCGGGAGGACCACCGAGGTGGTGGCCCAGAACCTCGGTGAGCTGCTCGGTGGCGCCGACCGACCCGGCAACGCCGTGGAGCTGACCGTCGACCCTGCGGTGCAGGAGGCGGCCCGGGACGCGCTCGCCGGCCGGGAGGGAGCGGTGGTGGCCATCGACCCGTCGACCGGCGGCGTCCTGGCCAGCTACGCCAACCCCACCTTCGACCCGAACCCGCTCTCCAGCCACGACACCGCGGAGATCAACGCCGCCTGGGCACCGCTGCGCGACGACCCGGACCGGCCCCTGGTGGATCGAGCGACCGGTGAGCTCTATCCCCCGGGCTCGGCCTTCAAGATCGTGGTGGCGGCCGCCGCGCTCGAGGCCGGGAGCGACCCCGCACGCACCTTCCCCAACGAGGTGTCCTACGACGTCCCGCAGACCACCCTGGACATCAGCAACGCCGGTGGGGCACGGTGCGGTGACGGTGACGAAGCCAGCCTGCAGACCGCCTTCCGACGCTCCTGCAACACCGTCTTCGCGCGGCTGGGGGTCGAGCTCGGCGACGCGGCGCTGGCGGATCAGGCGGAGGCCTTCGGCTTCAACCGGACCCCGCCGCTCGAGCTTCCCGTCGCCACCGGCCGGATCCCGACCGAGCAGGACATCCCCGCCGTCGCGCAGAGCGCTATCGGCCAGCGCGACGTGCAGGCCACGGTGCTGCAGATGGCCATGCTGCCGGCGACGGTGGTGGCCGGCGGCCAGGTGCTGCGCCCCCACCTCGTGGACACGGTCCGTGATCCGGACGGCCGCATCCTGCGCGGTGCCGACATCGGGCGGTGGGATGTGCTCCCGGGCAACGGTCGCGCCATCTCGCCGCGCACCGCCCAGCAGCTGCGGAGCCTGATGGTCGACGCGGTCACGGGCCCCGGCGCCACGGGCAGCGCGGCCGCGATCGAGGGTGTCGAGGTAGGGGGCAAGACCGGCACGGCGCAGACCTCGCCCGGGGCACCACCGGTGGCGTGGTTCGTCGGCTTCGCGGGCGACGAGGTCGCGGTCGCCGTGGCGGTGCCGGACGCCGACGGCGGCGGTGGCGCGGTGGCTGCGCCGATCGCCCGCGAGGTGTTCCGGGCCGCGCTCGGATGAGGGGGTCGCGGCCCGGAGCCCCGTGGCCGCGTTGCTAGCCTCAGCCGAGGCGCACCGCACGAGAAGGAAGCCCACGTGACACAGGGACGCGTCCTGGCCGGCCGCTACGAGCTGCGCCGGCTCCTCGGCCGTGGTGGCATGGCAGAGGTCCACGCCGCCTACGACCAGACGTTGGGACGCGAGGTGGCGGTCAAGCTCCTGCTGGAGCGCTTCCGCGAGGACGAGAGCTTCACCCGCCGCTTCCAGGACGAGGCGCGGCACGTCGCACGGCTCAACCACCCCAACCTCGTCGCGGTCTACGACACCGGCTCCGACCAGGGCCAGCCCTACATCGTCATGGAGCTGGTGGAGGGCCGCTCCCTGCAGCAGGCGATCGCCGCGGGCGGGCTCACCGAGGACCGGGCGCTGGAGGTCGTCGCCGACGTGTGCGCGGCGTTGTCCTACGCCCATGAGCGGGGGCTGATCCACCGCGACATCAAGCCGGGCAACATCCTGCTGGCCGACGACGGTGCCGTGAAGGTCACCGACTTCGGCATCGCCCGGGCGGTCGACAACGAGACCGTCACCCGCACCGCCGCGGTGCTGGGGACCGCCGCCTACCTCTCCCCCGAGCAGGCGCAGGGGTTGGACGTCGACGCCCGGAGCGACCTCTACTCCCTCGGCGTCGTGCTGTACGAGGCGCTGACGGGTCGACAGCCCTTCGTCGGCGACTCCCCCGTGACCGTCGCGTATCAGCACGTGCAGGAGCCCCCCCGTCCCCCCCGGGAGCTCGAGCCGCAGGTCACCCCCGCCGCCGAGGCCATCACGATGCGGGCGCTGGCCAAGAACCCCGCCAACCGCTACCCGAACGCCCAGGAGATGCGCACCGACCTGGTCAACGCCCGGGTCGGACAGCCGGTCGCCGCCCCGGCGGTGCTCCCCGCGGATGACACGGCCCTGCTCCCCCCGGACCCGACCACCCGTGGCGTGCGCACCCATGAGCAGGAACGGCGCCGGCGGGGGGTCCTGGCCACGGTGCTGGTGCTGCTCGGGGTGCTCGCGTTGGCCGCAGGAGCCGTCGCGCTGCTCAACCTGCTGGGCGGTGAGGACGCCCAACTGGTGCCCGTCCCCGACGTGGTCGGTGAGCCCAGGGACCTCGCGGAGCAGCTGATCATCGATGCGGGCCTCCAGCTCGGCGAGGTCACCATCGAGCCGAGCGACGACGTCGAGGAGGGCCTGGTGCTCCGCTCGATCCCCGGCGCCGGTACCGAGGTGACCGAGGACAGCGAGGTCGACCTCGTCGTCTCCGGCGGCGAGGAACTGGTCGAGGTGCCGGATCTGGTCGGGCTGAGCGAGAACGACGCCCTGGCAGCGTTGCGCGCTGCCGACCTGACCGTGGGCCAGACCACCGAGGAGGAGGACCCCGACGCCGACCCGCGCACCGTGCTCGAGCAGTCTCCGGCCGCGGGCGACGATGTCGAGCCCGGCAGCGCCGTCGACATCGTCGTCAGCGTGGGGATCGAGCAGGTCCGCGTCCCGCGGGTGGTCAACTTCTCCGAGGACAACGCCCTCGACACGATCCGCAACGCCGACCTCGAACCCTCCATCATCGACCGGGAGTTCTCCGCCGCCGTCGGGGAGGGCTTCGTCATCTCCCAGGATCCGGCACCGGGCGAGCTGGTCGACCCTGCGACCACGGTGGAGATCGTGATCTCCCTGGGTCCGGAGGAGGAGCCCGAACCGGAGGAGGACGAGGAGCCCCCGACCGTCGAGCCGGAGCCGGAGCCGGAACCCGAACCGGAACCCGAACCGGAACCCGACGAGGACGACGAGGAGGGCGAGGACTGAGCGGGGAGCGCAGGGCACACACCCCGGGTGACCCCCCGGCCGTGGCGTCGGCCACGCCGGAACACACCGACGAGGTGGCGCGCCTCCGCCACCTCGCGACCGCCGGCGCCCTCGACGACCTCAGCACCGCGGTCGCGGAGCTGATCGACCAGCGCGATGGGGCGCTCGAGCGCTACCGGCACCTGGCCGAGCACACCTCGGATGTGGTCTTCCGCCTGCGGTACGGCCCCCCGCTGGAGTACGAGTACCTCGGCCGACAGCTGGAAGGCCTGACGGGACTGCCACTGGAGCAACTGTCCGTGGATCCTCAGGTCTACCGCTCCCTGGTCCACCCGGAGGACCTGGACGCCCTGGACCCCCTCGAGGACACGGACACGGGCGGCACCGTCCGCACCCGCCCCTACCGGCTGCTGCACCGCGATGGCGGTGTGACCTGGGTGGAGACGGTGGCCGTCCACGAGCGCGACGCGGAAGGTCGGCCCATCGGGCTCAGTGGCGCCATACGGGACGTGTCCGCCTCGTGGCGACGGGAGGAGGCGCTGCGTGCAGCGCTGGATCGCGAACGCGACGCCAGCGAGGAGCTGCGCGCGGTTGCACGGCTCAAGGACGCCCTGCTGTCGGCGGTGTCCCACGAACTGCGCACCCCACTGACCGTGCTCCAGGGCTTCGCCGAGCTGTTGCTGACCCTCGGCGACGACCTTCCTCGGTCGAACCGTGACGCCGCGATCGTCGCGGTGGAGCGCAACGCACGACGGCTCGACGAGCTCCTCAGCTCCATCCTGGACCTCGATCGCCTGGGGCGGAACGCCGTGGTACTGGTGCCGAGGCAGTTCTCCGTCTCCGAGGTGGTCGACGACGCCATCGGGGCGCTCGGACTCGCAGACGACGCGGTCGTGGACGACACCACCGGCGTCCGCGTGACCGCCGACCGGGCGAAGCTGGAACGGGTGGTGGAGAACCTGCTGGCCAACGCGATCAAGCACGGTTCGACCACAGCTCCCGTGGAGGTACGCGCCTGGGCGACGGAGGACGGGGTCACCATCGAGGTGGCTGACCGCGGCCCCGGGCTGCCACCGGAGCTGCGCGAGACCATCTTCGAGCCCTTCGAGCGGGGCGTCGCCGAGTCCGCCACTCCCGGCACCGGCCTGGGTCTGGCCCTGGTCCGCGGGTTCGTCGACCTGCACGAGGGACGGGCGTGGGTGGAGGACCGGGTAGGAGGTGGCGCATCCTTCCGCGTGTGGCTGCCGCAGCCGCCCCCCGGTCAGGCCTGATCCGCGGGGGTTCGACCCCTCCCGCGCAGCCGCACTGCCGCCGCCACGACGGCGAGCACGGCGACCGCCAGCAGCGCGAGCAGCAGCGGGCTGACGCCACCCGCATCCTCCTCTTGGGCAGCCAGGGCATCGGTGTCGTCCTCGGTGGCCTCCAGGTCGTCCTGCGGGGCGTCCGACTCGTCGGTGGGTGCAGGGTCCGCCTCCACCGCCGGCTCCTCGTCCTCGGGGCCGTCCCGGTCCTCGGCGTCCTCCTCGAGCGGCTCCTCCTCGGCGTCCGGATCCTCGAAGGGCTCCTCCGGCGGCGGTGGGCTGTCGGGGTCCGACTCGATGAGGCGCACCCGGACCGCCGGGTCCTCCGCCGGTTCGTCAGGGGTGCCGATCCACCTGTAGCTCTGGTCGGCGCAGCCCTGGAACACCGGGAGGTACCGGGTATCGCCGGGCTCGCCGTCAGCCACCACGTCGAGATCGAAGGTCGGCGCCGGCTCCGCGCCGCCGGCGTCCAGCCACGTGATCACCTCGACCCGGCCGTCGGTGACCTCGACCTCGTGCTCGTAGCCGTCGTGCGCGATGATCTCCACGATCCGCAGCCACTCCGGCACCTCGAGGGCGACCTCGAGGGTGTCCTCGCCGTCGCCTGCGGCCTCCGTGCCGCAGCCGTGCGCGAGGTCGAGGGTGATCGTCGCCAGGGAGTCGACGCGCACCTCCCCGATCCCGACGCCGTCCCCCTGGGCGCGGAGGAAGGGGTGTGCGCCGGCGGGGACGGTGACCAGCACCAGCAGGCCGACGAGGCTGAGCAGCACGGTCGCGGTGCGCAGGGACGTGGATGCAGCGGTGGTGTCGGTCACGGGTCACTCCGGTCGTCTCGGATCTGAACGGCCGCGGGTCGGTCGCAGCGGCGCCGTCGGCACACGGCGGTAGCGCTCATCGCTCCGGCAGCGGCAGGGTCACGGTGGTACGCGCTTCGGTGAAGCGGTCGATGCCGGCGATGATCTCCAGCTCCCACTCGCCGGGGAAGGTCATCTCCTCGATGCTGGCCATCCAGTGGTTGCCGGCGCCGAAGGGTTCGACCACCAGCGGCCCGAGGTCCGCAGCCGGGTAGGAGAGCTCGAGGCGCAGATCCTCCAGGGCCTCCTGTGGCGGTGGCGGCGGGTCGAGGAGGAAGAGATGGACGGTCGTCCGGCCCTCGATGTAGGTGTCGAGCCACACGTCGAGCACCAGCTCCTCGTCCAGCTCCGCGGTGGTGCGGAAGAACGCACCGGCGGACGCGTCGCTGGCGGCCGGCGCGGTGGTCGCGAGCACGCCGGTGATCCCGAGCACGACCGCGAGGAGGGCGGCCTCCACCCGCAGGGTGCGGGTCAGCTGGCGCCACCCGCCGGCGTGGTCCCGTCCCACGGCCGGGACGAGGCGGAGACGGTTGTAGGCCGCCACCAGCAGCACCACACCGACCGCGCCCACCTTGGCCAGCAGGAGCTGCCCGTGCCGGGTCTCCAGCAACGCGGCGGGTTCGCCGAGCAACGGTGCGCTCATGGCGACACCGCCGACGGTCACGCCGAGCACGGCGATGAGGGCGACGGAGGAGAACCGTGCGATCAGGGTGGCGAGCGAGGTCGCCGCACCCGGTGCGTCCGCTGCCCCGTGCGCGCCGCGGGGACGGCGCCACACCAGGCTCGCGACCACACCCAGGCCACCGAGCCACACCGCGGCGGCACCGAGGTGGAGCAGATCACCGCCGATGAGCAACCATGCCGGCTCCACCGTGCGCTGGTGCCCGTCGAGGACCCAGCTGACCACCGCCACCGTGCCGGCACCGGTCGCGACCGCGTGACGCCACGGCGCGTCGCGGGTCGCCACGAAGCAGAGCAGGAGCAGGGCCAGGCCGGCCGAGCGCACCAGGCTGGAGCGGCCGAAGGAGGAAGCGAGCACCTCCTGCCAGGCCACCGTGGAGGCCAGTGCACCGACCTCTCCGAGGACCGCCACCAACTGCACCGGAAGGGAGAGCAACGCGACGACCAGCCCACCGAGGGCGGCCTGACCCGCGAGCCGGGTCGCGGCTGCGCGCTGCCCGGTCGTGGCGGTCATCCGCCACCCGGTGAGCGCAGCCCCTGCCGCGACCAGGGTCGCGGCGTAGGCCAGGGCCCGCAGCAGACGACCGAGCTGCAGGGCGGCGTCCGCCTCGCCGCTGTCGACCGCACCGGCGATCGTCTCAGCGTCGACCTCCGGTGCGTCACCGACCGTGAAGGTCCGGACCCCGCCGACCGGATGGCTGTCAGCGGAGATGACGCGCCAGGCCACGAAGTAGCCGCCGTCGGGGAGGTCGTCGGGCAGTTCGACGGCCACGCTGGTGGGGTCGTCGTCCTCCACCACCCCGAGGTCCACCCGGTTGGTGTCCTGGTCCAGCACCCGGAGACCGCCCGTGGGCAACTGCACCGGTTCGTTGAAGGTCAGGCGGACCTGCCGCGGTGCCTCCTCCAGCACCGCGCGGTCGGCGGGCTCGGCGTCGGTGAGGTAGGCGTGGGCGTCAGCGGGTGCGGCCCAGGCGAGGGTCCAGGCCGCCACGAGCACAGCGAGCAGCAGGCCGCTGCGGAGCCGACCGGACCCCCGTCCACGCACCACAGCGCTCATGCGGCTACCCCCGCGCCCCTGCGCGCCACGGATGCGACGCCGGTGCGTCGGTGGAGCTGCCAGAGGGCGAGGAGGCCGAAGACCTCACCGAGGTGGCGCCCTTCCGCAGCCAGGCTGGTCGCGCCCGAGGCCACGTCCACCGCTGCCACCACCGCGGTCAGGAGCACCACCACCCCCGCGATCGGCAGCACCCCCGCCGCCCGGAGCGGCTGGTGGGCGGCCAGCAGCAGGCCGACGCCGAGCGCGACCTGCAGCGCGCCGAGTTCACGCCCGACGTGCAGGTCGGGTCCGGTGATCGCCAGCAGGGTCGCGACACCCAACAGCACCTGCACGCCGCCCGCCACGGCGACGAGGCCGCGGAGCCAGGTGGTGGTACGCCGGTCCCGGACCTCGCGGGGTGCCGCAGCCGCGGACAACACCTGCGCGGTCAGGTCCGGTACCTCGGCCGCCGAGGCGACGCGCACGCGCCGGTTGAGGGCCGGCAGCCCGGTCCGGAACCGCGCGCAGGCGGGACACTCGACCAGGTGCGCGCCCAGCACGGCGTCGTCGAGCAGCGCACGTTCCCCGTCCAGCCGCGCGGAGAGCTCCTCGCGCACCTCGGCACAGTTGGTCCTGCGCTGCTCCGGCCTGTCGGTCACGTCGGCTCTCCCTGGGTGGCACCGTGCAGGTGGTCGCTGCGGGCACCGACCGGGTTCCGTCACGTGCGCCTGACGGACGACGCGGCGGGCCCATCGGGACCCGGATGCCAGGGCACCAGGCGGACAACGGGGTGGTGCGCAGACCTTACGATGGCGGCATGGATGGGCTCGACGGACTGCTCAGCGACGCGGCCGGCGGAGACCGGCTCGCGTTCTCCTCCTTCGTCCGCGCGACCCAGGCGGACGTGTGGCGCTTCGTCGCGCACCTGGTCGACGCCGGTGCGGCCGACGACCTCACCCAGGAGGTGTACCTGCGGGTGCTGCGGTCGGCGGCGAGCTTCCGTGGCGAGGCCAGCGCGCGGACCTGGCTGCTGGCGATCGCCCGCCGGGTCGCCGCGGACGAGATCCGGCGTCGGCAACGCCAGCGGCGCAACACCCCCGCGGCCACCGTCGCGCCCACCGTCGCGCCCACTCAGGATGAGGGTCACGCCGGCACCCTCGCGGTCCGCGAGCTGATCGCGGAGCTGGAGCCGGACCGCCGCGCGGCCTTCGTCCTCACCCAGGTGCTCGGCTGTCCCTACGCGGAGGCCGCGGCGGTCCTCGAGGTGCCCGTGGGCACGATCCGGTCACGGGTCGCCCGGGCGCGGGAGCAGCTGATGGCCGCGCTGAGCGACACCGATGCGGTCGCCGAGGGACCGTTCAACGACCGGAGAGCCGCCGACGGGTCTCACGGAGCTCACCGAAGACCTCGCTGACCTCGGGATCGAGCTCGGCATCGGCGTCGGACAGGGCTGCGTCGAGCACCTCGAGGGCGTCGCTCAGCCGGCCGGTGTCGGCGAGCAACTCGGCATGCTCGTGGGCGGCAGCGGCGAGCTGTGCCCGCGTCGCCGGGTCCTCGCGGCTGACCACCTCGAGGCGGGCCAGCTCATCCAGGGCGTCCTCCACCGCATCGAGCTGCAGCAGGGCCTGTGCCCGCAGCCGTGCGGCCATGACGTGCTGCTCGGAGCTGAGGACGTCCCCGGGATCGAGGCTGTCCCGGATGCTCGCCGCCTGGTCGGCAGCCTCCTCGGCCCGGTCGAGGGCGAGGAGGGCGGCGGCGTGGTTGACCCGGGCCCGCGCCACCTGATCGGCCGTGACGGGATCGTCGGCCTCGGCGAACCGTGCCGTCAGGTCGGTGTACACCTCCAGCGCGGCGGCGTGATCGCCCACGGCATCGAGGCAGATCCCCTGGTTCAGCCGGGCGAGGGCGATCTCGTGCCGCTGGTCCGGGTCGTCGAGGTCGGCCGGGGTCCGGGCCGCGACGGCGTAGGCCTCCGCGGCGGCGTCGAGGTCCCCGAGCTCGGTGAGCAGGACCGCGTGCTCGAACCTGGCCGCGTACAGCGACTCCCGCAGCACCGGGTCGGCCAGGTCGTGCCCCTCGCTGAGCTGCTCGAGGAGCGCGCGGACCTCCTCGAGGGCGGCGTCCAACTCGCCGGCCTCGTGCAGTTCCATGACCGCATCGGCGCGGGCGCGCGCCTGCTGTGGGCTCACCATCGCAGCAACGCCCCCACACCTTCGTGTTCCGACAGCGACGCAGCCGCGTCGGCGCCGAGCGGGGTGACCAGAGCCTTGGTCGCCAGGGCCTGTTCGATCATGTGCTCCACGAACAGCGGGTCCCGCTCGAAGGACAGCTCCGCCTGTGCCGCCTGCCCCTCGATGCGGGCGTGCAGGGTGCCCTCGGAGGATCGGAAGCCCTCCAGCACCAGCTGGTCGTCGTAGAGCAGATGCTCGACGCGGCCCGCGTTGAGCGCATCACACACGTGACGGAGCCCGAGCGCGCCCGGCCCGCCGGCCAGCGCCCGTTCCGTGACGGCGTGGACCAGCCCTCGCTCACGCTCCGCGTGGACGCTGCGCAGCAGCGGCCAGGCGTGGGCGGCGATCTCGTGGGGTGCGGACGACTCCCAGGACTGGTCGGTGACCAGGACCCTGAGGCCCTCGTGGGGGTGCAGCAGCTCACGGACCTCGTCGCGCAGCTTCGGGGAGGAGGAGAGCACCAGACGGTCGACACCCTCGGCCTCGGCGCGTTGCACCACGTCGTCGAGGACCTGCTTGAAGAACCGGTGCCGATGCTGGGCGACCCGCTCCTCGTAGCCCTCACGATCGGACCGGGCGTACATCGCCCGCTGCGGGTTGGAGCTCGCGGGACCGCTGGAGTCGTCCCGGAACAGCTCCTCGTCCGGCTCGAACCGCGCCTCCTCGGTCAGCTTGGCGTCGCCCGTCGCCCAGCGCAGTACCCGCACGCCGGACCGGGAGACGACCACGATGACGGCGGGCCGGCCCTCGTCGAGGGCTGCGACCAGGGGGCGGACGTAGGCGGTGTCGTCGTGGACGACCCGCTCCCGGAAGGGCAGCGGCAGGGACACACGATGCTGTTCGCCGGAAGCGACCCCGACGAACAGCGCGCGGCCGCGGCCCGGCTCCTTCGGGTCGACGAGCTGGTCCAGCGCGCCGTCGAGCTTGCGCAGCCGGGCTTCGATCGCCTGGGCCAGCCCGCGGTCCCCCTCCTTCAGACGGGCGCGCAACGCCTTGACCTGGTTGCGCAGCTCGATCGGGGCGGTCGGCTGGGGATCCGCAGCCTGCGCGGGGACGTGCCCGACGTAGAAGGACAGCATGCCCTGCTCGTCGCCGAGCTCGAGCAACTCGTGGATGGTGGCCTGATCGATGGTGTTCATCTGCCCTCGGTGCCTCGGTCGAGATGCCGCACCTGGATCGGTCCCGCGCGCCGCGCGCCTGCGATGCGGACCTCCTTACGGTAACGCCGCGTCACGGCGGAAGGAAGCGAGGTCGGGGCGGTCGTGCGACGGTGGCCGATCTCCCACGCCGGTACCGTCTGCGCATGCAGACGCGCACCCTGCCCGGCCGACGCCTCGCCGGTGTCGAGATCCGGCTCGACCTCTCCATCCTGGTGCTCGTCGCCCTCGTCGCCTGGGCCTTCACGGGCCTGTTCCGCGCGGACCACGACCTGCTCGTCGCGCTGGTGATGGCCGGGGTCGGTTCGGTACTGGTGGTCCTCACCACCCTGGCCCACGAGCTCGGCCACGCCCTGGAGGCCCGCTTCCGGGGCATGCAGGTGGAGGGCATCACCCTGCTGCTGTTCGGCGGGGTCACCGAGCTGCACGCCGAGGACCAGTCCGCCCGTGACGAGCTCGCGGTCGCCGCCGTGGGTCCCTGGATCAGCCTCGTCTGTGCGGCGGTCTTCGGCCTGCTGTCCACCTTCGCCGACGATGCGCTGCCTGCCGCCGTGGCCGGTCCGGTCGCACAGGTCGCCGGCGTGCTCGGCTGGTGGAACCTGATCCTGGCGGTGTTCAACCTGGTGCCGGGCGCGCCGCTGGATGGCGGCCGGGTGTTGCGGGCACTGCTGTGGATGCTGACCGGTGACCGCCTGCGGGCGCTCAGGATCTCCGTGCGCGCGGGACAGCTGTTGGGCGTGGTGCTGATCGCGGTGGGGGTCGCCACCCTGGTGCGCGGTGGTCCCCAGGCGAGCCTGGTCACCGCCGCCCTCGCACTGTCCGGGGTGTTCCTGATCCGTGCGGCCGCCACGGAACTCCGGCAGGCGGAGCTGAACGCGGTACTCGAGGGCCGACGGGTGGTGGACCTGTTGGCACTGCCTCCGGTCCCGCTCCCCGCCGAGCAGCCGCTCGCGGAGCTCGACCGCGAACGGGTCGTCAACGGTGGTGACCTCCACGCCGTGCACCAGGACACGGACCTGGTCGGTGTCGTGGAACGGGACGCCCTGCTCGGTGCGGGGGAGGGGCCGCAGTGGCCACCGGACGCCCGGCTCGCCGAGCTGGCGGAGCCGCTCGATGCGGTACCGGAGGTCACGCTCACCGACGACCTGCACACGCTCATCGATGCCTTCCAGGGCGACCACCACGTGGTCCGGATCGTGCGGGAGGGACGCACGATCGGGGCGGTCACCGAACGCGAGATCGCCCGGGCGATCGCGCGGCTGCGGCGGGACGGGAAACGCTGATGGAACGCCCCGGGCTGCGCGTCCGCCTGTGGCGGGCCGCCTTCCACGCCGCCGCGGCGGCGCTGGTGGCCTGGGCCGCCTTCGTCGTCCCCCTGCCGCTGATCGAGTACGTGCCCGGCACGCCCACCTCGATCCCCACGCTCATCGAGGTGGAGGGGGCAGAGACCACGGAGCTGGACGGTGACCTGCTGCTGCTGACCGTGCTGTTCCGGCAGCAGCCGACGGTGCCGGCGCTCGGTGCGCTGTTCTCCGGTGAACGGGAGCTGGTCCCCGAACGCGAGGTGTACCCCCCGGATGTGGACCGCGATGAGGTACGGCGTCTGGAGCGGGAACGCTTCGCCCGGCAGTTCGACGTCGCCGTGGCGGTGGGCGCCGCCGCCGCCGGGGTGGAGACCGAGCTGGTCACCGAGGTGGTGGTGGTCCAGGTGCTGCCGGGCAGCCCCGCCAGCGGTCAGCTGTCCCCCGGCGACGTGGTGGTCGCCGTTGACGGCGAGCCCCTGGCCTCCGCCGAGGAGCTCCAGGCCCTCTCGCGTGCCGGCACGGAAGGCGACCGCTTCACCCTGACCGTGCGGCACGCCGGCACGGAACGTGACGTCGACCTCGAGCTCGCCACCTTCGGCGGCGTCACCGAACCCCGGCTCGGGATCGGGATCCAGACGGCGGTGGACGAGGCCCGCCTGCCCTTCGCCGTGTCCCTGCAGGAGGGCACACGGATCGGGGGTCCGAGCGCCGGACTGATGGTCGCGGTGACGATGTACGACCTGCTCAGCGAGGAGGACCTGCTGGCCGGCCGCCGGGTGGCCGGGACCGGGAGCCTGGACGCCGACGGTCGTGTCGGGCCCGTCGGCGGTGTCCCGGAGAAGCTCAGGGCCGCCGAGCGTGCGGGGGCGGAACTCGTCCTGGTGCCACAGGCGCAGCTCGACCTGCTCGAGGGCCGGATCCCCGAGGACCTCGAGGTGGTCGGCGTCAACGACCTCGAGGAGGCCCTGGCGGCGTTAGGTGCGGGCGAGGCCGGCGTCGACGCCGACGGGTGACCGGGCTACAGCGGCGGGGTCCTCGCGGGCCGCGACGCACCGGTCGAGGAAGTTGCCGAGCAGGTGCAGCCCCGAGCTGGTCAGCACCGACTCCGGATGGAACTGCACACCCTCGACGTCGACCTCCCGGTGGACCAGCCCCATGATCAGCCCGTCCGAGGTCTCGGCGGTGACCTTCAGCACGTTCGGCAGGCTCGCGCGGTCCACGATCAACGAGTGGTAGCGGGTCGCGTCGAAGGGCACCGACAGCCCCGTGAACACGCCTTCCCGGCGGTGGTAGATCGGCGAGGTCTTGCCGTGCATCAGCACCGGCGCGCGCACCACCTCGCCGCCGTACACCTCGCCGATGCACTGGTGCCCGAGGCACACCCCGAGCAGGGGACGCACCCCGGCCACCGCCCGGATCACCTCGTTGGACAACCCGGCGTCGCCGGGGTCGCCGGGACCCGGCGAGATCACGACGCCGTCGGGCAGGTCGTCGAGCAGCGCGGCGATCGTGAAGGCGTCGTTGCGGACCACCTCGATGTCGGCGCCGAGCTCACCGAGTTCCTGCGCGAGGTTGTAGGTGAAGGAGTCGTAGTTGTCGATGATGAGCAGGCGGGTGCCTGCCCGGCCAGCGGATGCGGTCGCGGCCACGGGCATCACCTCTCCGCCAGCACGGTCCGCAGGAGCTCGCGTGCGACCCCGCCGGCTTCGTCCTCGGGGAGTTCCTCCACCAGGGTGACCCGCTCGGGGAGCAGGCGGGCCTCCAGGTGCGCCCGGCAGTGTGCCAGGAGTTCCTCCGCCTCGGGCCGGCCGCGTCGTGCGGTGGTCACCGCCGCGATGAGGGCACCGGTGTCCGCATCGGTGGTGACGCCGGCGCGGCGGACCCCCGGGTGACGTTCCAGCACCGCCTCGACGCGCCGGGGTGCGATGGGGGCGCCGTCGGGCCCGGTGAGCACCTCGTCACGACGGCCGAGGTGGGTGAACACCCCGTCCTCGTCCACGGTCGCCAGGTCGTCGGTGATCAGCCACCCGTCGATGAAACGTTCCGCGTCGGCCTCGGCATCGTCGAGGTAGCCGGCCGCGACCTGGGGGCCGGCGAGCAGCAGCCGTCCGGGTTCACCCGGTGCACACCGGCGGCCGAGGTCGCCCGGGTCGACCACCACGGCGACGGTGTCGGTCACGGGCAGGCCCATGGCCCCCGGGGTGCTGCGGCCGTAGACCGGTTGGGCGTGGGTGATCGGACCGGCCTCGGTGACCCCGAAGCCTTCCCGCACGCGGGCGCCACCGCTGCGCCGTTCCAGCTCCAGCACCACCTCGGTGTCGAGAGGGGCACCGGTGGCCAGGACGACCCGCAGCGAGGACAGGTCCCGACGGGCCGCATCGGACCCGTCGAGCAGCGCCGTCACCTGCGCCGGTTCGAGCACGGCGATGGTGGCACGCTGCCGGGCGATCCGACGGGCGAGCCCGGCGGTGTCCTCCGGGGCGACCAGCTCCACGGTGGCCGCCGCGAGCAGGCCGGCCAGCCACCCCAGCACCATCGGCCCGAGCCCGAGGAGGTCGCCGCCGACGATCACGTGCTCCCGTCCGGCCTGGATGTCAGGGACCCACAAGCGTGCCTGGAAGGTGGACGCCACGAGGTTGCGGTGGGTCAGCACGATCGTGCGGCGGGCGCCGCCCCGCCACCGGGTGACGAGCACCGCTGGTGTATCCGCCGGGACGGGGCCGGCCGCATGCACCGTGACCGGTTCGGCCCCGTCCTCCACGACCGCCTCGGCCAGGCGGGTGATGTCCCCCTCCCGCGCCCGCCGGCGACGCAGCCGGGGAAGGCGGCGTGCCCGTCGGGGCGCCAGCCACCCCTGATCGTCGGTGTCCAGCACCCAGGCGACCTCCAGCCCGGCCTCGCGCAGCTGCCGGTGCACATCCCCGGTCACCAGCGCGCCCTGCACGCCGGTGGCGGCCGCCACCTCGACGGTGCGGGCGGCGGTGCGCTGCGGATCACGGCCGGGCGGAAGCGGCACCGCGACGGCACCGAGCCGCCACAGCGCGAGCAGCACCACCGCCGTGGTGACGGTCGTGCCGGTGGCGACCAGTATCCGGCTGCCGGCGGTGACATCCCGCGCACGCAGCACGGCCACCACCTCCCCGACACGGTCGCGCAGCTGCACGTGGGTGCAGCTGGTGTCCCCGTCGGTCAGGGCCACCGAGGTGGGGAAGTCCCGGACCGCGTCGTCCAGCAGCCGTGGCAGCCCCACCGGTGGGATGCGGTAGGTCGGCGGGACACCCGGTGGGTACGCGGCGAGCCAGGGTCGGTCGATGTCGGCGACGGCTGGCGGTCGTGTCACCCCTGTCCGCCTTCCTCGCCGTCACCCTCCACCGACCTACGGAGCCTAGCGACCAGCGATCGACGGGTATCGTTGCTGACGGTGGTTGACGTCCCGGTTGACGTGCAGCCGCTGTCGACCCACGAGGAGCTGACCATCGGCGGAGCCCAGCCCCCCGGACCCGGTGCGCCCAACGCCGTGGCGGGTGGTCCGGGTGGTGCGAGCGGCGGGGGGAACGAACCCGCGGTGCTCACCGCGTTGCGCCGTCGGGTCGACGCCGCGCTCGACAGCGCACTGGACGAGCTCCTGCCCCGTCTCGAGGAGCTCCACCCGAGCATGGGCCCCCTGACGGACGAACTGCGGGCGTTCACCGCCTCCGGCAAGCGCATCCGGCCTGCACTGCTGCTGCTGGGCTTCCAGGCCGCGGGTGGACGTGCGTTGTCGGCGGTGGAGGGTCCGGCGCTGGCGCTCGAGCTGCTCCACACCTGCGCGCTGCTGCACGACGACGTCATCGACCAGGCACCGAGCCGTCGTGGTCGTCCCAGTGCGCACCAGGCCTTCGCCGACCGCCACCGCTGCGCGGCCTGGCGGGGCGATGCTGACGCCTACGGCCGTGCCGTGGCCATCCTGCTCGGCGATCTGGCCTTCGTGCAGGCCGATGAGCTGTTCCTCGACGCGGCGGTACCCGAACGCACCCTGCTCGCCGGCTTCCGACTGTTCACCCAGCTGCGGGAGGAGGTGATGGCGGGCCAGGCCCTCGACCTCCACGCCGCGACGGCGGGCATCGACGACCGTGCCATCGCCCTGCAGGTGGCGACGCTGAAGTCGGGTCGCTACTCCGTGGCCAGACCGCTGGAGCTCGGTGCCGTGCTCGCCGGCGCCGGCCCGGAACTCGTGGCGGGGCTCCACGCCTTCGGTGACCCCGTCGGACAGGCGTTCCAGCTCGCTGACGACCTGCTCGGGGTGTTCGGCGACCCCGACACCACGGGCAAGTCCACCTCCTCGGATCTGGCCGAGGGGAAGCGGACGGTGCTGATCGCCGAGGCGCTGGCGCGGCTCGCACCGCGGGAGGCGGCGGAGCTCGACGCGCAGCTCGGGCACGGCCCCCTCGACGCGAACGCCGCTGCCCGTAGCCGGGAACTACTGGAGCGCTCCGGTGCCCGGGAGGCGACCCTCACCCTGATCCGGGAGCGGATCCACGCCGCCCGCGACGCAGTCGCGGCACTGCCGGTCGACCCCACGGCGCGTGCCGATCTGGCTGCGATGGCCGAGTACCTCGGCGACCGCACCAGCTAGACCCCGAGGGTGGGGTCCTGGGTCATCGATTCCACCCAGGGGAACACCCAGGTGAAGAGCACGACCACGGCCACGGCGATCAGGATCGTCAGCAGCACCGCCTTCAGCCAGCGTGGACGTCCCCGTCCGGCACGGGCCGCGGCGTCGGCGGGTTCGGGTGGGTGTTCGTTCATCCCGTGAGCTCCGTCACGATCTGCTCGGGCGTCTCACCCGTAGCGGTCGACTCGATGGGTTCGTCGAGGAGTTCGCCGAACGCGATGAGACGCTGTGCCGCGCTCCCCCGGGGGTGGCACGTGGTCAACGTGATGGTCGGCGCGCCATCACCGAGCGGATCCTCCCCCACGACCCACACGTCGGTAGGCGCGACGATGCGCTGCTCGCGGTAGGCGTAGGTCCACTCGCGGCCCTGGCGGTCCATCACGTGGATCGTGTCGCCCTCGGTCAGCTCGTTCAGCGACCAGAAGGGCGACCCGTAGGTCGTCCGGTGCCCGGCGATAGCGAGGTTGCCTTCCCCACCCGGGCGATCGGAGAGGGGGTAGTGCCCCGGCCCGGACTTCAGCAGCTCGAGGGTCGAGCCCTTGACCACGAACAGCACGTCGTCGTTGATGATCCGCTCACCGTCGCGCTCGAACCACAGCGCGGCGTAGGCCGAGCCGACCTCGACCTCCTCCTCCTCATCCTCGTCCGGCGGTTCCGCCGGCTCGGCGCTGTCCGAGCCGGTGTCCACGACGGCGTCGGGGACCGCCAGCGTCCAGCTCTGCTCGAGATCGCGCTGGGCGCGCTGGGTCTCGAAACCCGTGAACCACAGCAGGTACACCACGTAGAGCAGCACGACCACACCGCTGACCACCAGCGTCCAGCCGAACCCTCGGACGAGCCGGACTCCCACGTGGACCTCCCCACCGGGTCAGCGTTACACGGCCACTGAGCGTAACGGCTCGCGGGGCACGTCGCTGCCCCGTGTGCGGCGCCCGGACCGCGATAGGCTGGCGGCACCGGTCACCTCAGCGAGGGGATGTCCGTGCCGAAGAGCAAGCACCGCCGTCATGGCCGCAGCCGACCCCGCGCGCACCAGACCCACGCACCGGAACGCCGGCCGAACCCGTCGCCGTCGTGGGTACCGACCACCGGTGGTCTGCTGCTGGTGGTCGGCGTCGCCGTCATCCTCCTCGGGTACCTCCCCGCCGTCCAGGACGTCACCAGCACCTGGATCTGGCCCGGTGGGAACTGGGGCCTGTTGCTCGGGTTCGCCCTGCTCAGCGGGGGTTTCGCCATCCTGACGCGGTGGCGGTGAGACGACACCGCGCCGCCCGAACGAGCGTCAGGCGTGCACGGCTGTGCCCTTAACGCGCACTTCTGTCCCCTTGTTGTGGAAAACCGGCCACACCTTGCTCGTTCTCCACAGCGCTGTTCCACAGGCCTGTGGGCGATACATGCGCGACTAGTTGCGGATCTCCGTGCGTTCATGCATGCGCTGACCGCAGTGGCTCGGGGCCCGGGAGGTGCCGCGGATCAGCAGCAGCACCTCCGTCCCGCACTCCTCGCACCAGAACAGCGTGCGCTCATCGGCGCCGACCGGCGCAGGTCCCCCGGCCTCGCCCTCCAGATGCTTCGCATCGGTGACCAGTACCCGCAGGCTGGCGATGGACCACCGCAGTAACACCGCGGCGAGCAGCGGCGCGAGGACCCACTGCCACCCGAGGTTGACGCCGAGTAGCACCGCGATGGCCACGGCCGGGATCAGGAGCAGGAGCACCGCGCACCTCGCTGGGGGTCACCGACCGTGGACGTGCAGGGTGCCACGTCGCTCACGGACCAGCACCACCGACCAGGGCCGTGGACCCGCCCCGGCGCGGATCACCGACCCGGGCACCGTCCGTCGCCACGGCGTGGACACCACCGAAGTACAGATCGGTGCGCTGCCAGACGTTGACCGGCCAGGACGCGGCCAGCTCCGCCACGGCCCGAGGGTCGAGGCCCGGTTCCACCTGCAGGTGCTCACCGTCCCAGTGCACCCGCGGGGTGCGGACCGCCGCCTCGAGGGACAGCCCGTCATCGAGCAGCGCCACGAGCACCTGCGTGATGGCGCTGCGGATCCGCTCGCTCCCGCCCGAGCCGAGCGCCACCGCAGGTCGCCCCTCGGCCAGCACGAGCGTGGGTGCCATCATGGAACCGACCCGTATCCCGGCGGACGCCCGGTGGAAGCCAGCCGGGTGGAGGTCAGCCTCCCCCATGATGTTGTTGGCCAGGACCCCGGTGCCACCCAGGGTGATACCGCTGCCGCTGCCGTTGGAGGTCGTCATCGAGGCGAGGTTGCCGGCGGCATCCACCACGCTGATGTGGGTGGTACCCCGGGAGGCCCGGGGTCGCTGGGGTGGTGGGGCAACCGGGTCGACACCCCGGCTGCCGCGACGCCGATGGCCGTCGGTCACCTCGGCGAGGACCTGGGCGATCCGTGAGAGCCGCGCACCGCTGCCGACGGGACCACCCAACCCGCGCTCGGCGAGGTGCGTCAGGGCACGGGTGATCAGCGCGCCACCGTAGGACGGCGGTGGGTTGGTGATGACCTGCGCGCCCGCGTGGCGCGAGATCAGCGGCCGGCGTTCCACCACCTGGTAGCCCGTCAGGTCCTCGACGGTGAGCTTGCCACCGGCAGCCTGGCTCTCCTGCGCGAGCATGCTGGCCAGGTCGGGGTCGTGGAACCCGGCGACCTCGCCCGCGCCGATGGCGTCGAGGAACCGGGCCAGCGCCGGGTTGCGGACCACGTCGTCATCGCCGAAGGCGCGGTCGTCGGGTACGAACAGCTCCCGCGCGTCGGCGGTCAGGGAGAAGATCGGCTCCAGGAGGCGGACCACGGCCGCCTGTCCGGGACCCAGCCGTACCCCGGCAGCAGCGCTGCGGCGGGCGGGTGCCACGACCTCGGCGAGCGGCAGCCGACCGAGCCGTCGGTGCACGTGGAGGTAGCCGGCCAGGCAGCCGGGCACGGCGATGGAAGCCGGACCGACGTGGAAGACCTGCTCCGCACCACCGAACACCACCGTCTTCGGGATCAGGGCCGGCGGTTCGCCACCACCTCCGCCGCGTCCAGGGGTGTCGACGAAGAAGTCGAACACCACCGCCGGCCCTGCCGCGGGCCGGGCCAGGAGGAACCCACCGCCCCCCAGACTGGAGAGGCAGGGTTCGGCGACCGCCGCGGTGAAGCCCGCGGCGACGGCAGCATCGAAGGCGTTGCCGCCCGCCTCGAGCACCTCGACGGCCGCTCCCACGGTCTCCGGGTGGCCGCCGGCGACCACCGCCGGCCCGGGGAGGTCCGTCGCCACTGGGGGGAGCCCGGTACCGCGATCAGGCAGCACGTCGATACCACGCCACGGTGCGCTCCAACCCCTCCGCCAGGGTCATGTGCGCCTCCCAGCCCAGCAGCTCCCGTGCCAGGCTCGTGTCGGGACAGCGGACCTCGGGGTCGTCCACGGGCCGGTCGACGTGGACGATACCGGGGTGGACACCGACGGCGTCCATGACGGCGTCTGCGAGCTGTGTGATCGTGACCTCGTGGCGGCTGCCGAGGTTGATCGGCCCACGCACACCGTGCTCGAGCACGGCGAGCATGCCGGCGATCAGGTCGTCCACGTAGCACAGGGACCGTGTCTGCTGGCCGTCGCCATGGACGGCGAGGGGCTCTCCCGCCAGCGCCTGCCGGACGAAGTTCGGCACCGCACGGCCGTCCTCCATCCGCATCCGCGGCCCGTAGGTGTTGAAGATCCGCACCACGTGCACCGGCACCCCGTGGGTGCGGTGGTAGGCGAAGGTCAGCGCCTCGGCGAAGCGCTTCGCCTCGTCGTAGACCCCCCGGGGGCCGACGGGGTCGACGTTGCCCCGGTAGGTCTCGGGCTGCGGGTGCACGTCGGGGTCGCCGTACACCTCCGAGGTGGAGAACAGCAGGAACGCCGCACGGTTGTCCTTCGCCAACCCCAGCGCGTTGTGCGTCCCCAGAGAGCCGACCTTGAGGGTCTGGATCGGCAGCTGCAGGTAGTCCACCGGCGAGGCTGGTGACGCGGCGTGCAGGACCAGATCGACGCGGCCCTCCACCTCGATGTGGCCGGTGACATCGTGCTCGAGCAGGCGGAAGCGGTCCTCGCGGGTCAGGTGCGCGAGGTTGTCCAGGCTGCCGGTGAGCAGGTTGTCGATCCCCACGACCTCGGCGCCGGCCGAGAGCAGCGCGTCGGTGAGGTGCGAGCCCAGGAAGCCAGCCGCGCCGGTGACGACCACGCGGGCATGGGCGAGTCGCGTGCCACCCACTGCCCGACCTCCGTCCCTCTCGCCAGGTGCGCGCAGCCTACGTGGTTCCCGCCAGGTGCAGCGCCCTGGTGCAGGTGCACGGCGTGTCGGCGTGCCCCGGCACCACGGGTGGTCCGCTCCTGCCGGCGCGGTGCCCTACCCTGCGCCACGTACGCCTGCCCGGATGGGCGGCGTGGGCCCGTAGCTCAGCCCGGCAGAGCGCTGCCCTTGCATGGCAGAAGTCGTCGGTTCGAATCCGATCGGGTCCACCGCCCCACGCCGGCCCACCGTCCGGTCACACGCACCGCGCCACTCGGGCCCCGTGGACCTACCGGACGGTAGGCGCCGTGACCGAACGGGTGGAGCGTGGCGTCGCGCGCCCCGCCTCCCGGACGACCGCATCCGGGGTTCCCACGGTTGGCACTACGATCCCGCGGCCGTGGCCCACGGCCTCGTAGCGTCCCCGCCCCCTGAACCGCACCCGCACGCAGGAGCACATCCGTGAGCCCCGACCCCTCGACCTGGTCCTTCGAGACCCGCCAGATCCACGCCGGCGCCGTCCCCGACCCGACCACCGGGTCGCGGGCGACACCGATCTACCAGACCACCTCCTTCGCGCTCGGCGATACCGAGCGCGCGGCGAACCTGTTCGGTCTGGCGGAGCCCGGCAACATCTACACCCGGATCATGAACCCGACCACCGACGTGGTGGAACAGCGGGTGGCGGCGCTGGAGGGCGGGGTTGCCGCCCTGGCCGTGGCCTCCGGCCAGGCCGCGGAGTCCCTGGCCATCCTCAACCTGGCCCAGGCCGGGGACCACATCGTCTCCTCCGCCTCGTTGTACGGCGGGACCTACAACCTGTTCGCCTACACCCTGCCCAAGCTCGGGATCGAGGTGTCCTTCGTGGAGGATCCCGACGACCTCGATGCGTGGCGTGCTGCGGCCCGCGAGAACACCAAGGCCTTCTACGGCGAGTCGATCGGCAACCCCAAGGTCGACGTGCTCGACATCACCGGTGTCGCAGAGGTGGCCCACGGGCTGGGTGTCCCGCTGATCGTCGACAACACCGTCGCGACCCCCTACCTGATCCGTCCCCTGGACCACGGCGCCGACATCGTGGTGCACTCCGCCACCAAGTTCCTCGGCGGTCACGGCACCGCGATCGCCGGCGTGGTGGTGGACGGTGGACGGTTCGACTTCGGGGCGCACGCGGCGCGGTTCCCCGGCCTGACGACCCCGGACCCCTCCTACCACGGGCTCAACTACTGGGAGGCGCTGGGCAACGAGGGCGCGGCCTACGCGATCAAGCTGCGGGTGCAACTGCTGCGCGACCTCGGTCCGGCGCTCAGCCCCCACAACGCCTTCCTGCTGCTGCAGGGCATCGAGACCCTGAGCCTGAGGATGGACCGGCACGTCGCCAACTCCCAGGCGTTGGCGGAGTGGCTGGAGGCTCACGAGCAGGTCGAGCAGGTGTGGTACGCGGGGCTGGCCTCCTCGCCGTGGCACGACAACGCGCGTCGCTACGCACCGCGCGGACCCGGCGCGATCGTCTCCTTCGAGCTGGCCGGCGGTGTGGAGGCCGGACAGCGCTTCGTCGACGGTGTGGAGCTGTTCAGCCACCTCGCCAACATCGGTGACGTGCGCAGCCTCATCATCCACCCGGCCTCCACTACCCACTCCCAGCTCACCCCGGAGCAGCAGCTGACCACCGGCGTCACCCCCGGGCTCGTGCGGCTGTCGGTGGGGCTCGAGGGGGTGGACGACCTGGTCGCCGACCTCGAGGCCGGTTTCGCCGCGGCGACGGGCACCGGGTGACGTGACCGCACCCGCAGCGACCGGAGCCTGGCGCGACGGCGACCCGATCGGTCGCCGTCGCTTCGCCATGGTCGGGGAACTGCGACCCGAGCTCGGGGGGGAGCTGCCCGAGGTCACCATGGCCTACGAGACCTGGGGCACCCTCAACCGTGCCCGGGACAACGCGGTCCTGGTCCTCCACGCCCTGACCGGTGACAGCCACGTGGTGGGCGAGGTGGAACCGGGCCACCCCACCCCGGGCTGGTGGCAGGGGCTGATCGGGCCCGGCTGCCCCCTGGACACCGACCGGTGGTTCGTGGTGGCGCCCAACGTGCTCGGCGGGTGCATGGGCTCCACCGGCCCGGCCTCCCTGGCCCCCGACGGCCGGCCCTGGG
>PXDB01000056.1 GCA_003565155.1 Nitriliruptoraceae bacterium | reverse complement strand
GACGTTCTGATGACTTTCCGGGGCAAGCGCGGACATCGTGAAGACGTTCACGACCTGTCCGTTGGTGCGAGGCGCCCAGAAACAGGCGCGCAGAGCGCGCGCGTTGTTCGGTCACACGTGGCGGCGTTGCCGTCATCGGACGCCGCGAGGCGCGGCAGCGATGCTTCGTTCAGGCGTCGCGATAGGGTCCGGGGACCGACGGGTGACGGCCCGTCGGGTCACGGCGTGACGGCCGCGCGAAGGCGGCGCGACGATGGAGGTTGTCCGATGCCCGATGTGCTCCTCGACCCGGAGCTCTTGGCGATCCTGACGATCGTCGGACTCGTCGTGTCCCTGCTGCTCGCGGTCCTGCTCTTCGTCGTCGCACGGCGGCTGGCCGCGCTCCGTCGCGAACACGCTCAGGCGTTCCCGGACAGTGCTGAGGATGTCGTGGCCGTGCTCAGCCGGCACACGGAACAGCTCGCCGCGGTCCGCGAGGATCTCGGAACGGTCCACGCCAACACCGAGCGACTGCGTGACCTGCTGCGCGCCACGACCTCGCGGGTCGGGATCGTGCGGTACGACGCGTTCGAGGATATGGGTGGGGCGCTGTCGTTCTCCGCCGCGCTCCTCGATGAACACGGCACGGGCCTGGTGATCTCCGCGATCAACGGCCGGTCGGAGACGAGGTCCTACGGCAAGCCGATCGTCAAGGGTGAGAGCGAGCACCACCTGTCGCACGAGGAGCGGGCTGCGATCGATGCGGCCATCGAAGGGCGACCGCCCTCCACCATCCAGCCCGAGCCCCGCCGGAAGCGGCGCGCGTCGTGATGGACGGAACCACCACCCGGAGGATCGCCTACCTGGGTCCACCGGGGACCTTCACCGAGTCTGCCGCCCGCCTGCTGGACGGCTCCGACGACGCCGGTGCACTGACCCCGTTCGGTGATGTCACCGAGGTCTTGCGGGCCGTCAGCGATGGGGTCACCGATCTGGGTGTCGTCCCGATCGAGAACACCCTGGAGGGATCCGTCAGCGCGACGCTCGATGCACTGGCCTTCGAGACCGACCTGCTGATCCAGGGTGAGCTGGAACTACCGATCACCCTGGTCGCTGCCACCCGCTCGGGAGTGAGCCTCGACGAGGTGACCCACGTCTACTCGCACCCCGTCCCGCTCGCCGGTTGTCGCCGGTGGTTGACCTCCACCCTGCCGGAGGCCGAGCGCGTCCCGGTCGCTTCGACCTCCCGTGCGGCGCAGTCCGTCGCCGAGTCCGATGGGCGGGATCTGGCGATCGCCAACCCGTTGGCGGCCGATCTGTTCGGGCTGCAGATCGTCGCCCGCGACATCAGCGATCGCCCCGGGAACTCCACCCGGTTCGTCGTCGTCGGCCACCACATCCCCCCGGCGACGGGTTGGGACAAGACCTCCGTGGTCGTCTTCATCGAGACCAACCGGCCCGGCGCCCTGTTGCAGTTGCTCGAGATCTTCGCCGAGCGTGACCTCAACCTCACCAAGATCGAATCCCGCCCGACCAAGGCGGAGCTCGGCGAGTACTGCTTCTTCCTCGACATCGAGGGGCACCTGTCGGGTGAACGCGTCGGCGATGCTCTGGCCGCGGTCAAGCGCACCCAGCGCGACGCCAAGATCCTGGGGTCCTATCGACGCTCGGGGGCCCGGCAGACCGACGAGGCCGATCGGATCCGGACCGACGATGCGGCCTACCGCGATGCGGCCGCCTGGTTGGAGACGTGGCGCGAACGTGTGGGCGACGGCGGCTAGGCGTTAGCCTCGCACGATGATCGATCTTCGCCTGCTCCGAGACGACCCCGACGGGGTCGCCGCCGCTCTGTCCCGACGCGGGCTCGACCCTGCGGACCTCGCCAACGTCCGGGACCTCGATGGGCGCCGTCGCGCGCTGGTCGCCGAGGTGGACACGGCGCGTTCCGAACACAAGAACGCATCCAAGGCCATCGGCCCGGCCGCGCCCGACGAGCGCCAGACGCTGATCGATGCTGCCTCGAGGTTGAAGGAACGGGTCGGGGAACTGGAACAGGAACTCGCCGCCGTCGAGGCGGAGTTCAACGCCGCCGCGGCGCGCATCCCCAACCTGCCGCACCCCGACGCGCCCGACGGTGTCGAAGGCGACGGCGTGGTGCTGCGCACCTTCGGTGATCGGCCCGACTTCGACTTCGAGCCACGCGACCACGTGGAGTTGCTGGAGTCCGCGGACGCGATCGACCTCGTCCGTGGCGCCAAGGTCTCCGGGGCCCGGTTCGCCTACCTCAAGGGCGACGGGGCGCTGCTGGAGTTCGCGCTGGTGCGCTACGCCATCGACGTGGCGATGCGCCACGGCCACGTCCCGGTGATCCCGCCCGTGCTCGTGAAGGAGCCGGCGATGTACGGCACCGGCTTCCTGCCGACCGACGCGCAGCAGATCTTCACCACCCACGATGATGAGTTCTACCTCGTCGGGACCTCTGAGGTGCCGCTCGCCGCGCTGCACATGGACGAGATCTTCGATCCGGCCGACCTGCCACTGCGCTACGTCGGGTACTCGCCGTGTTTCCGCCGCGAAGCTGGCGCGCACGGCAAGGACACGCGTGGGATCCTGCGTGTCCACCAGTTCGAGAAGGTCGAGATGTTCTCGTTCGTCCACCCGGACGCCTCCAGCGACGAACACGACCGCATCCTCAGCATCGAGGAGGAGATCTTCGCCGGCCTGGAGATCCACGCCCAGGTCGTGGACATCCCGGTGGGGGATCTGGGGGCATCGGCGGCGCGCAAGTTCGACCTGGAAGCCTGGCTGCCCGGCCAGCAGGCCTACCGGGAGATCACCTCCTGCTCCAACACCACCGACTACCAGGCGCGGCGTCTGAAGGCGCGGATGAAGGTCAAGGACGGTGACAACCTGCTCGTCCACACGCTCAACGGCACGGCACTGGCGGTCCAGCGGGCGATCATCGCGCTGGTCGAGCAGCACCAGCGTGCCGACGGTTCGGTCGCGGTTCCCGTGGCGTTGCAGCCCTACCTCGGCCGAGAGGTGCTGCTCGCGCGTTGACCCGTCACCTCACCCCGCTGCGACACGCTGCGGTGTCGCGGACCGGCACGGTGCCAGTAGCCTGCAGCGCGCTCCGGCAACGGAGCCTGGAGGGTTGGCAGAGCGGACGAATGCAACGGTCTTGAAAACCGTCGTGCGGCGTGAGCCGTACCGTGGGTTCGAATCCCACACCCTCCGCGCCCGAGCCGCGTGATCGGCCCCATCACGCCAGTGCTCGCCACACTGCGGCAGTAGTCTCCGGAAGCTTCTGGACGAGGAGCCAGGGCCGACGTCACGAAGGGAAGCCCCGCGTGGGTGAGGTGGTTGTCGCCGGCATGCTGCTGGTCGCAGCCCTCACCGCCGGTGCCTCGATCGTGGTGCCGAAGCCACTGCGAACGCTGACACACGTGTTGCTGATCGGTGGTGCGAGCGCGACCGCGTGGGCGATGGGCGTGACCCCGGCCGAGGTCGTGCTGATCGGCGTGCTGCTCACCCTGCTCGCGGTCACCTCGATGGTGTTGGAGCAGGAGGTCCGTTCGGTACGGGCGGCACAGCGGCACGCGCAGGAGGCGGCGGCACGTCGGTCGGTGTTGCTGGCCGCGGCACAGGACATCGCTGATCTGGATGTCGAGGAGGCGGCGGCGGTGGCGCTCCGCTCGTTGCGACGACTGGGCTTCGACGGAGCCGGGGTCGCGATCGTCCGGGATGGGATGCTCATGCCCGTACGACTCGACAACCTTCCGGCGACCGTTGGGCCGGAGCCGGTGACCAGGGGGGTTTCCGGCCGGGCGGTCCGGCAACGGCGGACCATCGACGTCACCGACTACCAGCAGGACCCTGATCGGCTCCCGGGCCGCGACCGCATCGGGGCGATGGTCGTCAGGCCGATCGTCAGCCAGGACGACGTCGTCGGTGTGCTCGTCGGATCGTCGGAGACGGTCGGCCCTCCGAGCGAGTCGCAACACGAGGTGATCGAGGTCGTCGCCGGCCACCTGGGAGCGGCGTTCGACAACCGGCGTCGTGTGGAGAACCAGCGGCTGCTGCTGCAACGCATGGACCGTCTGGACGCGATGCGGACCGCCTTCGTCGACCAGGTGTCCGACGAACTCCGCGACCCCCTCACCGTGGTTCGTCGTGCCGGGCACACGTTGGTTGCGCATGGTGGTTCCCTCTCCCCGGAGGCCCGCGACGGTCTCATCGACCGTCTCTGCGGACAGGCCGGGCGCCTGCAGCAGATCGTCGACGTCGTCCTCGACTTCTCCCGTTTCCAGGCCACGCATCGGGGCTCCCGGCAACACTGGGTCGACCTGCGGACCGTGGTGGCGCCCTTCCGCGACCGGTTCGAGGTGGCCGCCATCGACCCGGGGGACCGTGACCTGGACGTGAGGATCCACGTCGACGGAGAACTGCTGCGGTACGCGTTGGCGCTTCTCCTGGAGGAGGCACAGGGACCGCTGACCCTGACCATCGACGCGCGGGAGGTCGTCCTCACGGTCGACGATGGCTTGCAGGGCCGGGACCCACTCACGCGATCGCTGATCGAGCAGCTGGTCCTGGAAGCCGGAGCCACCCTGGAGGCGACCGACCCGGCCACGATCCAGTTGCCGCGCTTCGACCTGGCCCAGGATGTGCGGACATGACGGTGCCATCCGAAGGATCCCTCCAGCCGGTCGGCGCGCGACCGGAGCCGCTCGTCTCCGGTCGGAGTGTCGTGTGGCTCGGCCCGGTCGCGGTGGTCGCGCTCGCGTTGTACGCGGCTGTGGTCGGCATCACCAACCTGATCGCCTTCCTGATCCTCGCCGTCATCGCGATCCTCGTGACCGCGGTCCTGACGGTCCTGCCGTCCCGGTGGTTCGCCACGGTCGGGTGGGCGCAGCGAGTTGCCGAGCCGGGGGTCATCGCCACCTCCGCGTCGACGCCGGTCCTGCTGTTCGCCTTCGTGGCATTCGTGCTCGACGGACCAGCCCTGCCGGTCGGGCTGGTGGTGGCGATGCAGATCCTGGCCGCCGCCTACACCCTTCCACGCCCGCTGCGCCTCCCGTTCCAGCTCTGGGCGGTTGCGGCCTACCTCGGCGCGCTCTTGGTGCGTGACGTGGGGTCCGGGACCGTCTGGACCCTGCAGGTGCTCGGTCTGGTCGCGGTGATCCTCATCACGCTGCTGGCGGTGGATCGGCAGGAGCGTCTGGCCGCCGCAACTCACCGCAGCAGGGAGCAGGCCGCCGCGTTGGATGAACTGTTGACGAGCGTCCTGCGGGTCAACTCGTTGGACCCGCAGGAGGTGCTGACGGCGGTCGTGGATGGGCTGGAGTCGGTGGGCTTCGCGCTGGTCGAGATCCGACGGGCGGATCCGGACAAGAACACCGCGCGGCTCATCGCGGGTGCCCGGACAGGTTCCGAGCCGATCCAGCAGGAGCTGCCGCTGGATCGGGGGCTGCTGGGGGAGGTGCTCGGCCAACGGGAGCCGATCGTCATCGACGAGGTTGACGAGGACGCACGTGTCCATGATCACGGCCGGGGGTTCCGTGGCGCGATGGTCGTGCCACTTCCGCTCGGTGACGGCGGTCAGGGCGTGCTCTCCGCCGTATCGACCGACGGGCCGGTGACACCGCTGCAACGTGAAGCGGTGGAGCGCCTCGTCGACCACGCGCGGACGGCGCTGCGACGGGCAGCCGCCTTCGAAGCCGATTCCAAGGTCGTGGAGGATCTCCGGCGACTGGACGAACGCACGCGGGACTTCGTCAGCACCGCGTCCCATGAGCTGCGGACACCTTTGACGGTCATCGCTGGTCTCGGCCAGACGCTCCAGCGTCGCTGGGAGGATCTGGATGCCGGGCGGCGTGCTGATCTGCTCCAGCGGGTCGAGGCCAACGCTGACCGACTGTCGGTCATGGTCCGCTCGCTGTTGGATACCTCCGCACTGGATCGCGATGAGTTCGACCTGGCGCCCGGTCCGTTGCCGCTCCGGTCGACGATCCTGCGGCTGCTGGATCGTCTGGCCACGGTGACGGCGGCACATCCGATCACGGTGACGATCGATGAGGACATCCGCGTCCTCGTGGACGGGTCACTGTTCGAGCACGTGATCGAGAACCTGCTGACGAACGTGGCCAAGCACACGCCGCAGGGCACGTCGGTGACCATCGGCGCCGACGATGACGGGACCCGGGCGCACATCTACGTGGAGGACCATGGGCCCGGGATCGATCCCGAGGACCTGCCCCACGTCCTCGACCGCTTCTACCGGGGCGGTGCGCCGACCCGGCGTGAGACCGGTGGGCTGGGGCTCGGCCTGGCCCTTGCGCAGCAGATCGTCCGTGCCCACGGCAGCGAGCTGGCCGTCGACAGCGACCCCGAGGTCGGCACGACGTTCCGCTTCACGGTGCCGCTCGCCTGAGGGGTGTCGCGGTTCCCTGGCTGGTCGCGTGATGCACGACGTGCTGTGACCGTCAGGTGGTGTGGTCGCGCTCGCTGTCCAGGGTCGTGTGGTCGGCTACCTCGAGGTTGCGGGTCTCGTCGGTCGAGGTCCCGTGGCCCGAGGTCGCTTCGCTCGTGCCTGGTCGCGTGGCCCGGGTTGGGCCCCCGGGTTGCGACGGGTCGCCTGATCCGGCGGGTTGGAGGGGCGCATCCGCGTTCGTTGCTGGGGTCGGATCGTCTCCCCGGCGGGTCGATTGACGGCCAGCGTGCCACAACTGGCTGTTGAGTTGCGCGCCCAGCAGGACCGCGAAGCCGGTGAGCCACAACCACAACAGCAGCACGATCGGTCCGGCGAGCGATCCGTACACGCTGTCGCCATCGAGGATCCAGGTGCCGTACAGGCGCAGGCCACCGCTGCCGAGCAGCCAGACGGCGGTCGCGGTGGCCGCACCCGGAAGCTCGTACCGCAAGCGGGTGTGGCCGGGGATGCCGAGGTGGTACAGCAGCGCGATGGTCAGAGTCCCGAGCGCCACCACAACCGGCCAGTACAGCTGTCGCCAGGCCTCAGCGAAGATGCTCAGATCGGTGCCCACCCACTCGGCGATCTGGTCCCCGAGGTTCGGTCCCGCGATCAACAGTGGCAGTAGCACGATGCCAATGAGCAACGCCGCGAGGGTGATGCCGAAGCCCAGGATCCGGTCCTGCCAGCCCTTGCGGTATCCCTGGCGCCCGTGGACGATCGCCAGGGTGGTGAGGATCACCTTCATCGCCCGGGACGCGGTCCAGATCGCGGCGAGGAAGGATCCGGAGATGAGTGCGAATCCACCACCCACGAGCAGTTGCTCCAGCACCGGTCGGATCACCAGGTCGATGGTCGACTCGGTCAACGCGACCCGTGACACCTCGACGGCTCGGTTGAGGAACTGCTCCTGCCAGTCGCCGCCGTTGACCGTGCCGCCGATAACCCCCGCTGCCGCGATGATGGCCAGGAGCAGTGCTGGTGTCGACAGCAGGACCCAGAAGGCGATCTCTGCGGCCAATCCTGGGAGTCGGTCTGCGATGGCGCGGTCGACGGTGCGCGCGGTGACCTCCACCGGACGTCTGAGCGCAGGCGGTGAGTGGTCGATGAGGGTCTTGGTCAGGGGATGCACGCCGAGCAGGGTAGGGCGGGTGGCGACGTTCCGGCGGGTCGGGCCTGCCGGCTTCAGGCCGTGG
>PXDB01000027.1 GCA_003565155.1 Nitriliruptoraceae bacterium | reverse complement strand
TGAGGCACTGCGTGAGCGCGGTCTGGTCATGCAGAAGCTCGCGCCGTACCTCTCGCGCCCGATCCCCTTCATCTACCCCCTGACCCACAAGGGCTGGGAGCGGCTCTACGTGGGTTCCGGCATCCTCCTGTACGACATCCTCGCCAAGGAGAAGGGTGCCTCCAAGGGCGTGCCGAACCACAAGCACATGTCCAAGTCGACCATCATGAAGCTCTTCCCTGGTCTGGACCCGGATGTGTGCGTCGGTGCGATCCGCTACTACGACGGTCAGGTCGACGACGCCCTTCACACCATGGCGCTCGCCCGGACCGCCGCCGCCCACGGCGCGCACGTCGCGAACCGGGCCCAGGTCACCGAGCTGATCCGCGAAGCCGGCCGGGTGGTCGGCGCGATCGTGCGCGACCTGGAGACCGGCAAGGACTACACCGTCCGTGCCGGTGCGGTCATCAACGCCACCGGCGTGTGGACCGACGAGATGCAGGCCCTGCTGGGTGAGGAGGGTGAGTTCACCGTCCGCGCCTCCAAGGGCATCCACATCCTGGTGCCGCGCGACCGCATCAAGGCGAAGGTCGGGATGATCCTGCGCACGCCCACCAGCGTGCTGTTCACGATCCCCTGGCACCACCACTGGATCATCGGGACCACCGACACCGACTACCAGCTCGACAAGTCCGACCCCACCGCCTCGGCGGAGGACATCGAGTACGTCCTCGCCCAGGCCAACCGGGTGCTGAAGCAGAAGCTGACCAAGGACGACATCGTCGGCACCTACGCGGGCCTGCGTCCGCTGGTCGCGGGCAACGCCGACTCGACGGCCAAGCTGTCCCGTGAGCACCTGGTGATCGAGACCACGCCCGGCATGATCGTGGTGGCCGGTGGGAAGTACACCACCTACCGCGTGATGGCCGAGGACACGGTCGACGACGCGCTCAAGTCGATGAACAAGCAGGCCGGGCCGTGCGTCACCAGGGACATCCCGATCATCGGCGTGGATGGCTACCAGGCGGCGTGGAACCGTCGTGAGCTGCTGGCGGAGAAGCACAACCTCCACGTCGCACGGATCGAGCACCTGCTCAAGCGCTACGGCGCCCTGGCGGAGGACGTGCTCGCGCTCGGGGAGGAGGACGCCGGCCTGCTGGAGCCCATCCCCGGGGCGGACGACTACCTGCAGGCGGAGATCGTCTACTCCACCCGTGAGGAGGGCATCCTGCACCTCGAGGACTTCCTGGTCCGCCGGACCCACATCAACATGGAGGTCCAGGATCGTGGTGCCGAGGCGGCAACGACCGTCGCGGAGTTGATGGCCGCCGAGCTCGGCTGGGACGAGGAGAAGAAGGCCTCGGAGCTCGACGCCTACCTCAAGCGGGTCGAGGCGGAGCTGAAGGCCAACGCCGCGCCGACCGACGAGGAGGCGCAGCAGGCACGGCTCGAGGCTCCCGACCCGACGCCGATCGCCGGCTGAGCGCGATGGTGGTCGCGGCCGGCGGCAGACGCCGGCCGCACCGCACCTGTCGTCCGTACCAGCGGCACGACCTCCACGACCCCGGGACCTTCAGGTCCCGGGGTCGTCCTCGTGCTGGAGCCAGTCGTAGGTGCGTTCCACGGCCCGTTGCCAGTTGCCGTACTCCCGCTCGCGTCGCACCGGCTCCATCTCCGGCAGCCACCTCGCCGCGCGGTGCCAGTGGCGCCGCAAGCCTCTCAGCTCCGGCCAGAACCCCACGGCAAGGCCCGCGGCGTAGGCCGCACCCAGCGACACGGTCTCGGAGACCATCGGCCGTTCCACGGGCACATCGAGCACGTCGGCCACGGTCTGCATCAACAGGTGGTCGCTGGTCATGCCGCCGTCGACCTTCAGCCCCTTCAGGGCGAGACCGGAGTCGGCGTTCATCGCGTCCACCACCTCGCGGGTCTGCCACGCGGTGGCCTCCAGGATCGCGCGGGCGAGGTGGCCCTTGGTGATGTAGGAGGTCAGCCCGATGATCAGGCCCCGGGCCTCGCTGCGCCAGTGGGGCGCGAACAGCCCGGAGAAGGCCGGGACGATGTAGCACCCGCCGTTGTCCTCGACCTCCAGGGCCAGGGTCTCGATCTCCGGAGCCGAGCTGATCAGCCCGAGCCGGTCACGGAGCCACTGCACGAGCGAGCCGGTGACGGCGATCGAGCCCTCCAGGGCGTAGATCGGGTCGCGGTCCCCCACCTTGTAGCCCACGGTGGTCAGCAGTCCGTGGGAGGAGTTGACCAGGTCCGGGCCGGTGTTGAGCAGCAGGAAGGCCCCCGTGCCGTAGGTGCACTTCGCCTCCCCCGGGGAGAAGCAGGTCTGGCCGAACAGCGCGGCCTGCTGGTCTCCGAGGGCCGCACCGATGGGCACCCCCGGCAGCACCGAGGTGGTGGAGGTGAACACCTCGACGTTGCTACGGATCTCGGGCAGCATCGCCCGGGGGACACCGAAGGCGTCGAGCAGCTCCTGGTCCCAGTCGAGGCCGTGGATATCCATCAGCATCGTGCGGGAGGCGTTGGTGACGTCGGTGACGTGCAGACCGCCCTCCGGGCCGCCGGTCATGTTCCAGATCAGCCACGTCTCCATGGTCCCGAACAGGACCTCCCCGGCTTCGGCCTGTTCACGCAGGACCGGGTCACGATCCAGCATCCAGCGGATGCGGGGCCCGGAGAAGTAGGTCATCAACGGCAGGCCACAGCGGTCGCGGAACCGGTCACTCCCACCGTCCGCGCTGAGCTGCTCCACCAGTCCCGCGGTCCGGGTGTCCTGCCAGGTGATGGCGTTGCTGATGGGTCGCCCGGTCCGACGTTCCCACAGCACGCTGGTCTCGCGCTGGTTGGCGATACCGATCGCGGCGATCTGGTCGGTGCTGGCACGCGCCTGGTTGACCGCCTGGGGAACGACCCGCTCGACGTTGCGCCAGATCTCCGTGGCGTCATGCTCGACCCAGCCGGGGCGAGGGAAGAACTGCCGATGCTCCCGTTGCGCGACCGAGACCAACCGGCCGGCGTGATCGAACAGGATGCACCGCGTCGAGGTGGTGCCCTGGTCGATGGCTACGACGTAGGTGCTGTTGGCCACGTCACTCCCGTCGGATCGCGAGCTCACCGGTGATCGCCCGGGCGGTCTCCATGACGTGGACCGCCAGTCGTGGCCGTGGGTTGCGACCCCCATCGCACACCGTCTGGGGTGCACCCGCGAGCCCGACCGCGCCGACGACCGCGCCGCCATGGTCGCGGATCGGGACCGCGATGCCGGCCTCGCCGCCGGTGAACTCTTCCACGTCGGCCGCCCAGCCCCGTTCCCGGACGGTGCTGAGCTGGCCCAACAGGCTACGCCCGCTGGTCACCGTCCGCGGCGTGAAGGGCTCGAGGGCCGCGTCCCGCAGGAGCGCAGGGCTGTCGGGGTGGTAGGCGAGCACAGCCTTGCCCAGAGCGCACGCGTGGGCCGGCAGCACCCTGCCCACCTCCATCACCTGCACGCTGTCGTCCGGACGGAAGACGTGGTGCACCACGGTCAGTTCCAGGGGGGCGGTCAGCACCCCGATGCGGACCGCCTCACCGGTGCGCGCGGCGAGGGTGTCGGTCCAGTTCATGGCACAGGCGCGCAGCTCGTTGTGGTCCAGGGGCGGCTCGTGGAGCCGGAGCAGCCCGGAGCCGATCCGATACCGCCCGCTGCGGCTGTCCTGGGCGACGAACCCGACGCTGTGCAGGGTGCGGATGATGCCGTGGGCGGTGCCCTTGGGCAGGGACAACGCGTTGGCGATCTCCACGACCCCGAGCGGCCGCGCACTCTGGGCGAGCAGCCGGAGGACCGCGGCTGCCCGCTCGATCGACTGCACGGTGCCAGGCATGCGGCAGGACCCTAGTTGGTCCCGCTGCACCGGGCCCGTGGAGCCCTGACGGCCCCCGACAGCCAGGGCGGCCTACGCTTGGGGGACGAGCGGCCGGGCAGTCGGCTGGAAGGTGCGCTGTGGGCGAGGCTGGAGCTCCTCGGGCGAGCACGCGTCGGCCCCCCGTGCGTGTGGTGCTGGCCGACGACCACCCGATCTGGCGCGACGGGGTGCGGGCGGACCTCGGCAGCGGTTTCGAGGTGGTCGCAGAGGCCGGTAGCGCGCCGGAGGCGATCGCGGCGGTGCAGCGCTGCCGGCCGGATCTGGTGGTGTGCGACCTGCAGATGCCTGGTGGCGGCGGCATCGCGGTCGCCAAGGCGTGTGCGGAGCTGACCCGCATCGTGATCCTGACGGTCAGCGAGCAGGAGCGCGACCTCCTCGACGCCGTCGCTGCGGGCGCGATCGGCTACCTGACGAAGTCGACGCCGGGGGACGAGTTACGGCAGCAGCTGCGACGGGCCGCCGCCGGTGAGCCGGTGTTCTCCCCCTCGCTGGCCATGCTGGTGCTCGGTGAGTTCCGACGTCTGTCGCGCGAGTCGACCGGCACGCAGCCACTCACCGAGCGCGAGCGTGAGGTCCTGCAACACGTGGCGCGCGGCTACACCTACCGGGAGGTCGGAGAGCAGTTGCACATCGCACCGAAGACCGTCGAGAACCATGTCCGCAACATCCTCGACAAGCTGCACCTCAGCCGGCGGCAGGAGCTGATCCGCTACGCCGTGGAGCACGGCATCGAGTAGCAGCGTCCCTGCACGGGCGCGTCCTCGCGTCGTCGCGGGGCCTTCGCCCCGTGCGTATCGCCACGGCGGTGAGCGCCACCTCGGGGCCCGTTCTGGGGGGCATCGCGCGGAGCCCGTGGGGGACCCCCAGGTGCGGGTGGGGGCCGGCCCGGATGTCGTGGCTGTTGCCGTCGGGCGATGGTGGGAGTCGACCGCTGTGCAGGCACACACCGAGGAGCCGGCGATGCTGCCCACCGACACCCCCCAACCCGCGACCACGACCGGGCCCGAGCAGCCGGCGTCCACCTCCGCGGCTGCCGCGACCGCCGACACCGGTGCCGCCGACGGGCAGCGGGTCGCACCCACGCCCCCGCCGCCGCCACGACCGCGGCCGCCAGCTCCGCCCACCGCAGGTGCGCTGCCGGTCGACGTGGGTGCGGGCGCGGCCCACCCACCGGGCTCCGGTGACGACAGGCCCGATCGCCGGGGCGGCGGTGTCGCACGCGTGCCGATGGCCACCTGGGTCGCCGGTCTCGGCGCGCTGCTCCTGCTCGCGGCCGCCGCCACCTTCCTGGCGGTGCGGTGGGACGCCCTCGGGCCCACGGCCCGTATCGCCATCGTCGGCGGGGTCACCGTCGCGGCGGTGATCGGTGGTGACCGTCTGCGGCGCACCCTGCCCGCGGTCGGCGGTGTCCTGTTCCACCTCGGTGCGCTGTTGGTGCCGATCGACGCCCTCGGGCTGACGCTGCAGTTCGGGGCACCCGGCTGGGTCCGTTGGTTCGCCGTCGGCGCCACCGGCGTGGTGGCGCTGCCGCTGCTCGCGGTGTTCGGTCGCGCACCGCTGCTCGCGGTCATCGGGCTGCTCGGTGTCCCCGTCGGCGCCACGGGCCTCGCCATGCTGTCCGGCGTCCCGCCGGCCCTGCTGGTCGCCACCGTCGGCCTCGCCCTCGCACCCCTCGCCGCCTGGGACGGGCCTGCTGACCTCCGCCCCGCGGTCCGCCTCGGGTCGGTGCTGCTGCCGGTGCTTGCGGTGGTCGGTGGGGTCGGTCTGGAGCTCGTGGTCTTCCTTGGCGCCGAGGGGGTGACCGCCACCGCCGCCGCGGCGGGATGGCTCGCCGGCTGGCAGGTGCGCGCGGCGACGGCCGTGACCGTGATCGTTGCGCTGGGTGCCCGTGCCCATGGCGGCGACCCCCGTCTGCTCGCGGTGACGCTGGTCACCGGCGCACTCGCCATCCTGCACCTCGTGCTGGCGCCCGCGACGCCGCGCGCCGTGCAGCTGTGGACCCCGGCCGTGCTGTGGCTGTCCCTCGAGCTCGCCTGGCTGGTGCTGGCCCGTGACCGGTCACGCCCGGCTGGCACCCCCTCGGGACGTCGCGGTCTCTGCGCGGCGATCCTCGCCGCCGAGGTGCTCGCCGTTCCGGTGGCGCTGGCGGCGACCGCGGTGGTCTTCGACCCGTCCCTCGCCCTGGGCGGTGACGCGGTGGTGGCCGGCGCGGTGGCGATCGCCGGTGCTGCGTGGGCCGCGGTCGCGTGGCGGCTCGAGCGGCACGGTGACCTGCTGTTCGGCCCCGGCGTCCCGGGTCGCCCGGCGGTCCCGTTGGTGGTGGTGCTCGTGGTGTGGCACCTGGTCGCCGCCGGCCTGCTGGCCGGCGTGGATCACCGCCTCCTGCTCGGCGGCATCCTGGTCATCGCCGCCCTGCCCCTCGCACAGCGTGCCGCGTCGTGGAGGACCGAGCCGGGCCCGGCCAACCCGGGGGTCGCCCTGGTCGCCGTGGTGTTCCTGCTGGGCAGCACCGAGGGCCTGACGGCCGGCAGTGCGCAGGCGCTGCTGGTGGCCGTCCTCGCGCCGGTGCTGGTCCTGCCGCTGCTCGCACCGCTGACGGCCCGGGGGCTGGCTGCGACGGGCCTGCTCACCGTGCCCGTCGCACTGCTGCTGGTCGGCCTCGTGGGCAGCCTGGGTGACACGGGGATGCGTGCCGTGGGGCTGCCGGGCGGTGCGGTCGGCATCCTCGTCGGTGTGACGGCCGTGGCGATCGCGTGGAGCAGCGCGGGGTCGCGCCCCCTGGCCACCTCGGCGCGGGTGCTGGCGGTGCTGGTCGGACTGTTCGTCACGCTGCCCGCGGGGGCACTGCTGCCCTTCGAGGTCGTCGACGCGGCCGTTCCGAGCCTCGCCCGCGATCTTGCTGGCCTGTCCTCCGGCGCGCTCCTCCCGAGCCTGGTGATGGGGCTGCTCCTGGCCGTGGACGCCGTGCGGGACCGGGGCCCCGTCGCCGCCACGGGTGCTGCCCTGGTGCTGCTGCGGGTCGCGAGCGCGGGTGCGCTTGCCGGCGGTGCGGACGTCGAGGTGGTGGGTGCGGGTCTGCTCGCGATCGGGTCCGCTGCGGCCATCACCGCCGGCGTCGGCGCGCGTTCGCTGCCCCGGATGGTGCTGGTCGCCACCTCGGTGGTCGCGCTGCTCGTCGCACCGATCGGGTGGGTGCTGCTGGGGGACGCGGGCGTGCTGCGCGCCACGGCGCTGCTGCTCGCGGGTGTCGGCAGCCTGGCCGTCGGTCTCGCCCTCCAGCGATGGGCGCTCGCCCACACCGGGGCGGCTATCGCGACGCTCGGGACGTGGTCGCTGCTGGTGCAGCTCGCCGGCACGGCGCTGGACCTGTTCCTGTTGCCGGTCGCCGTGCAGCTGGCGCTCGCCGGCGCGTCGGCGCGTCGCGCCGGGGACACCTCCTCATGGATCGCCTACGCCCCCGCCGTGGCGTTGGTCGGTGTGCCGGCCGTCATGGAGCGCGTGTGGGGCGGGCCCGGCTGGCACGGCCTGCTCGCCGGTGCCGTCGGGGTCGCGGCGGTGACCCTCGGCGGCGTGCGGGGTCTGCGCGGCCCGGTGGTGGTCGGGGCGTCGTTGGTCGTGGCGGTCGTGGTGATCGAGACCCTCACCGTGGTGGTCGGCGTGCCCACCTGGGCGTGGCTGACGGTCGGTGGTGTGGCCCTGCTCGGCGCCGCCGCGCTGATCGAACGCGTCGCCTCCACCCCGGGGGAGGCGGCCCGCCGGGTCGTGGCGGGCCTGCAGGACCGGGAGTGGTGAGTGCCCCGCTGCCGGGTCATCCACAGGTCCGCGTCGATCCGTCTCCGGGTCGTCACAGGGAGCACGTAGGGTCGGTCGTGTTGTGGGAGGAAGGGGCCTGCTGTACGGTTCGACGGTCCGCGCGGGGCCTCACGGCGCCGCGCGCCCTTCGTCACCGACGGATCGCGCACGCTGTACGTACCCGTACGGACGCGCGGTTCGCCGGACGCACCCCTGCCCCTGGCGGCGGCACGCGAGCACTCGCGCCGGCCGTGCCTGCGGGGGCCACCGAGCCGGCCGCGTCGCCACCCGGGTGACCAGGCCGGCCCGCACCGCGCAGCCGCGCGGGGCGGCGCGACCAGAGGAGGTGCACATGCGCCGCTACGAGTTGATGGTCCTGATGACCGACCGCCTCGATGAGGAGGCCGCCCTCGCCGCCTTCGAGAAGGCGAAGACGATCCTCGCCGACCAGGGCGGGAACCTGCTCGACGAGGCCTGGTGGGGCAAGCGCAAGCTCGCCTACGAGATCGACAAGCGCGATCACGGCTTCTACGGCGTCCTCGACTTCGAGGCGACCACGGAGGCCGTCACCGAGCTCGAGCGACAGCTGAAGATCTCCGACGACGTCACCCGGTACAAGACGGTGCGTCCCGAGATCCGCGTCCGGACGGCCTGAGACGGCCTGCGGGCAGCGTGCCGCGGCCCCGTCCTCCCACGACGGCCCGTTCGCACCACCCCCGACGATCAGGAAGGCCTGCACCGTGGCGTTCGAGTCCAACATCATCACCTTCATCGGCAACCTGACCGACGACCCCGACCTGCGCTTCACGCAGGGCGGTGCACCCGTCGCCTCGTTCCGGGTCGCCTCCAACCGCCGGTTCACCGACCGCGCCGGCAACCAGCAGGAGGAGACGACCTTCCTCAACGTCAACTGCTGGCGTGACCTCGCGGAGAACGCGGCGGAGTCGCTGAACAAGGGCGACCGTGTCGTGGTCATCGGCCGCGTCCGTGTCCGCAGCTACGAGAACCGCGAGGGGCAGACCGTGTGGACCACGGAGATCGAGGCGGACGAGATCGCCCCGAGCCTGCGGTGGGCCCAGGCCAAGCCCTCCCGAACCTCCGGCGGATCCGGCGGTGGCCAGAGCGCCGCTGCCGGCACCCCACCGCCCCCCTCCGACGACGACGTCCCCTTCTGACCCACCCCGCTGGCCTCGGGACCGACACACCGGTCCCGGGCCGCGCGAGTGTCATCGCCACCCTTCGACCATCCCCGCCCGGCGCCGGTGCATCCCACCGGCCGCGCCCTTGCACAAGGAGCTCGTCCATGCCGCCCCGCAACGCGAAGCCCAAGGACCGCAACAAGCCACGCAAACCCAAGCCCTGCCCGTTCCACACCCAGGGCATCGAGTACATCGACTACAAGGACCTCTCGACCCTCAAGCCCTTCCTGAACGAGCGGGCGAAGATCAAGGCGCGTCGGACCACGGGTGCCTGCGCGTCGTGCCAGAAGCAGCTCGCCGCGGCGGTCAAGAACGCCCGCGAGATGGCGCTGATCCCCTACACCACCCGCTGAGGAGGTCCCACGATGAAGGTGATCCTCACCAGTGAGGTCGACAACCTCGGGCTGCCGGGCGACATCGTGGATGTCGCCGATGGCTACGGCCGCAACTACCTGCTTCCGCGGGGCCTGGCGATGCTCGCCACGGCCGGTGCGATGCAGCAGGCGGAGGCGCTGACCCGGGCCCGCAAGGCCCGTGAGGCCAAGACCCTGGACAGCGCCTACGCCGCCAAGGACACCCTGGAGGCGCGCACCCTGAAGATCGCGGCGCGGGTCGACGAGCGCGGGGGCCTGTACGGCTCGGTGAGCGCGCAGGACGTGCAGCGCGTCCTCAAGGAGCGCGGCCACGACATCCCGCGCAAGCGCATCGAGCTCAAGGGCACGATCAAGGAGATCGGGACCTACGAGGTCCCGGTCCACGTCCACCCGCAGGTGGCGGCGACGGTCGTGGTCGACGTGGTCGACCAGGAGGGTCGTCTCAGCCGGGATGCCGGTGGCGGCCTGGTCGATGCCGAGGCGGTCGCCGCTGCGGCCGAGCAGGCGGCGGCCGGCACCGACACCGACGAGGAGGTCCTCGCGCAGCAGGCGCTGGAGGCCGCGGAGACCTACGAGCGTGCGCAGGCCGAGGCCGAGGCAGCTGCGGAGGAGGTCGTCGCCGCGGAGGTCGAGGGCACCGTCGACGAGGAGCCCACGGCGGGCTGAGGGAGGCGTAGACCGTGGCCGTCGCCACACCGGTGACCGACGTCCCGTGAGCGGCGCCTTCCCCCCGCCTCCCGGCGAGCCGCCAGCACCCGACACCGCCCCGCCACCCACGGGTGGTGGCGCGGGACGCAGCTACGACCGCGTCCCGCCCCACTCCCTGGACGCGGAGGTGTCGGTGCTGGGCTCCGCCCTGCTGTCGCGCGGCGCGGCGACCGACGCGGTCGAGTCGCTCACGCCGGAGGACTTCTACCGCAACGCCCACCGGGTCGTCTTCGAAGCCGTGCGCGAGCTGAACGGCCAGGGGGAACCCGTCGACACCGTCACGGTGACCGACTGGCTGGCGCGTCGGGACCGCCTCGACGAGGTCGGCGGCCCCGCGGCGCTGCACGATCTGACCGTGGCGGTGCCGACCGCGGCGAACGCGGCCTACTACGCCCGCATCGTGCGGGAGAAGGCGCTGCTGCGTCGGCTCATCGACGCCGGCACGGCGGTCACACGGCTGGGGTACGAGGGCACCGACGACGCCCGCACGATCGTCGATCAGGCGGAGTCGCTGGTCTACGAGGTCGCCCAGACCACGACCACCTCCGAGTACGAGCGGCTCGGCGACCTGCTGAACCAGTCCTTCGAGCAGATCGAAGCGTTGGCGGAGCGCAGCTCCGAGGTCACGGGCCTGGCGACCGGTTTCGACGACCTCGACCGGCTCACGGCGGGCCTGCAACCGCAGAACCTGCTGGTCCTGGCCGCGCGACCCGCGATGGGCAAGTCCAGTCTCGCCCTGGCCGTGTGCCACTTCGCCACCGCCAGGCTCCATGAGCCGGCGCTGCTGTTCAGCCTGGAGATGTCGAAGCTGGAGATCGTCAACCGGCTCCTGTCCTCTGAGGCACGGATCGACTCCTCCCGGCTGCGGACCGGGCGGCTCGAGGACACCGACTGGCGCAAGCTCGGGGACGCGTTGGGCACCCTGGCGGAGGCGCCCTTGTTCATCGATGACACCCCGTCGATCTCGCTGCTGGAGATCCGCGCGAAGGCCCGTCGGCTGAAGCAGAAGCACGGGTTGTCGCTGGTGGTGGTGGACTACCTGCAGCTGATGCAGTCCCACCGACGGGTCGACTCCCGCCAGCAGGAGGTCGCGGAGTTCTCCCGCGGCCTGAAGATGCTGGCCAAGGAGCTCGACGTGCCGGTGATCGCGCTGTCGCAGCTCTCCCGCCAGCCGGAGTCGCGGACCGACAAGCGTCCGCAGCTCGCGGACCTGCGCGAGTCCGGCTCGATCGAGCAGGACGCCGACCTCGTCGGCTTCATCTACCGCGACGAGGTGTACAACGAGGACAGCCCCGACAAGGGCATCGCGGAGCTCATCATCGCCAAGCACCGCAACGGTGCCACGGGGGTGGTCAAGCTCGCCTTCCTCAACCACCTCACCAAGTTCGCGAACCTCGCCCGCGGCCCCAGCGGCGGGACGGGCGGCGGCGGTGCCGCCAGCCCTGCCACCCCGGTCTGAGCCGCGCGGAGCTCCCGGGGCCAGCGGATGTCCACCGCGGCGATCCCTGGCGATGCGCCGCCGCCGGTCCGCGGTACGGGCGCGTTCCCACCGGCCTGTCCGAGCCGCGCACACGGTGTAGCTTCGGGGCCGAGGAGGACGCGATGGTCACCTGGCACACCGGCCGGCTCGTGGTCGCCACGCCGGCCCTCGACGATCCGAACTTCGAGCGCGCGGTCGTCCTCATCCTCGACCATGACGAGGACGGCGCGTTGGGCGTCGTCCTGAACCGCGCTTCCTCGGTGACCGTCGAGGACACCCTCGGTGACTGGGCGGAGCTGGCTGCCCGGCCTGCCGTGGTCTTCGGGGGCGGTCCCGTAGAGCCGACGGCGGTGCTGGCCCTCGGCGCGGCCACCTCGGTGGTCACCCCCGATCCCGGCCCCGCACTCCTCGACCGCATCCAGTTGATCGATCTCGATCAGGACCCGGTGCTGACCGCTGCCGAGGTCGAGCGCGTGCGGATCTTCGCGGGATACGCCGGTTGGGGCCCTGAACAGCTCGAGGAGGAGATCGCGCAGGGTGCGTGGTTCCCGCTCGATGCGGTTCCCGACGACGTCTTCTGTGAGGACCCGGCGGGCTTGTGGCACGCCGTCCTGCGTCGTCAGCCGGACGGGCTCAAGCTGCTGGCGACGTTCCCGCAGGACCCGACGCAGAACTGAAGGCCGATCCCCTCGTCAGCTCCGGGTGTCGATGGGCGGCTGCGGGTCCTCGCACAGCACCGGGGCATCCCCGTCGGCGCCGTGGTAGGTCAGCTGCTGGTCACCGACGTCGAGCACCACCCGGTAACCCTCGACCAGCGCCTGCGTGTAGACGCCGTCCGGTTCCGGGCAGCCAACGGCACCGTCGGGCCAGGTGACCTGTTCGAAGACCACCACCTCGATGTCGTCGGCGTCCTGCCCGGTGCGCTCCGCCGCGTCGACGATGGCCTCGATCACCGCCGGGTGGTCCTCGCCGGTGCCGTCGGTGGCAGCACGCTCGTCGGTGTCCTCCCCCGTGGGCGCACCGTCGTCTGGCATCTGCCCGGACACCTCGGAGTTCGCCGTGGTGTCGCCCTCGTCCGTCGCGGGGCGCTGCCCATCACCGTCCGGACCGCAGGCGGCGAGGGCGCTCACCGCGAGCAGGATGCCGAGAGCCCGACGTGCGCCGGCGCGCCACCGGCCCGCTGCGATGGCCCGAGCTGTCACGCAGTGACGTCGGACCGCTCTGCCGTCCCACCGGTGGCCACCGCCGAAGCGCATCCCGGTCCTCCTCGTGGCGTCGCTGTTCCCGCTGCCGCCGCGGTGACGTTGCGTTCACCGTAGGACGTGGGGGAGGACCATCGGGTTGCGCCCGGTCGCGTGCGCGCGGACGGCCGTTGGGCCGTCGCGCGACAGTGGTGGTCTGGCGGTCAGTTGGTCGCCAGCGCCCGCAGGGAACGCTCGAGGCCCTGCACCGCCTTCGCGGCGGTCTTGCGGAACCCGACGCCGAGCGCCGGGTCGAGCAGCAGCCCCGGCCCCCGCAGCGCGAAGAGCGCGTTCCAGGTGACCTCGGTGCCGTCATCGGTCGGCTGGAAGCGCACGTCATCCTCGCCGCGGTGCACCAACCCCTTGGTGGTCAGTACCACCCGGTTGGGCCGCTCGTAGGCGGTGATCTCGTACACGAGGGGCACCGTGGTGGGCCCGAGCTTGAGTTGGACCTCGAATCGTGACCCCATCCCGATGGGCCCGTCGTCGAGGCGCCGTGCCTCGGTGATGCCGGGGTCCCACGCTGCGCTGGTGGTGAAGTCGGCCACGTGATCGAAGGCCGCCTCGATCGATGTCGGGACGTTGAGCGGTTCGCTGATGCGTGCCATGTCCTGCTCCTGGGGGCGTGCGGGTTGGTCGGGGTGTGCGCGGGGGTGTCTGCGCGGGGGTGTCTGCGCTCTGCAGCTACTTCGGCACGACGGGCGGGGTGGACGTGGTGGGCTCCGTACACTCGGCCACGGTCACGACGATGAGGTGAGGGTGGGCGAGACATCCTGGGCGTTCCTGCTGGTGGGGAGCTTCGCGGCGGTCGGCGCGGCGATGGCCCTGGGCACCCTTGCGGCGCTGTGGCGCTACCACCGCACAGGGGTCTTCCCCGGCGCTGAGGAGGGCAGCACGGTGCCACCCTCCAAGATCACCGCGCTGTGGGTGCGGGTCGCCCTCGGGGTGGTGCTGGCCGCGGCCGGCATCGTGGCGATCGACCGGGCCGGCATCTGGTGACCCGGGCGCGGCTGCCCTGCACCCTCGGAGCGGTTCGCACGGTTTCCCTGGCCCCGCGGGAGGCTGCCGGGTCGGCTGCGTAGCGTCCGCGGCCGCTCGGGCCGAGGCGGTCCGAGTCGCCGACGATCCGCCCGTGAGGCTGCCACCGTGTCATCCACCACCACCCCTACCCGTCTGTTGCTCGCTGCTGCTGTGGGGGTCCTCGTCGCGTGCTCCGGCGCAGCGCAGGAGCGTGCCCACGAGGTCTGGTCCCTGGACCAGGGCACCGACCGGATCCACGTCTACGACGAGGACCACGAGCAGGTGGCGGTGATCGATGTGGCGCCGGAGGCGCTCCGCGAGGTCGATCCATCCTTCGACCCGGAGGCGGGACGCACGGTGCCGCACATGGTCGACTTCGACTCGGGCGACCGCTACGCCTTCGTCGCCGCGACCGCCGGTGGGGTGACCATCGTGCTGGACGCGCTGCAGCGCAGCGTCGCGGCGGTGCTGCCCACCGGTGCCGGCACCCACATGGCCGCGGTCACCCCCGACGACAGCGCGGTGTGGGTTGCGGCGATCGGCGCGGAGCAGCTGGTCGAGATCCCCCTCGACCTCGATGCGGACGCGCCACGCTTCGAGATCGCCCGCACCGTCGACATCGAGCCGTTGCTGGCCTCCACCGGCTACGACTGGCCCTCCTTCTCCCCGGTGTGCCACGACTACGACGAGGACGGCCGCGCCTGGATCACCCTCGGCCCGGGGATGGAGCAGGGCGGGTTGTTCGTGTTCGACACCTCCAGCGCCGAGGTGGTCCATGCCTACGACCCGGAGGAGATCCGTGCCAACTGTGGCATCGGCTTCACGAAGGATGGCTCCCGCGCCGTCGCCAACTGGTCGGGGCTGTTCGGTGAGGACCGAGAAGACGGCGAGGGCGAGTGGTACGTGTTCGACACCGACGACCTCTCCGTGGTCCGGACCGCGTCCTCTGACGGCGTCGATGCCCACGGGGTGCGGCTCACCCCGGACGGTTCCGCCTTCTGGCAGGTCAACCGCGGCTCGGATGACGGGCAGGTCATCGACGCCGACACCTTCGAGGTGGTCGGCCGCCTCGACGCGGGCGACACCCCGGACATCCTCGACTTCGCGCCGGACGGCAGCGTGGCGTACGTGACCCAGCGGGGCCCGAACCCACTGTCGGGAGACCCCCATGTCGCCGTGGGACAGGCGCCGGGCGTGCTGGTCATCGATGTGGAGACCGGGGAGCACCTCGAGGTGCTCTCGCCCCCCGAGGTCGCCGATGAGGACGGCGCGGTGCTGAACGACATCCACGGTGTCGGTGTGCGTCGCACCACGGGTGATGAACGGATGGTGGCTGCGGCGGGGCCGTGGCGGGGCACGACCAGCGCTGCTGCGACGGGCTTCGGCTGCCACCTGCCGACCTAGCGTTGCCGGCGCCGGTGCGGGCCAGCGCGCAGGTCGTCGTCTGGCGGATCCGTCGCAGCCCGTCGGGTGCGGCGTCGGCCACCGGATCGGGGTGCTGGGCGGGTCACGGATGTCCCGTCTCGTCGCCCGAGGCGGCCTCGTGGTGCGGTTGGGCAGCGGAACGGGCCACGGGCGGCCGGCTGCGTCGCCCGGCCAGCCGCGCCCGGCTGCGTCGCCCGGCTGCGTCGCCCGAGGCCGCCTCGTGGTGCGGTCGGGCGGCGGAACGGGCCACGGGCGGCCGGCTGCGTCGCCCGAGGCGGCCTCGTGGTGCGGTTGGGCGGCGGAGCGGGCCGCGGGCGGCCGCCTGCGTCGCCCGGCGAGCCTCGCCCGGCCTGCGTCACCGGGCTACGTCGGCGACGCAGGCGGTTCGCGCCGGGTTCGGTACCGTTCGGCGAGCGGAACGGTTCTGCGGCTTCCGTTCCGCTACGGCAGCGGCACGAGTCGGGAGGGCGCAGGGTGCAGCGCGACATCTTCACCGAGGAACACGACGGATTCCGGGACCTGGTCGCCCGCTTCGTGGCGGACGAGGTGGTGCCGTTCCACGACGAGTGGGAACGCGAGGGCCTGGTCCCGCGGGAGCTGTGGAAGAAGGCGGGAGCCCTCGGCCTGCTGTGTACCGACGTTCCCACCGAGTACGGCGGCGGTGGGGTGCCGGACTTCCGCTACAACGTGATCGTCACCGAGGAGCTCGCCAAGGTCGGCGCCTCCGGGGTCGGGTTCCCGCTCCATAACGACGTCATCGTGCCCTACTTCCTGGCGTATGCGAGCGAGGAGCAACGGCGACGCTGGTTCCCGCCCATGGCCTCCGGCGAGATCATCACCGCCATCGCCATGACCGAACCGGGCACCGGCTCCGATCTCGCGTCGATGTCCACCACCGCGATCCCGCAGGACGACGGCAGCTACCTGCTGAACGGCGCGAAGACCTTCATCACCAACGGCATCCAGGCCGACCTGGTGATCGTCTGCGCCAAGACGGACCCGTCCTCCGCCCACGGTGGGATCAGCCTGCTGGTCGTCGAGCGGGGCATGGAGGGCTTCGAACGCGGCCGCAAGCTCGACAAGATCGGCATGCACGCCCAGGACACCGCCGAACTGTTCTTCACCGATGTCCGCGTGCCCGAGGAGAACCTGCTCGGGGAGGAGGGCAAGGGGTTCGTCTACCTGATGGAGGCCCTCCCACAGGAACGCCTCGGCATCGGGATCGCCGCGATCGCCGGTGCACAGGCCGCGTTCGACGCCACCCTGACCTACTGCAAGGAGCGCACGGCCTTCGGACGACCCATCGGCGCCTTCCAGAACTCGCGCTTCCAGCTCGCCGAGATGCACACCAAGATCACCATCGGCCAGCAGTTCGCCGACCGGTGCACGATGCTGCACAACGACGGTCAGTTGAGCGTCGAGGACGCCGCCATGGCCAAGTGGTGGCTGACCGACCTCCTCGGCGAGGTGGTGGACACCTGCGTCCAGTTGCACGGCGGCTACGGCTACATGCGCGAGTACCCCATCGCCCGAGCCTACGTCGACGCCCGGGTGCAGCGCATCTACGGCGGGACGAACGAGATCATGAAGGAGATCATCGGCCGCACCCTCGGGGTGTGACCCTAAACACCGCGCTGCCACGGTCACTCGAGCGGCTCGCCGTGCACGGTGACGATCGCCGGCAGGGTGCGCAGATGGCGGGCGAGCCGAAGGCCGGCAGCTGCGTCGTCGCCCTCGACCAGCCACTGGAGGAGCAGCCCGTCGAGTGTCGCGACGACGTAGCGCGCGAGGGCGTCCGCGGTTCCGGCGTCGAGCTCATCGCTCAGACCTCCGAGGGCCCGGGCAACGGTCGCGCTGTAGAGGTCGTACTGCCGCTGCGCGAGGTGGCGCAGCGACGGGTCCCGGAGCGCATGCAGGGTCAGCTCGTACTGCGCGAGATGGAGTTCGGGGGTGGATGTGCAGTACTCCCACAGGTCGGTGAGGAAGCGGCGCAGCACCTCGACCACCAGCGCGTGGCCGTCCGGCTCGGCTGACCGCGTCTCCGCGGCCTCGAGGGTGCGGACCAGCACGGCGTCCACCTCGCCGGCGATGCGCTCGATCACCGCCTCGAGGAGCTCATCCTTGGAGATGAAGGCGTAGTGGAAGGCGCCGAGCGCGAGCCCGGCCTCGTCGGTGATGGCACGGGTCGTCGCCTTGTCGAGCCCCTGTTCCGACATCACCTTGCGGGCGGCCTCGACCAGTTGCTGGCGTCGTTCTTCGACGCTGCGACGGTCGGTGCTGCCGTCCGGGGGGGTGTCGGCTGCCGCGGTGCGGGCGGTGTCGGTGGTCATCGGGTCCTCCGCTGGCCTGCCCTGTGCGGCGGTCGATACGCCACAGTCCGTAGGCTGACGTTCCGTAAGTGAACACTACTGTGAGCGTTCGGCTCCTCCGGGGCCCGTCCGGTCGTACGCCGGTGCGCTGTTCGCAGGAGGTGCCGACCGCGGTGCCGTGGAGGGGACCAGACGGCACCGTCACCTCGGCGCCGCACCCTGGTCGTTGGGCCCGCGGCCGTTCGGGCTGACGGCCACGCCGGGGTGTTGGGCACCGATGTGGACCACTGCCGCACGCAGGCGCGCATCCGGGAATGTCGTGGGTGTGTGTAGCGTTCTCCTCCGTTGAACGGGTCCTGATGTGACGACCCGACCACGTCCCCCCTCCGCCGAAGGAGCTCCCGTGAGTACCACGAAGGATCTGACCGCTGATGACTTCCGCGAGACCATCGATGAGAACGAGATCGTCCTCGTCGATTTCTGGGCGGACTGGTGCGGTCCCTGCAAGATGTTCGCCCCGATCTACGAGGAGGCCGCCGGCGAGCACGAGGACGTCGTGTTCGGCAAGGTCGACACCGAGCAGCAGCAGGAGCTCGCCGCAGCCTTCCAGATCCGTTCCATCCCGACCCTGATGGCCTTCCGCGACAACGTGCTGGTGTTCAACCAGGCCGGGGCGCTGCCCAAGGAGTCCCTGCTCGACCTGATCGACCAGATCAAGGCGCTCGACATGGAGGACGTGCACCGCCAGGTCGCGGAGCAGCAGAGCAGCGCGAACTGACGCCGCGCTTCCCGGTGGCGCTGCGCGGCGGCGGCCAGGCGCGCCCCGAAGGCGACGCGGGCTGACGACGCCGTCGGGAGGTCAGGTCGCCCCCCGGGCGGGCGGTCGACGGCCGCGCGTGCACGCGAGCGGGGGCAGGTGGCGTCACGGGCGCTCGGTGACGGCTGCCATGCCCCGCTCCACCGCGTCGATCAGGTACGGGCGCAACCGTCCGGGCGCCACGATGTGGTCGACGGACCCGACGTCCCTCGCTCGCTCGATCGAGTGGACCCGGTCGAACTCCGCCGCCACCTCGCCGAGCTTGCGTGAGCGCACCTCGGCCTGCACCCGCTCCAGCTCCGCGCGCAGCTGCCCCTGCGCGGCGCCGTTCGCCTGCTCGAGCCGTCGGCGCAGCGCGACGACGCGCTCGTCTCGGTCGGTGCGCCGGTTCACCTCTCCGGTGAAGACCACCGCGGCGGCTGGCGCGCCGCCGATGACCGACGCGTGCGAACCCTCCAGTGCGGCGACCTCGAGGTGGTCGTTGAGCGCGGTGGAGAACACCACGAAGGCACCACCGTGGTAGCGCGAGATCACGGTGAACACCACGGGCCCGTCGAAGTTGACGATGGCCCGTCCGATCTCCGCCCCGAGCTCCAGCTGCCACTCCCGCAGTGACTCCGGCGAACCGTCGAACCCGGACAGGTTGGCGAGTACGACCACCGGGCGGATGCCGCTGGCGGCGTTGATCGCCCGAGCCACCTTCTTGGACGCCCGAGGGAAGAGCGTGCCGGCGGTCCACCCCGTCGGGCCGTCCGCCGGGACCGGGCCCCGGCGCGGCAGTGGCCGCGACTCGATACCGAGCAGGGTCACGGGGTAGCCGCCGAGGTGGGCGTCGGTGACCACCGCCACCTCGGCGTCGGCCATGTCGCGCCAGCGCTCCAGCGGCTCGTGGTCGAGGTCCGCCACCGCGCGCAGCACCGTGCGGATGTCGAAGGGCTTCTTGCGGCCCGGGTTGGTGCGCTCGTCGAACACCTCGCCGACGGTGGTGAAGTCGAGCCCCTCCACCTGGTGGGGGTAGCCACGGACGTCGCGGTGGCGGTCGTCGGTGGTGGGTGCCGGCCGGGGGAAACGTTCGCCCGGCGCGACGTAGCTGTGCTCGTAGTGGGTGAACAGCACCTCGATCGCGCCGGCGAGGTCCGGGGCCCAGTGCTGCGCCTGGCCGTTGGGGCCCATCACACGGTCGTAGCCGCCGATCCCGAAGTTGTCCTCCGCCGACACCCCACCGGAGTAGTCGAGGGCCTGCTTGCCGGTGAGCACCATGGCGGAGTCGGGGGTCATGACCAGGATGCCCTTGGTGTGCATGAGCATCGTGGCCTCGGCGTTCCAGTAGGGCTGGGCGCCGACGTTGATCCCCGCCACGATGACGTTGATCTGGCCCCCGGCTTGGGTGAACTCGATGATGCGCCGCAGCACGCGGGCCACGCCGTCCATGTTCTCCGTCCCGGAGTCCATGGCGATGCGGGCACCGGAGGACACCGCGAACCACTCGATGGGCGCCTGGAGCTGCTCTGCCAGGTCGATGGCCTGGCTGATGAGCGCGCACTCCCGGGTGGCGATCGAGCCGAGCCCTTTGGTCGGATCACCGAACAGCGCCACCCGCGTCATGCCCTCGGGATAGCGGGAGGTTCGGGTGGTGACGGTGCCGACCACGATCCCGGCGCGGTTGCGACCCGGTGGACGGTCCACGACGACCAGCCGGCCGTCCTCGTCGAGGTCGTACTCCACGAAGCCGCGTGCCGTGCCCGCCGGCGCGTCCGGTGTCCCCGGCGCGGACCGGTCCTGGGTCAGCAGGGGCACCAGCTCGTAGGGGTAGACGCTGCCGCGCCGACGGGCCTTGATGATCTGGCGGCTGACCTCGTCGAAGCTGACCAGCGGCGTGCGTGGGGGCTCGGTCACCCGGAGGGTGAACCCCTGGCCCGGCGGGCGGGACATCCGCACCATCGCCTCGCGCGGCTCGCTCCCGGGGAGCTCGAAGCGTGCCCGCACCGCCACCTGCTCGAGCCCGAGCCCCTCGGTGGTGGGTGCGACGGCGCGCACCACCGGCTCGAGCTCCTCCACGGGCACCCGGACCGTCGGCCAGACGTGCAGCACGACCCGGTTCCAGTCCGGCGCGTTGCCGCCTGGGGCCATCGCCCGGGCGCGCCGCAGGTCGTCGAGGGCGGTGGCAAGGACCTGCTCGAGTTCGGGCAGCCCCACGACGCGGTCGGCCTCGTCCCGGACGGGGGTGAGGTCGCGGACCTCGGCGAGGGCGAACAGCCGCTCGTCCTCGGGGTTGTCATGGGCGCGCGCGTGGAACAGGTAGACGTGTTCCGAGGAGGGCAGGCGGGTCAGGGCGAACCGCTCGAAGCGCCACAGGTCGAGCCGGCCGGCCACCAGAGGGTGGATGCCCCTCAGGTGGCGGCGTTCCCGGAACCCCTGCGCGGTGCGGCGGAAGGTCAGGTGCTCCACGGACGGGCGCTCCGGGGCACCCGGATCACCACCCGGCGCGACGGTCAGCGACAGCGTCACCCGCCGCAGCGCTGCTGGGAGCACGGCATCGTCGAGGTCGGCCTCCAGGCCGGCGGCCAACAGGTCCAGCTCGGTCGGCGCGTCCCGCCAGGTCACGTACACGTCCGCGACCACCCCGGCACCGACCTCGTCCACGTCGAGATCGCCGGCCAGCCGCGCGGTGGCCTGCAGCGACTCCGAGAGATCGTCGGCGGTGGCAGCGAGGGCGATCACCCGACCCCGCCCCCGGGGGTCGACGAAATCAGCGACCACGGCTGTCGAGCTGCCGAGGTCGACGGTGCTGACCTGTTCGACCTCTCGGGTGCGGTAGTAGCGTCGGGTGAGGACCTCCAGCAGGGGCGTGAGCATCTCCCCGGTGACCGCCGGATCCTCCAGCAGGCCGAGCAGTGGCTCCGGGGCGTCGATCAGGTCCCTGAGCCGCTCGTCACGGTCAGCGCGCGTCGGGTGGGCCGCGAGGGCCCGCAGGTGGTCACGGGCGCGGGCGTAGGCCCGTGTGCGATCGGCCGCCAGCCGTGGGCGTTCGAAGCAGCGGTAGCGCACCCGCCGCGCCAGATCGCCGATCACCGGCTGACGGGCCTGGGTCGCGGTGATCAGGCGGTCCAGGGTGTGCCGCAGCTCCTCGGCGAGCGCCGGGTCCAGGGGCGGACCGGCGTGGAGCCGGCGCTCGAGCAGCGTGAGGATCACCGGCACGTGCGCGTTGGCCCGGCGTTGGGCCAGGTGCACCCGGAACAGGGCGTCCTCCAGCGCAGGGCTGCGGTCGAGCTCCGTCACCTGGTAGTGCGCCACGGCGCGTGAGAGCTTGTCGATGAAGCTCGTTGGTAGCGCGTCGGCGTCGAAGGTTCGCAGGTAGGCGTGGAGGTACTCGCGGGCGCTGCGCTCCTCCCGCCGGTCCTCCTCGTCGCCGAGGCGGCGGTTGCGGGACAGGGCGGAGATGTCGGCGTGGGCGCGGAGCACGTCGAGTTCGGCGCGGACCAGCTGACGCTGCGTCGTGGTGTCCTCACCCGCCACCTCGGTGTCCGAGCCTCTCCCCAGTCCGTGGTCGTGGTCGGCGCCGCTGTGCGCGTCGCCGCGCCGGGGGCGCAGACGCGTCAGCAGCTCCTCGACGCTGTCCTCGTGGAGGTCGTAGCCGAGGATGCTGCGGCGCAGGGCGTCCAGCACCGTCCCGGTGTCGGCAGCATCGGTGGGCGTGTGCCGGGCGAGGTCGGCGAAGCGCACCGGTGCGGCCGTCGGTGCGGCCTGCGCCTCCTCCAGCGGCTCGAGCCGCAGGACCGGCTGGCCGGCGTCGAGCTGGACGTTGCTGGCGGTCAGGACCTCTGCGACCCGACCGGCGAAGGGTGCGGTCAGCGCGGTCTCCATCTTCATGCTCTCGAGGACCGCGAGGCTCGCGCCCGCGGCCACCTCGTCGCCGGCCGAGACGTTGACCGACACCACCACGGAAGGGCTCTGGCTGCGGATCATCCCGGCGTCGTCCTGGCTGATCCGGCTGGGGACACCGTCCACCTCGACGAGCTGCTCGGCCCCCTGCCGGATCGCGATCACGCGGAACCGTGTGCCCTCCACCGTGAGCCGGCGCTCGAAGCGGCGGAGCTGTTCCACCTCGGCGAGGACCCGCACGCCGTCGGTGGTGACCAGGTAGCGCCCCGGGCCGGTGCAGGCCACCTCGAGGCGGTACGCGACCCCCTGCGTGCGCAGGTCGATGGTGCGGGGAAGCTCCGGTTCGACCTGCGGCCGGCCCCGGGCAGCGGACAGCAGGAACCTGTCCCGGTCGAGGGTGGAGGCGTCGTCGTACGCGTCGATGGCGGCGGCGATCAACGCGACGTCGGTGCGGGCTGCGAATCGGTAGCCCCCGTCGGCGGTGCGTCGGTCGAGCCAGCCGGTGTCGATCCGGCCGGCCAGCACGTCGTCGTCGGTCAGGAGATCGAGGAGGAAGGCGCGGTTGGTGGTGCCGCCCTCCACCAGCACCGTGGTCTGCGCCAGTGCCCGCCGCAGACGGCTGAGCGCCGTGCCGCGGTCGGCGCCGTGGGCGATGACCTTGGCGATCATCGAGTCGTACTCCGGCGGGATCGTGTCGCCCTCCGCGACACCGGTGTCGACCCGTACCCCCGGTCCCGTGGGGAGGTCGAGCAGTTCGATCCGGCCCGCTGCCGGCGCGAAACCGCGCTCGACGTCCTCCGCGTTGAGGCGGACCTCGACGGCGTGGCCGGTGGAGGGCGGTGGCTGGTCGGGCAGGCGCTCACCCGCGGCGATGCGCAACTGCCACTCCACGAGGTCCAGGCCCGTGGTCTGCTCGGTGACCGGGTGCTCGACCTGCAGACGGGTGTTCACCTCCAGGAAGGTGGTCAGCCCGGTGCCGGGCTGGTGCAGGAACTCCACCGTCCCGGCTCCGCGGTAGTCGGCCAGGCGCGCCAGCTGCGCGGCGGCGGTCCGCAGCTCCGCGTCCTGCTCGGGGGTCAGTGCGGTGGAGGCGGACTCCTCCAGGACCTTCTGGTTGCGCCGCTGCAGGGAGCAGTCCCGTGTGCCGACCGCCCACACCCCGCCCCGGCCGTCGGCCAGTACCTGCACCTCGACATGGTGGGCGTCGGTGAGCATAAGTTCGAGGAACACCGTGTCGTCACCGAAGGCGGCGCCAGCCTCTGCCCGGGCCCGCTCGAACGCGGCGTCGAGGTCGTCGAGGTCACGGCAGACGCGGATGCCGCGGCCGCCACCGCCCGCCGTTGCCTTCACCACCAGCGGCGTACCGATGCGTTCGGCGTGCGAGCGGGCCGTGTCGAGGTCGTGGACCGGGCCACCGCTCCACGGGGCCACGGGGACGCCGGCCTGCTCGGCGAGGTGCTTCGCGCCGATCTTGTCACCGAGCCGGCGCATCGTGTCGCCGCTGGGGCCGACGAAGGTCACCCCGAGCGCGGCGCACCGGTCGGCGAAGGCGGCGTGCTCGGCCACGAAGCCCCACCCGACCCAGGCGGCGTCGGCCTGTGCCGCACGCAGGGCACGGGCGAGCTCGTCATGGTCGAGGTAGGGGGCGCGGGCCCATGCTGGCTCGCCGGGTTCCGGTCCGATCCGCACCGCGTGGTCGGCCTCCCGCACGAACATCGCCGTGCGCTCGGCCTCGGTGTGCAGGGCCACCGTCCGTGGGCCGGTCCCGTCGGGTGCCCGCAGGGCACGGACGGTGTGGATCAGGCGCATCGCCGGCTCGCCACGGTTCACGATCGCGATGCGCTCGAACACGTCCGGCTCCTCGTCGTGACACGGGCAGGTCCCGGGCCAGGCGTCGGCAGCGTCCCCGCATGCGGCAGGCCCCGGCGGTGCGGCGCCGGGGCGCGGGGGTGCGGCCCACCGGCATCCTAGACCTGACGTCGACGTCAGGTTCAGTGACCGTCGGTCGGTGCCGCCTCCAGCTGTGCGAACATGCTGCCCATGCGCCCCGTCTCCGGACCCGAACCCCTGCTGACCGTCGCCGAGGTGGCGGCCATCCTCGGCCGCACGCCCCAGGCGGTGCGCGACCTCATCGCCGCCGGCACCCTGCCCGCGCAGCGCATCGGCCGCGCCTTCGTCGTGACCCGCACCGAGGTGGAGCGCCTCCAACGGCTGCCCCGACCGGTAGGGCGGCCCTGGACACCGGCTGTGGCCTGGGAGCTCATCACCCTGCTCCAGGCCGCCGGGCGGAACACGCCCACTCCTGCGGTACCGCCCGCCCGACGCCGGCAGGTGTGCGAGCGCACGGTCGGCGAACTCGCTGCCCGCCTCCAGGTACGTGCCTGGCGTGCCCCGGTGGGCGTGACCAGCGGGCGGTGGCGCCGCCTCCTCGACGATGCACTGGTGGTGCCGTCCGGTGACCGGCTCACCGCCACCGTCGACGCCTACGTCACGGCCGGTGATCTGCCCGCGGTGCAGCAGCGCTACGGGCTGGAGGTGACCGACGGTGTCGGTGGCGCCGCTGCCCGCGGTGGTGACCCGGCCGTGTGGCCAGCGGCAGCGCACCCCACGGAGGCGGCCGGCGTCCTGCGGGTGGTGCCTGCGGGGGTGCCGGCATCGCTGCGGCCACGGCGGCCACGGGCCGGGCCGGTCGTCGCCGCCCTGGACGCGATCGAGGATCCTGACGCGGAGCGCCATGAGGCCGGGCTCACCGCCCTCGCGGGACTCCAGCAACGGGTGTGCGCGCACCTCGCCCCGAGCGAGTGACGTCGGTGCGTGGTCGCGCCAGGTGGGCCGCAAGGCGGCCGGTTCAGCCGGGCGACCCGGGCCGCGCCGGTGCGCTGACCACCACCTCGTGCTGGTGGGCGAACCGTGCCTCCACCACGTCCTTGCCGTAGGGGCTCAGGGCGAGGCCAGCCAGCTTCAGGTGCGCCACGGTGAAGGGGATCCCGATGATGGTCAGCGCGAGGAGCAGGCCGAAGAGGACGTGCAGCAGGGCCAGCCACCACCCGGCCACGACGAACCACACGACGTTGGCGACGACCGAGCCCGCGCCTGCCGAGGCCCGGCGCACCACCACCCGACCGAAGGGCCACAGCGTGAAGCCGGCGAGCCGTACCGCGGGCACCGCCAGGGGGATCGTGATCACCAGCACGACCGCGACCAGTGCCGCGAACACGTAGGCGATCGCCATCTCGATGCCGCTGAGCAGCAGCCACAGCAGGTTGCCGATGGTGCGCACGGGGATCCCCCACGGCCTGGGCACCCCTACCGTACTGCGCGGCACACCCGTCGCCGCACCGGCGCCGAACCCCTGTCGTTGCACGCTGCAACGGCAGCAGCGACCCCGGCGTGACCCGACTTGACCCGACTTGACCCCAACCTGACCCCAGCCCGCAGCTGCAGCCCGCAACCCAGGAGACCCTCCCGTGGCCACCACCACCGACCGGATACCCGACCTGACCGTCGAGCTCGACGACGGCCGTACCACCACGCTCTCGGACCTGGCCGGTGGCGAGCACCTCGTGGTCTTCTTCTACCCCAAGGCCTTCACGGGCGGGTGCACCGCCCAGGCCTGCCACTTCCGCGACCTCGGTGCGGAGTTCGCCGAGGTCGCCGCGCGGCGGGTCGGGGTCAGCCGCGATGACCGGGACACCCAGGCCCGGTTCTCCGCCGAGCACCGCTTCGACTTCCCGCTGATCGCCGACCCCGACGGCACGGTGGCCCGCGCCTTCGGCGCCAAGCGCCCCGGGCCGATCCCGAGTAAGCGGCAGACGATCGTGGTCGACGGTGACCTGCACGTCCTGCACCGCATCTCCAGCGAGACCAACATGGACGTCCACGCCGACGACGCCCTGGCCTTCCTCAAGGACCGAAAGGCCGGCTGAGCGACCGACCGGGCCAGCGGCGACGCACCCGACCCCCGGGGGTACGTCATGTCCAGCCTCGATGCCTTCCACCTCAGCCTGCCTCGGGAGGTGCGCTTCGGGCGCGGATCCAGCCACGGGCTCGGTGACCTGCTGCCGGCGGGCCGCCGTCTGCTGGTGGTCGCCTCCCGCTCCACCTCGGCGGTGGTAGACCGGCTCCTGCCCGACCGTGACGCTGAGGTGGCACGGGTGCTGGTGACCGGCGAGCCGGTGCTCGACGCGGTCAGCGCCGAGGTGGAGCGGGTCCGACCGGCGGCACCGGAGCTCGTGCTCGCCGTCGGCGGCGGCAGCGTCATCGACACGGGCAAGGCGCTGGCCGCGTTCCTGCCCAACCGTGACCACGCGCCCCGCGACCATCTCGAGGTGGTCGGTGCTGGTCGTCCCCTGGTGATCGATCCGTTGCCGGTGTTCGCGTGCCCCACGACCAGCGGTACGGGGGCGGAGGCAACACACAACGCCGTGCTCGGCGTCCCCGACGCAGGCCGGAAGGTGAGCTTGCGCGACCGACGGCTGACCCCGCACCTCGCCCTGGTCGACCCTGAGCTCGGGCGGGACCTCCCCCACGCGGTGGCGGTGGCCGCCGGCATGGACGCCGTCGTGCAACTCGTCGAGGCCGCCGTCACCCCGCTGTCCACGGCACCGACCCGGGCGGCGGCGATGGAGGGTGCGCAGGTGGCGCTGCCGGCTCTGGACCGCCTGGTGCACGGCAACGCCGGGGACGCCGATCGCGACGCCCTGGCCTACGGGGCGCTCATGAGCGGGATCGCCCTTGCCAACGCCAAGCTCGGCACCGTGCACGGCTTCGCCGGTGTGCTCGGTGGGCAGCGCGACCTCGCCCACGGCGCGTTGTGCGGCTGGTTCGCGGGGCCGGTGCTCTCCGCCACCATCGACGCCCTGCGCGCGGAGCCCTCCACGGTGTGGCAGAAGGGTGATCCGGTCCCCGCCGAGACCACGGCGCTGGCCCGCTACACCGAGCTCGCCTTCCGCGCCACCGGCGAGCACGGACCGGATGCGCTGCCCGCCTGGTTCGACCGCCTGGTCGCCGCTGCCGAGCTGCCACCCCTCGACCTCGACGGCCTGCTCCTCGACGAGGTGGTGACGGCCGTCCAGCAGGCGAGCTCCACCGCAGGCAACCCCGTCCCCCTCCCGGCAGAGGTGCTGCGCGGCATCCTCGAGCGGGTGGGGGACGGCCACCGGCCCCCGGGCTGAGCGCACCGGGGTCGGGCCCGGTCAGCGCTGTGGCCGTAAGCTGCCGGTGCGCGTGCCGGGCCCTTCGCCCGCGCCGGCCGAGGTGGAGGACGCCAGGATGAGCAGCTCGGGATCGCCACCACCCCAGGATGGCGACCGCCAGCCACCGCCGCCGCCGTCACCGGGCGGTGACGACCCGACCCGCCGGCTCGAACCCACCGAGGCTGCCGGCGCCGCGGGCGGGGCGGCCGGTGCTGACGACGCCACGGTGCCGATGGACACGGGTGCGCCGACGGGCCCCTCCCCGCTGCGTGGCACGGTGAACGACGCCGACAGCGGCGCGCCCATCGACGCCGCCCAGGTGGAGGTGGTCGCCCGGGACGGCCAGCTGGTGGGCCGTGCGAGCACCGTGGCGGATGGTCGCTTCACCGTGGCCGGGGTCGAACCCGGGTCCTACCAGATCGTGGTCAACGCCACGGGCCGGCTCACGGAACGGCACGAGCACACCCACCCCGGCGGCCGGGTCCAGATCCACCTGCATGTCGCACGCTGCACCGGGTCGGTGCGGCCGGTGGACGCCGCACCCGGCGACGAGGTCCACGCCACGGTCACGCTGTTCGACGCCGAGGGCCGCGAGCTCGTCCGGACGATGACCGACAGCACCGGCCGTTTCGCCCTCGAGGTTGCCGGCCATGGGCCACACCGTCTGGAGGTCACCGCCGCGGGCTACTTCACCGCCCGGCGCACCCTCGGCGCGGAGGAGCTCGCCACGCCGCTGACGGTGGACCTCCACCCCGCCGAGCTCCAGGGCCAGGTGATCGCCGAGGAGGGTGAGGAACCGGTGCTGGATGCGCAGGTCCGGCTCCGCGACCTCGACGGGAACCTGGTCGGCCAGGCGGCCACCGACCCCGGTGGCCGTTTCCTGATCCCCCTGGCGCAGTTGCCGGCGCCCGCGGCCACCGCCGTGGGGCCCATCGCCCAGCACGGCCAGGACAGCACCGCTGCGCGCGCCGCGGAGCCCGGGCACGGGCGGCAGCACGGCGCCGAGGCGCCGGCGACCCACCGTCTGGCGGTCGCCGCCGACGGGTTCGAGGCGGCCGAGGTGGAGCTGACCCTGACCGACGAGGTGCCGGAGGATCACGTCATCGTCCTCGCGCCAACGAAGCGGTCCCCCTGGGTGTGGGTGGGGGTCGGTGCGGCGGTGCTGGCGTTGCTGGCCGTACTGCTGTGGTGGTTCGGTGGACCGACCACCACCGTCCCCGACCTGGTCGGTGCGAGCGTGGAGGACGCCACCGAGCAGCTCGAGGCCGCGGAGCTCGAGCTCGGCGCGGTGGACACCGAGGAGTCGGACGCCGAGCCCGGCACGGTGCTCGCGCAGAGCGAGGAGCCGGACAGCGAGGTCAGCACCGGCACCGAGGTCGACCTCACCGCGGCGGCGCCACCCGGCGAGGTGGTCGTGCCCAACGTCGTGGGTCTGCGGCGCGGACCCGCGGAACGGGCGCTGGAGGACGCCGGCCTCGAGCTCGGCATCGTGCGTTTCTCGCCGTCGGCCGAGACCCCGGCGGGACGTGTCCTCTCCTCCGACCCGGTCACCGGTGTGGTGGTCGCCCCCGGCGACGAGATCGACCTCGTGCTCGCCGTGGAGGAGGACGAGGACGCGGCGGTGGAGGTGCCGCAGGTCGTCGGCAGGCAGGAGTCGGATGCGTTGCGGCTGCTCGACGCCGGCGGTTTCGAGGTGCTGATCTCCCGGGTCCCCGCGGACGAGTCCGCCGGCATCGTGGTCGATCAGGATCCCGGCGCCCGCACCGAGGTGGCACCCGGCGCGACGGTGAGCATCGAGATCAGCGAGGGCCCGGAGGCCCCGGAACCGGACCCGGAGCCGGAGCCCGAACCGGACCCCGAGCCCGACCCGGAGCCGGAGCCCGACCCGGACCCGGATCCGGAGCCGGAGCCCGACCCCGAGAACGGCGAGGGGCCCGGCCTCCCGGAGCTCCCGGAGGTGCCGGAGTTCGACACCGAGGACCTCGAGGGCTTCTTCGAGCGCGTCGTGGAGTGGTTCCGCAACCTGTTCAACTGAGCCGGGTGCTGCGCCGGAGAGCTCACGCCCCTCCGGCGATCGCACCCACCAGCCGCAAGGGTTGCTGGCCGGAGGTCACGACCCCCGGCAGGGGGGTGGATGCGTCCGCGTCCGACAGGTCGGCGCCGTCAGCGAACAGGCGGATCATGGCGCGCCGCCGTCGAGTCTCCCGGTCTCGGATGGTTCCGGCCAGGGGCGGGTAGGCCGCCTCCAAGGCGTCCAGGGTCGCGCCGAGGGTGACGTTGCCCGCGACCTGGACCTCGGCTGGACCGTGGATACCTGCCAGGACGCGGAGTTGATGGGGCAACGCCACGCGCACCGTCGTGACGGCGCGCTGGTCCGGGGTCCCGCCCTCGGTCATGGCAGCGTCTGCACCTCCACCGACAGCACTCGCGGCAGGTCGCGCACGATCGTGTGCCACTGCTCGCCCTCGTCCGCGGACACGTAGACCTGACCACCCGTGGTCCCCAGGTAGACACCGCACGGATCGAGGGTGTCGACCGCAAGCCCGTCCCGCAGGACGTTGACGTAGCAGTCCCGCTGCGGGAGTCCGGCGGTCAGCGGTTCCCAGCGGCCACCCGCCGTGCGGCTGCGGTAGACCCGTAGACGTCCGTCGGGCGGGAAGTGGAGCTCATCGCTGGTGATCGGTACCACGTACACGGTGTCCGGGTCGTGGGCGTGGACAGCGATAGCGAACCCGAAGTCGGTGGGCAGGTCACCGCTGATCTCGTGCCAGCTGTAGCCGTGGTCATCGCTGCGCAGGACGTCCCAGTGCTTCTGCATGTACACCCGGTCGGGACGCCCCGGATGCCGGGCCAGCTTGTGGACGCAGTGACCGACCTCGGCCTCAGGGTCGGGGAGGAAGTCGGAGCGGAGACCGGTCGTGGCCAACTCCCACGAGGTGCCGCCGTCCTCCGAGGCCAGGACCCCCGCCGAGGAGATGGCGACCAGCAACCGCTGGTTGTCACCGCTATCCGCCAGGATCGTGTGCAGGCACAGCCCACCTGCTCCTGGAGCCCAGCCGGCCGCCGTGGGATGGGACCGTAGTGCCGGGAGCTCCCGCCAGGTCATGGCGCCGTCGGTGGTCCTGAACAGCGCCGCGTCCTCCACCCCGGCGAGGACGCTGTCCGGGTCGGCGTGGTCCGGCACGAGCTGCCAGATGCGGGTGAACCGCCAGGGCTGCGCCGATCCGTCGAAGTGCTGGTGCGTACCGGGCTCGCCCTCGTAGCGCAGGTCGTTGCCGGCTGACTGCCAGGATCGGCCGCCGTCGTCGGATCGCTGGACGACCTGGCCGAACCAGCCTTTCGAGAGTGAGGCGTAGAGACGGTCCGGGTCGGCTGGGGAGCCCACCAGGTGATACACCTCCCAGCCGCCGAACAGCGGACCGTCCACCCGCCACTCGGCTCGGCCCTCGTCGGCGGTGAGGACGAAGGCGCCCTTGCTGGTCCCGACCAGCACCCGGATCTCTCCCATGACCCAGCTCCCCCGGACCACGGCGATGCGGAGGTGCGGCCCGGCTCGAACCACCTTATGGAGGAACCGGGGCGGTGGGAAGGGGCGCTGCGGGCGGCTGCCTCGCCGTCGCGCCCGGGTGCGGTCGGGTCACCAGCGGTGGTGCACGTGCCCGCGGACGTGGGTGTCGTAGATCGCCTGCAGCCGCCGGTGGGTGTCCGCGCCCAGCGGCGGCGTCGCACTGGCCGCCACGTTGCCGGCGACCTGGTCCTTCGACCGTGCGCCGGGGATCACCGTGGTCACCTCCGGCTGGTCGAGGAGCCACCGCAGAGCCAGGCGGGCCGGCGGCAGGTCGTCACCCGCGAGCTGCGCGACCTCGCCGGCGGCCTGCACACCCACCTCGAAGGGCACCCCGGCGAAGGTCTCACCGACGTCGAAGGCGTCCCCGTGGCGGTTGAAGGTGCGGTGGTCGTCCGCCGCGAAGGTGGTGTCGAGGTCGTAGCGTCCCGACAGCAGGCCGCTGGCCAGCGGCACGCGGGCGATGACGGCGACACCGGCTGCGGCCGCCGCCGGGAGCACCTGCTCCAGGGGCTTCTGGCGGAAGGCGTTGACGATGATCTGGACGCTGGCGACGTGCGGACGCGCGATCGCGGTCAGGGCTTCGTCACAGGTCTCCACGCTCACGCCGTACGCGGCGAGCAGCCCCTCGCCGACCAGGGCGTCGAGAGCGTCGTACACGGTGTCGTCGTCGTACACCGGGGTTGGTGGGCAGTGCAGTTGCAGGAGATCGATCCGCTCCACCCCGAGGTTGTCGAGGCTGCGCGTCACCCAGCCCCTGAGCGACTCGGCGTGGTAGGCCTCCGGCACGTGGGGGTCTGCGCGGCGACCGGCCTTGGTCGCGACCAGCACGCGGTCGTGGTCCCCACGCTCGGCGACCACCGAACCCACCAGCCGCTCCGACCGGCCGTCGCCGTACACGTCCGCGGTGTCGAGGAAGGTGACGCCGGCGTCGAGGGCGACGTGCAGTAGTTGCCGTGCCTGGTCGTCGGTGACCGTGCCCCAGCCACCGCCGATCTGCCAGCATCCGAGGCCGATCTCGGACACCTCGTGTCCCACCCGTGGCATCGGTCGTGTCCGCATGTGCGTCCCTTCCTTCCCGTTCCGCCTCATCGCGGTGCGCGGCGTGCCTGTGGGGCATCCCCCGCGGTCCAGGGGGTGCTGCCCTGCACCGCGTCGACACCCCACGGTAGGCGTCAGCGGCAGGGTGGGTCGTACGGCCGCTCGGGCAGGTGCAGGGACCACTCCTCCTCGGTGATCACCTCCCCGACCCGGGCGCAGATCGCCTCCGCGGCCTGCGCGGTGTCGAGCTCCCAACGTCGCACCAGACCGTCCGCGCCGCTGGCCACCAACAGGTCCCGCTCGGGGTGGAAGGCGACGGTGTACATCGGGCTGGTGCCGGTGCCGAGCACGGCGACACGGGTCACCTCGGTGGGGTCGGCGACGTCCCACACCCAGGTCCGGCCGTCGACCACGGCCCCGGCGAGCCGGCCCCCGTCGGCGTCGAAGGCCAGGTCGTACACCCGGCCCGTCGGGCCGGCGACCGGCTCGCCGAGCCGCTCCGGGGCGGCGGGGTCGTCGAGGTCCCACAGCACCACCTCGGCGTCGGAGCCGGCGGTCGCGAGCACCCGTCCATCAGGGGAGAAGGCGGCCGCGTAGGCCTCGCTGTCGGAGCCGTCCAGCCGGGGTAGCGCGACGGGCTGCGCAGGGTCGGCGAGGTCGAAGACGTACACGTGGTTGTCGGCGCTCGGTGCGGCCAGGAGGCGGCCCGTGGGGTCGAAGGCGAGGTTGAGGACGATCTCGCCGGGCGCGTCGAGGACCGCCAGGGGCTGCGGCGCCGTGGGGTCGTCCAGGGACCACAGCCGCACGTCGGTGTCCACACCACCGGCGGCCAGCACCCGGCCGTCGGGGCTGAAGGCCACGGTCTCCACCAGCTGCTCCGACCCGGTGAGGGGTTCCCCGACCGGGCGCGGCGCGGAAGGATCGGTGACCTCGTACAGCAGCACCTCCCCGGTCAGGGTGCCGTGGGCGAGCAGGTCACCGTCGGGTGAGAGTGCCCCCGCGCCGCTGAAGGCCGGCCCGTCGGCGGGCTCCGGCAGGGGTGCGGCGAGCCGGGGTGCAGCTCCCGGGTCGCGTGTGTCGAACAGCCGGGTCTCCTGCCCGGAGAAGGCCGCGAGCCGCGCCCCGTCCGCGGTGAAGCCCACCCCCCAGACGCGACCCTCCAGGCTGGTCGGCAGGATCTGGGACAGGGACCAGCGCCGGGTGGTGCCGTCGGCCGCACCGGTGACCAGGCGCGGCGGGTCGGCGGTGAAGGCGAGGCCGGTCAGGGCCGCGGGGTGCCGCAGGGCACCGAGCAGGCGCCATCCCTCGCGTTCCCACAGCCGCAGCTGCCCGTCGGAGCTGCCCACGGCGAGGTAGGTGCCGTCACCGGTGAAGGCCAGGGTGTTGATCCAGCTGTCGAAGTCTGCCTCGGGGATGGTGGCCGGCTGCGGGTCGATGGTGGTCGCGAGCTCCCAGGCGTACACCCCACCCGCCCGCGAGCCGGCCACCAGAAGCTCCCCATCCGGAGAGAGGTCCAGGCTCAGGATGGCGCGGTCCGTGGGCGTGAGGGTGGCCACGGTCTCCGGGGTGTCACCGGCTGTCAGATCCCACAGCGTGATCCGACCCCCGTCGTCGCCCACCGCCAGGAGGTCGCCGTCGGGGTGGTAGGCGGCGGACCAGGTGATGTCGTCCACCGGGAGGAGGTCCAGGGGTGTCGGCGCGGCCGGGTCGCGCACGTCCCACCGGAAGGCGCCGTCGCCGAGGCCCACCGCGACCACCTCGGTGCCGTCGGTCGAGAAGGCGAGGTGCTGGATGGGGCCCTCGGGCCCGCGGAGCTCCCCGGTCACCGGCGTCGGCGCGGCCGGGTCGCGCACGTCCCACAGCGCGACACGGGCGGCGGTGTCGCCGACGGCCAGCAGCTGCGCCGCCGGGTCCAGGGCGAGGGCGTAGATCTCCAGTGTCGGGTCGTCCAGGGCGATCGTGCCGGCCAGCTCCGGCGTCGCGTCCGCATCGCCGGCGACCAGCAGCTGCACCTCGGCGGCCGCGGAATCGCCGGCCGCGATGAGGGTGCCGTCCGGGCTGGTGGTGACCACGGTGGTGCCGGGACCGCCCAGCACCCGGGTGGCGCGGGGCGCCGCGGCGGCGTCGAGGAGGGCGGAGCGGGCCTCGGTGGTGTCGGAGATCCGGTAGCCGGCGACGGCGAGCTCGGCGCCGAGTGAGGGGTCGGTCTCCGCGAGGCGTTCGGCGACCAGGGCGAGCTGGCGTGACAGGGCCTCGTCCCGGGCGAGGAGGGCATCGCTGCGGGCGGTGGTCGCCACCACCGTTAGTGCCGCCGCGAGGACGGCGAGCGCCGAGGTCACCGTCGCGAGCAGCACCAGCCGACGGTTGCGGCGGCGGGTCGCGCGCTCCTCCGCCTGGGCCCGCTCGACGCTGGCGTCGAGGTAGGCCGCCTCGGTGGAGGTGAGCTGCAGGGCACCGCTGCCGGGCTCGGTCGCCTCGCGCATCGCCTCCAGCAGGACCCCGCGGGCCAGGGCGGAGTCGTCCCTGTCGCTGCCCAGCCACAGGTGCGTGGCCTCCGCGATCCGCCGGTGGAGGCGGATGGCGTCACGGTCCTGCTCGATCCACTCCTGGAGGCGCGGCCAGGCCGCCAGCAGAGCTTCGTGGGAGATCTCCACGGTGTCGGCGTGCAGCGTGAGGAGCCGCGCCTGGACCATGGGCTCCAGCAGCGCGTGTAGTCCGTCGCCCTCCCCGGGTTCGAGGAGCCCGCCCAGCTCGCTCTGGGCAGCCACCCGGCGGGTGGCCAGCATGCCGTTCTCCACGTGGACAAGCCGCAGCAGCACCTGTCGTAGCTGCTCCTGCTCGCGCGACGCGAGGCGGGTGAACACCTCCTCGGCGGAGCGCTCCACCGCCCCGTGCAGGCCACCGGCGGCGTGGTAGGCCGCGACGGAGAGCGGTCCACCGCGTGCCCGTCGCGCGGTCTCCTGCAGGGCGTGGGAGAGCAGGGGCAGGGACCCGGCGTCGTGCACTCCCGTGACCGAGCTCGACGGCACGAAGTCGCGGAGCAACGTCTCGACGAGCTCGTCGTCCACCTCGATGCCGACCTGCCGGGCCGGCTCGACGATCGCCCGACGCAGCTCGTCCGGGGCGAGGGGGTCGACCAGCAGCTGGGCGTCCTCCAGGGTGTCGGTGCGCCCTGCCGACGCGACCAGCTCCTCGTAGAAGTCGATGCGGACGGCGGCGAGCACGGCGATCCCGTGCGGGTGGTTCGGGTCCGCCAGCTCCTCGAGGCGGCGCAGGAAGGCTGCGGGGGTCGCCGGGTCCTCGCTGGAGGTGAACAGCTCCTCGAGCTGATCCACGAGCAGGACCGGTGGCGGGGCGTTGGCCCGGTCGGTCGCGGTGGCCGCCAGGTGCTGCTGCAGTCGTGCCACGGCATCGCTGCCCGGGGTCATCGAGGTGGTGGTGTGGCCCGCCTGCTCCAACGCCGGGCGTAGTCCCGCGTGCAGCAGGGAGGACTTCCCCGAGCCGGAGGCACCGACCAGCAGCAACAGCCGCGGACGGTCCGGCCTGGCCAGGGCGGTGGTCCACCGGTCCATCGCCCGCGCGACCAGCGCCTCGCGACCGAAGAAGCGGTCGGCGTCGTCACGACCGAAGGCGGCGAGCCCGGGGTAGGGCACCTCGTGCACGCCATCGGGGGTGGACGTGCGCCCAGCCCGTCCGCTCCGCAGCTCGACCAGGGTGGCGATCCAGGGCTCCGGATCCTCGACGCCCAGCTCACGCAGCATCGCCCGGAAGGTGTCGAACTGGGCCGGGAAGGGCAGGCTGTCGGCGCGACACCACCCGCTCAGGGTCGAGGGGCTCGAGCCGACCGCCGCGGCCAGATCCCGCAGGCTGCGCCCGGACCGTTGCCGCAGATCGGTGAGCAGCGCGCCGAAACGCGCACGGCTGGTCACACCTTCGAGGGCCGAGCGGTGCCGGCCCTCGCTCCCCGTCTCCCGGTTCGTTCGTGTCCCCATGTGCCGGAGCCTACGACGGTGGTCGCACGACCGCGAGGGTCGGGGTCCTGCAGGTGTGCGAGGTTGTGCGAGGTTGGCCGGAACCGGCTTCGCGGGATGCCGGAGCCGTTACGTTGCGTGAAGTGCGACGCGCTGCCGGCACGGACGGCGTGCACGCCGCAGCCTGCGGGCGACGTGGGGAGCGACCGGCACCGGTCAGCCGGGGGGGGCTCCCCACGGCGTCCGCGTCATCGTCGCCCACCGGGGAGTGCGGTCCGGGGGGCAGGGGGTCCGGCACCAGGATGGTGGTCAGCACCCGACGTCGTCGGCCCGGGCCGGGTCCGCGCTCCTGTGCCGCGAACAGCACCTCCCGGAGCGCGGTGGTCAGCGTCACCAGCTCCTGGTCATCGGCCCACACGGCGATCTGGCGGTAGCCGAAGCCGTCCCGTGCCGGCGTCGCGCCGGGTGCGGTCAGGTAGTCGCTCGCGGACTGGAGCACGCCGGCCAGGAAGGCCGTGACCCCATCGAGGGGGTCACGGGTGGACAGGGCGGTGATGTCGTCGGGACCCAGCCAGGCTGCGGGCAGCGCCACCCGCAGGGTGCGCTCGGTCGCGCCGCGGACGGGCTGCTCACCGACGACCTCGAGCACCCCGCCGTCGACGAGGGCGGCGACGTGGCGGTACAGGGTCGCCGTGGCCACGTCCGGCAGCCAGGAGGCGAGCTGGGAGGTGGTGACCTCCCTGCCGAGTGCCGCCTGTACGACCCGCAGGCGCACGGGGTGCAGGAGCAGTGACGTGCGCGTATCGCTCATCGACCGAGGCTCCTCTTCCGGGGGTGCTCTCCAGAGGCTACCTTATCGTTCTCAGATATGAGAACGATAAGTGCGGATCGCGCCCACGCGGGCCTCTTCCCGCGCGGCTCGTCCGCCGGCGGCCCAGACCACCCACGACCACCAATGACCACCCACGACCACCCACGACCGCGCACGATCCGGAGAGGTGACGGCCATGGCTGGCGACGAGGAGGTCCGCTTCCCGGCGGCCGACGGCAGTGGTTTGGTCGGCTCCCTGCGCCTACCGCCCGGTGCGGGACCGCACCCGGCGGCGCTGCTGCTCGTGGGCTCGGGTGAGATCGACCGGGACAGCAACCACCCGAAGATGCGGACCGAGGTGACGCGCCAGCTCGCGGACGCGCTCGCCGGCGTCGGGGTGGCCTCGCTGCGCTACGACAAGCGTGGCGTGGGCGACAGCGGCGGCGCGTACCTGGCAGCGGATCTCGCGGCCACCCGTGCCGACGCCGCCGCGGCGCTGGGTGCGCTGCGCGGGGACACGCGCATCGATCCCGACCGGGTGCTGGTGCTGGGCCACAGCGAGGGTGCGGTCCACGCCGTGTCGCTGGCGGCAGCGGACCCGAGGCTCGCCGGTGTGGGCCTGTTGGCGGGCATCACGACCACCGGTGAGGAGACCCTGCAGTGGCAGGCCCAGCGGATCGTGCCGACGCTGCCGGCACCGGTCCGCCTGCTCCTTCGGCTGTTGCGCCAGACCCCGGACAGGGCCCAGGAGAAGCTGTTCGCCAGGATCCGCGCCAGCGACGCTGCCGTCCTGCGTGTCCAGGGTCGTCGGATCAACGCGGGGTGGATGCGCGGGTTCCTCGACCACGATCCGGCCGTGGAGCTGGCGGCGGTGGCGGTCCCCGTCCTCGCGCTGACCGGCGAGCAGGATCTGCAGGTCGACCCGGCGTGCGTGGACCGCGTCGCGGGACTGGTGACCCGGGCGCCGGTGGAGACCCGCAGGGTCCCTCAGGTCAACCACCTCCTGCGCCGGACCGAGGGCGTGGGCGCGCCCTCGGAGTACCGCCGACAGCTCAGGGCGCAGCAGCCCCTCGACCCGCGGGTGGTGCACACCGTGACGGACTGGGTGGCCGCGCGGGTCGCCTCGGAGGTCGCCAGCTGAGCCCGCGGCGCCCGCCCGCTGCCGCGCTGCGCCCACGTCGGCCTGCCGCGTTCCGGCTCCGGCTACCGCGGACGGCACCAGGCTGACTGCGACGAAAGCGGAACGAAAGCCGTGCCCGGCAGCCTGTCCTCATCCGCCGCTTCCCCTATCAGCCGCGGGAGGTGCTGCCGTGAACCTGTCCGAGCCGACCACCGACATCCGCGTCCTCCACCTCGACGGCAGCCCCGTGCACTACCGGCTCGCCGGGCCGGCCGACGGGCCCGTGGTGGTGCTCACCCACGGACTCTCCCTCGACCAGCACGCCTACGACGCACAGGTGCCGGCGCTGGTCGCCGCCGGCTACCGGGTCCTGACCTGGGACCTGCGCGGGCACGGCCGGAGCCAGCCGATCGGCGACGGGATCAGCGTCGAGGGGGCAGCGCGGGACCTGCTCGCACTGCTCGATGCGGTCGGCGCCGAGCGGGCGGTGCTGGTCGGCCAGTCCTTCGGCGGCATGATCGTGCAGGAGTGCGCCACGCGTCACCCGGACCGGGTCGCCGGTCTGGCGGTGATCGGTTCCCCCGCCCTCGGCGACCGCCCGAACGCCGTGATGCGTGCCCTGCAGCGGCTACGGATCGGCATGATCCGGTTCTGGCCCGATGCCCTCCTCCGGCGCGTCTTCGCCGCGATGGTCACCCGTGACCCGGAGGTCCGCGCCTACGTGGCCGCCGCGACCGCCCAGGTCTCGCGGGCGGCGTTCCTGGCGGTGTCCGCCGCGGCCATGGACGGCCACCTGCGGGCGGAGGCGGCACCGACGCATCGACGACCCGTGTTACTGGTCCAGGGTGACCGGGAGGAGCGTCCGGTCGCCCGGGCCATGGCCCGCTGGGCGGCGGCCGACCCCGCCGCGCGGCACGTGATCCTGCCCGGAGGCCACCTCGTGAACCAGGAGAGCCCGGAGTCGACGAACGAGGTGATCATCGGCTTCCTGGGCTCCGTGTGTCACCAGATCCCGGTCGCCGAAGGGGATCGCCACCCCGGCGCCGACGAAGCCTGAGGCGCGCTGGTGGAGGCATCCCCTACGCCGGTCGCCCGCGCGCGAGCGCCTCGGAGGTGATCGAGCGGTCCAACGACGCGGCACGCGACGACGAGCACGATCCGGAGGGCAGCAGGGTCGCCATCGAGCGGGCACAGCGGGCGTCCCGGCTCGCCGCAACCGAGGACCAGCGGACCGCGTCCCGGCTCAGGTGTCGCCATCCAGCGTCCGGAGCAGGGTGCGCGGACCCAGCACCATCGCCCCGAGCTCGGTCACCCGATCGATCAGCTCGCGGTCGGCGGTCACGACGATGTCCGGGGCGCCGCCGCGCTGGGCGGGCCACAGGTCGTCCCCTTCGCCATCACCGCGCCGGGCCGGCGCGGCCGGGTCACCCACGAGCGCAACGATCCGGTCGTCGGCCGCGTCCCGTCCACGGCGTGTGGCGTGCACCACCTCGACGTCGCTGTGGCGACCCGCGGACACCGCCTCGGTGACCCGTCCCTCCACCACGACCACCACGGGTCCGCGCCGGTGCGCGGCCAGGGGCTGCAGCGCCGCGAGCAGCCGCTGCACGGCGCCCGTTCGGTCCCGCCACCAGCCGTCCGGTCGGCTGCCGATGACGTTGGCGGCGTCGACGAGCAGGCGGCCCTCGGGCGGCACCGTCACGGCCGGGCTCCCGCCACGTACCGCAGGTGCGCCGGCCCGGTTCCGTGCGTCGGCCCGCTCCGCTGTGTCGCCGCAGCGCGCCGCCTGCCCACCGGCCCCGGCGGAGGCGCAGCGTGCGGGCGCTGGCCGGCGGGGCCCGGGGACGGGTTGGGTTCGTCATGCGGCCAGGGGTGTCCCGTTGCGTCGCCCGAGTCGGCTTCGTTGCGGGGTTGGGCGAGCATCCGGGACAGCGATGTCCCCGGATGCGACCCAGGTCGGCCGGTCACCGTGCGCTGGCGCTCCACCCCGCGGCGGCGGCCCACCCCGCGGCGGCGGCCCACCGCGCGAGGACGCCGGCTCACCCCTCGAGGTGCCGGGGATCGTCCGGCACGTCCACGGCGTAGCGCTGCAGCACCTCCAGCGGGACCAGCTCCAGCACCCGCCGGTTGGTGGCGCTGAGCACCACGGGCGCGGCCGCGTCGTCCTGGTGGGCACGCAGCCAGTTCGGTGCGGTCACGCACCACCGGTCTCCCGGCTTCAGCCCCGGGAAACGGTACTGGGGCCGTGGTGTGCGCAGGTCGTTGCCGATACTGCGCTGGTGGTCCAGGAAGGCCTCGGTGACCACGGCGCAGATCGTGTGGCTGCCGAGATCGTCCGGGCCCGTCCGGCAGGACCCGTCACGGAACCACCCCGTCAACGGGTCGGTGCTGCACCCCTCGAGGGGCCCGTCGAGCACGTTGCGTTCGTCCATGGGGGCAGGCTACCGACGGGCCCCGGCGCCGCGGGTACGGGTACGTTCGCCGTCGAGCACCAGCGTCCCGACGACCCGCGCTCGGGAGCGCCCCGCTGGACAGGAGAGCCGAGATGGTCGACGCCACCGCGAGCCGCGAACTCGACGAGGAGCAGCTGGCTGTAGACGAGGCCATCCCGCGCCCCCACCCCGCCTCGACCCTGGCCGCACCGCTGCGTATCGCGGTGCTGATGGGCGGCGGCAACACGGAGCGCTTCGGGTCGCTGTCCACCGGGACCGCCATCGCCAGAGCGCTGAGGTGGGTCGGCCACGCCGTCGCCGCCGTCGACTCCGCGCAGGCGCCGCTGATCACCGACCGCGACGCCGCCCACGCCTTCACCACCGCCGAGGTGGAGGAGGAGGACGTGCCCGAGTCGCCGGTCTCGCCGACGGTGGGCGCGCCGCCGGATCTCGACATGCTGGCCAAGGTTCGCGCCCAGCAGGACGGTGGCGTGCTGGCCCACGGCCTGCTGCCCGTGCTCGAGGCCGCCGACGTGGTGTTCGTCACCACCTTCGGTGACGAAGGCGAGATGGGCAACACCCAGCGCTACCTCGACACGCACGGCATCGTCTACACCGGTCCCACCGCCGAGGTGTGCGAGCTGACCTTCAACAAGGCCCGCAGCAAGGAGGTCATCGCCGCCCACGGCATCGACACCCCGGCCTGGCACGTTGTCCGGCGCGACCACATCGAGGAGGACCTCGCCGGCCTCGACATGCCGGCACCGTGGATCGTCAAGCCCTGCGGCGGCGGCTCCACCATCGGCCTGTCCAAGGTCACCGACCACGCGGGCCTCCCCGAGGCCTGCCGGTTGGCGGTCGCCGAGGGCCAGGACGCCATCATCGAGGAGTTCGTGCCCGGTCGCGACCTGACGATCGCCGCGCTCGGTGACCGGGTGTTCGCCGTCGTCGAGCCGATCAGCAAGGGCGACATCTTCTCCTACGAGGCGAAGTACACCCCCGGCGAGGGACGCAAGGAGTGCCCGGCCGAGCTCACCCCGGAGCAGACCGCGGAGGTCCGCAGACTCACCGGTCTGACCCACCATGCGCTGGGGATCGGCGACGCCACCTCCCGCGCGGACTTCCGCCTCACCCCCGACGGCCGGTTCCTGTTCCTCGAGACCAACCCGCTGCCCGGCATGACGCCGCGTTCCAGTTTCCCGCTGTCGGCCGCCGCCGAGGGTGTGACCTTCCCGGAGCTGTGTGAGGACATCGTCGTGCGGGCGCTGCGCCGGGCCGGCCGCAGCGTCATGGAGCCGCGCGCGTGACCGCAGGTTCGACCCCGCGGGACGCCGCAGCCGGCGCGCGCACGCAGACATCGACCGCACCGCGCCCAGAGGAGGCGGACGGATCGCCACGCCCTATCCCCGGCGTCGATGCGCCGTCCCGCCCCACCAGAGAGGTCCGCGAGCTCACCCACCTCTGGATCGAGGTGTCCGATCGCGTGCGGCTCGCCGCGCGCATCTGGCTGCCCGTGGACGCCGAGGAGCACCCGGTCCCTGCCCTGCTGGAGTACCTCCCGTACCGAAAGAACGACGCCACCGCGGTCCGTGATCGCGAACGCGGCACGGAGATGGCCTCCTACGGCTACGCGATGGTGCGGGTCGATCTGCGCGGCTCCGGAGACTCCGAAGGGCTGATGTTCGACGAGTACGCCCAACAGGAGCTGGATGACGGCTGCGAGGGGATCGCCTGGCTCGCCGCCCAGTCCTGGTGCAACGGCAACGTCGGGATGAAGGGGATCTCCTGGGGCGGCTTCAACGCCCTGCAGATCGCGGCGCTGCGCCCCCCGGCGCTGAAGGCGGTCGTCAGCGTGTGCTCCACCGACGACCGCTACGCCGACGACGTGCACTACCACGGTGGGTGCGTCATCGCCTCGGAGATGTTGCCGTGGTCGACCCGGATGCTCTCCGCCGGTGCCCGGCCACCCGACCCGGCCGTGCTCGGCGACGACTGGCGCCGGATGTGGCTCGACCGCCTCGATGTCACGCCCTTCGTCGAGACCTGGCTGTCCCACCAGCGCCGTGACGAGTACTGGAAGCACGGTTCGGTGTCGGAGGACCTCGACGCCATGCAGGCCGCCGTCTACATGGTCGGCGGGTGGGACGACGCCTACCGCGACGCCGTGCTCCGGGTCATGGAGGGCTACTCCGGTCCGCGTAAGGGCATGATCGGCCCCTGGGGCCACGTCTACCCCGACTACGGGGCGCCCGGTGCCCCGATCGACTTCATCGGGGAGATGATCCGGTTCTGGGACCACTGGCTCAAGGGCATCGACACCGGGATCATGGACGAGCCGATGCTGCGGGTGTTCCTGCGCGAGACGGTGGACGACGACCCGCACCGGGCCGAACGCGTCGGGGTGTGGGCGACCGAGCCGTGCTGGCCGAGCCCCTCGGTCACCGAGCAGCGCTGGCTGCTCGGCAGCGACCACCGGCTGTGGCTGGATGACGGGCACACCTCCCCCGACCGTTCACCCGACGACTCCCACACCCTGGTCGGCAGCCAGACCGCCGGGATCGAGGCGGGGGCCTACATGGGTGCCGGCATCGTGGAGGATCTGCCCGGTGACCAGCGGCGCGAGGACGGCCTGGCGCTGACCTACGACTCCGCACCGCTGGACGCGCCGCTCACCATCCTCGGCCAGCCGGAGCTGCGCCTGACGTTGTCGGTGGACCGCCCGCTGGCGTTGGCGGCCGTCCGGCTCACGGAGATCACCCCCGCCGGCGTCTCCCGGCTGGTGGCCAGGGGCCTGCGCAACCTCGCCCACCGCGACAGCCACGAGCACCCACAGCCGATGGTGCCCGGCGAGCTGACCGAGGTGACGGTCCAGCTCAGCGCGGCCGGTCACACCTTCAGCGAGGGGAGCCGCCTGCGGGTGGCGGTCTCGCCCACCTACTGGCCGTGGGCGTGGCCCTCCCCGGAGCCGGTGACGCTCAGCCTGTACCCCGACGAGGGCTGCACCCTGGCGCTGCCCCTGCGCACGTTGCAGCCCGGCGAGGAGGAGCTGCCGCGCTTCGTGCTGAGCAACGGCTACGGGCCGGACGAGCCGACCCGCGGCGGCGAGCGGCAGGTCGTGCACGACTGGGTGTCGGGCCGCTCCACCCTGCGGGCCTGGTTCGACGAGCAGCAGGTCCGCCTGCCCGACGGGCTCCAGCTCACCGAGCACTGGGAACGCGCCTTCTCCATCGTGTCAGGTGCACCGCTGTCCGCCGAGGTGGTGGCGGAGCGGACCTCGGAGGTCTCCCGCGGCGACTGGCGGGTACGGGTGGTCGCCACCTCGACGATGACCGGGGACGCCACCACCTTCCACGTCACCAACGCCCTGGATGCCTACGAGGGGGACGTGCGCGTTGCCGCCCGGCAGTGGCGCTTCGAGATCCCCCGCGACCTCGTCTGATCGACCGCCGCCGCGTTCAGCGGGGTGACAGCTCTGCGCCTCGGCCGACGACGGTGGAGCCCCGGACGATCAGTTCGGTGGGCAACTCGACGCGACGGGCCGGTGCATCCGGCCGAAGGATCCGCTCCAGCAGCAGGTCGACGGCCACCTCGCCTGACCGGTTCACATCCTGGCGGACGGTGGTCAGCGGTGGCGTCGTCTGTCGGGACGAGGGGAGGTCATCGAAGCCGACGATCGCGACGTCCTCCGGGACCCGGCGCCCGGCTTCACGCACCGCACGCAGCACACCGACGGCCATCCGGTCGGAGAACACGAAGAAGGCGTCGGGATCGGCCGAGAGGAGGGTGCGCGTGGCCTCGTACGCCGCTTCCTCGGTGGAGTCGCACTCCACCACGAGGTCCGGGTCGAGCGGCCTGCCGGCCGACGCGACACGACGCTCGACGGCCAGGCGCCGGGTTACCGCGGAGCCGATCCGCATGGGCGCGGTGACGACGGCGATGCGCTCCCGGCCCAGCGACAGCAGATGATCGGCAGCGAGTTCGGCTCCTCCGTGGTTGTCGGCATCGACGGAAGGGATGTCGCTGTTGCCGATCTCACCGACGACGACGAAGGGGATCGCGGACTCCGTCAGCTGCCACAGGAGCGGATCGTCGATGAAGGTGGCGGTGATGATCAACCCGTCGATCAGCTTCGTGCGCAGCACCCGCGCAGTGAGGTCCTCATGCTCCGTGCCGGACCGGAACAGGAACAGCGACAACGTCTGGTCGTGCTGCGTGCAGGCGCCGGAGACCCCCTGCACGAGCGCGGCGAAGTACGGGTCGCTGAACACCTGCTCGGTCGACTGTCGGATCGCCAGCCCGAGGATGTCGGCACGCTGCCCGGCGAGCCGTCGTGCGGCTGCGTGCGGTACGAAGCCCGTCACCTCGACGACGTCGAGCACGCGTCTCCGGACCTCTGGGCGCACCCCGTCCTGGCCGTTGACGACGCGGGAGGCCGTTGAACGCGACACGCCTGCGAGCGCAGCGACACGCTCGAGGGTCAACTTGGCCATCGGACGTCCTCCCATGCACCCCAAGGTCGGCTGCGACATCGCTCGGGCGGCGATCCGAGAGAGGGGCTGTGCTGCGGCGGAACGGTCCTCGAGCCTAGCCATGACCGCGACGACTGCGGCGGGTTTCGGCCGAGAGCCGGGCGTTCTGCGTCCATCGACCCTGCCGCCCGGAGCCGTCATCGTCCAGGATCGAGCATGGTCAGCAGGTCAGCGTCGAGGATGCGCCGAACGAGGTGATCGATGGCAAGCGGTGTTGGCGCTCCGCCAGTTCCGGGCGCACGAGGGGTCGTCCGCTACGCCGCGCTCGCCTTCTCCTGGACCTGGGCGATGTGGTGGACAGCCGCCCTGGTACCGGGCCTGCCGGGCCCGGTACCGGTCCTGCTGTTCATGACCGGGGGGCTCGGCCCCCTGGTCGGTGCGCTGTTGCTGGTGCGTCGTGGCGACGCCGTCTACCGAGGTCGCTTCCTGCGTCGCATCTGGGACCCTCGCGGCGTCCGGCCGGTGTGGTGGCTGGCGATGGTCGCGCTGGCGTCCGGGCCCGCGCTCCTCGGTGCCGTCGTCGCCGACCTCTCGGGAGTTGCAGCCAGCGTTCCCGACCGGGGCCTGCCGACGGTCGCTGGCGTGGTCGCGTTCGCGCTCGCCGCGGGGGTTGTCGAGGAGCCAGGGTGGCGCGGTGCGGCCTCGGACGCCTGGCAGGCCCGGGCGCACCCGCTGGTGGTGGGCCTTGGCATCGGGTTGCTGTGGGCGGTGTGGCACCTGCCCCTCTACCTCGTCGAGGGGTCCTACCAGCATGGCCTGGGGCTGGGGTCACTGCGGTTCTGGTCGACCAACCTGGTGCTGGTCCTGCTCGGCGTGCTCTACCTGTGGTTGGCCAACGGCTCCGGCGGGAGCATCCTCCTCGCCATCCTCGTCCATGCCGGGTTCAACGTGACCGGCGAGCTGGTACCGCGCAGCGACCTCGGCGATCTCGTCGCCTTCGTCGTGGTCGCTCTCGTGACCGTCGCCGTGATCACCGGCACGCGCGGCAGGCTGTCCGTTGCCGCCCACGTCGTCGCGCGCAGCGGCAGCGGCGCCACCACCGCCGCTCCGGCGCTCAAGGGCTCGAGGGGACGCGTCGATGCCGTCACCACCGACGACCTGTAGGGGACGGCACCGCTCGTGGGCAGTGGAGGGCAACGGCAACGTCACGCGTCCGTGTCGGCGTGCCTGGTCCTGGCGGTCCTGCTGGTCGGCGCGCTGACGCTGAGCGACCCGCCGATGTGGCGCCCGGAGTCGCTGGCCTACGCCGCGGCCGACGGGTGGTCCTGGCGTTCGGCGGGCTGGATGCTCGCGCACGCGGACCTGCTGCACCTGGCGGGCAACCTCGTGGTGCTCTGCCTGCTCGCACCCGCGGTGGAGCGCTACCGGGGATCCGGCGGTCTGCTCGTCGCCTTGCTCCTCGGCCACCTCGGTGCCCTGGGAACCCACGTGCTGACCCACGGGCCGACGACCGCGATCTACGGCGCCTCCGGCGCGGCCTTCGCGGTGATCGGCTACACCGCGGCGGTGAGTTGGCGGCTCGGGAGCGCCGCCTCGGACACCAGCATCCGCTCGTCCCGGTTGCTGCGACCGGGTGCGCTGCTCGCCCTGCTCGCGGCGGGCGAGTCGGTGCGGTCGGTGGCCGCCGCCCTGACCGGTACCTCAAGCGGTGCTGCCGCCCACCTCGGTGCCCTCGGTGCGGGGATGGTGGCTGCTGGCCTGGTGCACGGAGGGTGGCGTGACGCCATCCGGCCGGCTGGCCGCCGCGCCGCGCAAGGGGTCACATCGCGAGGGTGATCGCGAGCCACACCAGCACGGCCACCGGCAGCCACCGGCCGACGATCTCGACGCGCCGCAGCCACCACCTCGACGTCGACCCCAGCGCCTTCTGGAGCCGGTCGGCGGGCAGCAGCCAGGAGAAGAGCCCGGCGCCGACGATGCCGGAGAACAGGATCAGCTGGCCCCCGACGTTCTGATCGATGAAGTCGAGTACCCGCTCGTCACCGATACGCAGGTCCACGGGGGTGAAGCTGAGCGCGGAAGGCAGCGCGAGCAGCAGCATCGCACCGGTCACCAGCAGCACGGCCCGGGTGTGGCGCAGCCGGAACTCCTCGGCGACCGCACTGAGGATCACCTTCAGGCCTGCGAGGCTCGAGCTGAAGGCGGCGACGAAGAACAGCACGAAGAAGGCGATGGCGACGGGGAACCCGAAGGCCATGTCCTCGAAGGCCCGCGGCAGGGTGTTGAAGGCCAGCTGGCTGCCCTCGCCGGGGTCGAGGTCGTGGGTGAACACGAAGGGGAAGATCATCCAGCCGGCGAGCAGCGCGATGCAGGTCTCGGTGACGGCGATGACCAGGCTGGCGCGGGGAACGTGGGCGCGCTTGGGGATGTAGCTGCCGTAGGTGACGAGGTAGCCCTGCCCGATCGCGAGCGAGTAGAAGCCCTGGCCGAAGGCGATGACCCACAGGCTCGGCTCCGTGAGCGCACCCAGGTCCGCGGCGAGGAGGAAGTCGCGGGCCTCGTCCCACCCGGGCGTACGGCTGGCGGTGATGACCAGGCCGACGATCAGCAGCGCCAGCAGCGGCATGAGCACCTTGGAGAACCGCTCGATGGCGGAGATGCCACGGATCAGCAGTGCGGTGGCCAGCACCACCACCACGACCGTCCACCCGAGCGAGGCGTACCCGGTGGAGAACTCGTCGAACAGCCGCACCTCGTCGCGCACGGCGTCCACGGCGTAGCCGAGGGTCCAGCCGGTGATCACCAGGTAGTAGCTGGTGATGGCGGTGGTCAGGCCGACCACGAACCAGCCGTACCACTGCCCGGAGCGGTGGACCTGCCGGAAGGTGTGGACGGTGTTGCCCTGGGCGAGCCGGCCGGCGGCCACCTCTAGGTACATCAGCGGCAGGCATACCACCACCATCGCCACGAGGTAGGCGAGGATGAACCCGCCGCCCCCGTACTCCCCGGCGAGGTAGGGGAAGCGCCAGATGTTGCCGAGCCCCACGGCGGCAGCCGCCATGGAGAACACGAAGGCCGGCTCCGAGGACCACTGGCCGCGGTCCTTGGCGGTCTCTGTGCCGGGTGCCTCGGGGGCCCCCGAGGACTGCGGAGCGCGCTCCTCCACGGGGTACATCCTCCTGCCCACGGGCCCGCGTCGGGCGCGACGGTACTGGTCGCGTCAGTACGCGATGGCCGCTGACCGCTGCATCCGGGGCGCACGACCATCGTCCCGCCCTGTGGCGGTCGCGGGCGGCCCGGGTCGGTGGTACGGGATCAGCCGTGGAGGACGTCGATGACGATCCGCTCGGGGTCCTCGAGCCGGTCGATGCGGTAGGGGCGCTCCTGGTCCAGGCCGATGGCGAAGGTCTGGATGCCCTCGAACAGGGTGTCACCGACCACCTCGGTGATGACGCCACCCTCGGGGCCGGCGACGGTGAGGTCCACGTCGACGCGTGCGTCTCCGTCGACGCCCTCGGGCGCATCGCCCGGCAGGGTCACGGTGCTGGCGGCCAGCCACAGGGCGATGTCGCCCTCGAACTCGATCGGTTCCCCGGAACCCTGCGAGGTGGGCTCGTCGGTCAGCTCCGTGAACCAGCCGGCCTCGCCCTCGCCGTCCAGTTCGACGGTGAGGCGGTCGAAGCCATCGTGGGTACCGACACGGACGTCGGTGACGATGAAGCGGCCGTCGACGCTCTCGCGCTCCGAGATGTCGGTGGTCTCCTCCGTATTCAGCGGCGCAGCACCGGCGGCCTGCTCGTCGTCGCCGTTGTCGGTCGCGTCCTCCTCGGTCGCGTCCTCCTCGGTGGTGTCCTCGGAGGGCTCCTCGTCCTCGACGGTGTCGTCGTCGAGGCCCTCGTCGAGCCCGGCCTCGTCGTCGAACTCCTCCGTCCCGTCGTCGGGTTCCTCGATGGGCTCCGGGTCGGTCTCCGGCTCCTCGTCGGCGGGGCCGCAGGCGGCCAGCGCCAGGGCCGCGGCACCGGCGATGGCCGTGGTCCTGATCGTCGCCCTGCGGTCGCGGGGTGCGTGGGTCGTGGAGATGATGACTCCGAGGGTCGCGGCTTCTCGTTGCGGCCGTACGTGCAACGGGCAAGGGTGCGGGATCGCGGCCGTGAGCGCACCGGACGCCGGATCGGGATCCGCGACGTTCGGACCGCGTCCGGGCGACGGGGGCGGCGCCTGGGTTACGGTGTCGGGGGTGCTGACCCGGAAGGGCGGTCGGCCGATCGCACTGCCACGCCGCTGCCAGGATCGGTGTCGGCCGGGTGGATGGGCTGGAGGAGCCCGGCGCTCCCGGTGCCAGGCCGGATCGGCACCCCGCGCCCGGAGGTGTGCGCTGTCGTGCCGTCCGGTCTCGGCCCTTCTTCCGAACCACGCGGTCGTCTCTCACCTCGGGAACCTCATGCACATCCTCGGTCTCTGTGGCAGCCTGCGCCGCGACTCCCTCAACCGCCGTCTGCTGGCAGCCGCGGCGCGGTCACTGCCGGATGACGTCACCCTTGCGGTGTCCGACCACGTCTCGGCCCTGCCGCTGTTCGATGAGGACCTCGAGGTGGAGCCGCTGCACGCGGCCGTGGCCCGTTTCTACGCAGCGATCCGCGCGGCCGACGCCGTACTGGTGGCCAGCCCGGAGTACAACGGCTCCCTCACCGGACCGCTGAAGAACGCGCTGGACTGGGCCTCGCGACCCGCGGGCGACGCCGTGCTGCAGGGCGCACCGCTGGCGGTCATCGGTGCCAGCCCCAGCCGCTTCGGCGCCGCGTGGGCTCAGGCGGAGACACGACGCATCGCCGACCGCATCGGCGCACGGGTGGTGCCACTGGAGCTTGCCGTGGCCAACGCGCCGGACGCCTTCACGCCGGAGGGCGACCTCACGGATCCTGCCCTCGCAGCGCAGCTGGACCGGCTCACCGGCGCGCTGGTCGATCTCGCCCGCGGGGAGACCACCGTCGAGGAGCTCTCGCAACTGGACAGGGCGGTGGTGGTCGGTCCGGGCTGAGCCGGCCGCTGTTCGGTCGATCTTCGCGCGGCACTCAGCTGCAGCTGATCTCGAAGGTGCCGTCGGTGAGGCTGTCGGGATCCATCAACCCGTCCTCCTGCACCCAGATGAAGGTCGCGTTGCCAGAGAAGGTGCGCGCCTCGACGTCGAAGGTGTAGTCCTCGAGCACCCCGCGGTCGAGCATCTCGTTCTCCGCGATCGCCGCCCACTCCCCCTCGTCGCCACGGGCGAAGGAGACCCCGATCAGCTCCGGGAGCGAGGAGTCGAACCGGCCGTGGATCCGGGCGTTGTCCCGAGGGCCCTCCGCCTCGCCGTAGAACTCGACGCCGCTCATGCTGTCCGGGCAGGTGATCTCGTCGGTCTCGAACCGCTCGTCGCCGATGACGACCAGGCCGCCGCCCGCTCCGGCCGCCGCCGCTCCGGATCCCTCCCCGGAGCCCGCGGCGGTGTCGTCGTCGGCCGCCATGTCCTCGTCGTCGGCCCCAGCGTCCGCGACCGTCTCCTCGTTCGCAGCAGCGGCCTCCGGCTCGGTCGCGTCCTCGCCGCAGGCCGCGAGCAGCACCGCCAACGCGGCGACGACCCCGATGCGCCACTCCCTCGAAGCGAGAACCATGACGTGTCCTGTCCTGGAACCGGGGCGGCCACCTCGGCGCGCGACTCCCTTGACAGCGCACGATAGGTGGGTCGGTCGTCCAGGTCTCTGGGTCACCACCTATCCGCCGCCGGCGTCTGCCCGGCCTACGGACGCAACCAGGTCGTCACCGGTGCACCGGGACGTAGCCCTCCACCTCCGACCTCGGCGGCGGGATCTCGCCCTGTCGCTCCCGCACCCGGCGGTTGCCCTGCTGCGCGAGCCGGAGGGCGAGGAGCACGAGCACGGTCCCCAGGAGCGCCCACAGCACCCAGGGTCGGCCGTAGGGCTGCGCTGCGGCGACCGCCTGGACCTGCCCCGTGTCGGTCCAGGTGACCTTCCGTTCCTCCTCGCCGGAGTGGCTGCCGTTGGTGCGCAGGACCTGCCCGGCGAAGGTGACGGTGACATCCACCGTGAGGTCGATGTGCGGTGGCGTTGCGTAGGTCGGTGTCTCGATGGAGCCGTCGAGGACGTGCTGCTGGCCTCCGCCCTCGGTCGGCGACGACCTCCTCCTCGAGGAAGCCGCGATCGTCCTCGCCGAACTCGAAGGCGGGGGCGGCCTCCTCCGGTGGACCATCCTGATCCGGGTCCCAGGCGGCCTCGTCCAGTCGGACCAGCGTCTGGAACGTGCCACTGATCCGGTCGTCCTCCGAGACGGCCAGGTCCGCGGAGACCGCGACCGAGAGATGCCCCGTGGTCGGTTGCGCGAAACCAGCGAGCGCGACGCTGACGAGCAGCACGAGCAGTCCCATACGTGGGCTCCCCCGGTCGATCACGGGAGGTCGCCTCGCTCGCACCGTATCGGTGCGGTGTGCCCTCGAACCTGGCCCGGTCGCTGGATGACGTCGTGCAACCGTAGGGGCGTGAGGTGGTCGGTGGGACGTGGGCGGCGACCGGTCCGTCCCCTTCCCCGCTCTCGATTCAGCGGGCCGATGACCGCATCGACGACGCCGTGCTCTGCCTCGCGGAGAGGTTCGACGCTGCTCCGGAGTCGCTGGGCCGCGAGTTCGGCGCGAACCTGCTCACGGTCTCCACCTTCATCCCATCCGCTCCGACGGCCTTTGCGGGCATCGAGGGCCGCCGTTACGGTCGTGTGGCGCGGATGTCGGCGTTTCGGAGGCACAGATGGCCTACGCGAAGGCCCTGGGGGTCCTGATCGTCCTCGGTGCGATCATCGGTTCGGTTGTCGCAGTCGTGGAGAACCTCCTCTTCGAGGGCGCATCGATCAACTCCTCACTTGTTGCCGGCGTCATCATCGGCGTCGTCGTGGCGTCGCTGCTGGGGCCCCTGGAGCGCCGCTTCAAGGGTCGGGATCGGGACTCGACCTCCAGCGATGGCGTCGGCGGGTCCTGAGATGGAATCTCGGATCAGCGCGGGCAGCGAGGAGTCGAACCGGTCGTGGATGCCCGCCTTGTGACACGGGTCCTCCGCGTCGCCCGGGAACTCGACACCGCTGCGGCTGCCCGTCCGGATGCCCGCTTCCGTGGCGACGACGACGGCGGCAGCACCAGCAGCAGCGTCAGCGGCAGAGGCTGCGGCATCACCCCGGCGCCCACGCACGACGGCGAGCGCGACCTGTGTCGTCGCTCAGTCGGTGCGCAAGATCAGGTTGAAGTCGCCGTAGTGCGGTTCACCATCGCTGAGTGCTCGCAGCTGCGCTGCCCAACTCTGGGTTGCGGGTCGGTCGTTGTTGCGCGCTGCTTCCTCGGCTGAGGAGAAGTCGACCTCCACTTGAAACCGACCGGCCTGGTGTCGGTCCTGAAGTATCCGGGCACCCCGGTAGCCGGGCGCCACGCCGTGTTGGTCGCTGTGCCAGCTGGCCATGAGGTCCCGCAGTTGATCTGGCTTCGAGGTCGTGACGGTCATCACCTGTGTGAACGACATGTCTGGCTCCTCTCGATCGGCCATGCCGCGACCACGCCACTGTCGGACCTGCTGGAAGGGTGTTCCTGCTCCACCGAACGTCCAGATCCGAGCGCTCCCGCCGCCCGGCTGTGCTCCGACCGTGCGGGTGTGAGCTTGCGGTGTCAAGAGGTCGGAGCGCCGGCCACCCACCCTCACCGGCTTCGATCGGCGCCCCACGAGGTCGCCATCGTTCCACGTATAGCGTCCTCTGCCGTGGAGCGCCGCTCAGTGGGTGGCGGGAACCGGGCGGGTGCTAGCCGGCCGGCCCTGGCAGCACGGTTCGGGAAAGGCCCCAGACCTGGGGTGTGGTCCCGGGCTCGGCGGAGGTTGCTCGGATGCTGAGCACGACGATGTTGTCGCGGAGCGAGTGCTCGCTTGCGGTGACGCGCGCCGTGGTGCGCCCGTCGATGTCACGGCGGCTTGCCTGGAGACCCGCCGGTGTGCGCTCGACCTGCCAGCCGCGCACCTGAAGTTCCTTCTCGATGTCCGCGAGGAGGGAAGTGAGGGTTGTGCCGTGGTGCGGCCGGTACTGGTGCACGATCGTTGCCCGGGACGATGTCGATGGCAGGCCGCCGCTGAGGTCGGCGCTCATCGAACGGTAGATGCGATCCGCGCGCTCCAACTCCAGGTCGGAGATGTCGAGTTGCTCCAGCGCAGCGAAGTCCGGGTCCTCGCTGCCGCCGGGCACCAGCACGGCTGCCGCCAGCGCGGCGATGGCAGCGATGAGCACACCGACGAGAGCTCTTCGGCGCTGCATCGTTGGTCCTCAAGGCTCGGGACCCGAGGCTACCGCCACGGCGGTCCGTGCCCGACGGGAGCGGGACCCTGGGCCAGCGCCTCGCGGTTCGTGTCCCCCCTGCCGCGAGCCTGCGGTGACATGCGGGTGGTGCACACGCTGCGCACCGCCGGTGAAGCCGCTCTACCAGCAGGTGTTGCCCGATCTTGCGCGGCAGGTCGGCCTACCACCTGATGTGGCCCAGCAGGTGACCTCGGACGTGGTGGCTGCGCGAGTGTTGGGCGGCTACCTCATGGCCAACAACTACCGCGTCCCCATGGCTACTGACCGCACGGTTCATCGCAACACGGGCTTCACCGAACGACTCGGTTCATCCGTCGATCTCGGCAGCGTGGCTCGTGTGCGGCGGCGGATCGCCCGCCTGCGCACGGAGCTCCGTCGGCGAGCGGCGAGCATCTCGTGGCTGCGTAGCGCCTACAGGCGAGTGCGGTCGCTTGGTCGATGACCACCTATGGCGGGGCCAGAGGTCGCAACCCCGCGCGTAGGCCGCCGGCGTGGACGGCGAAAGCGACGTCAGGCGACCGTTCGTGCGAGAGCGATGGATCCTCGATCGCGGGTCTGGCTGACGAGCGGTTGCGGCGTATCGCAGGGTCGATCGGCAGCAGCGCTGGCGACCCAAGCGCTGCATCGCACTCCGAGAGATCCCCGGCACAGCCGCAGCCCGGGTCAGCAAGGAAGCCCCCCCGGCTGACCCCACGATCAGTCTCCGCGACCTGGGTCCCGATGATCTCGCCACGACCCCGCGGAGCGGGTGAGGGGAATCGAACCCCCGTTCCGAGCTTGGGAAGCTCGTGTTCTACCATTGAACTACACCCGCGGAGGGTGGGAAACGTACTCGCTGGCCGGCGCGGGCCGCAACGCGGGGCGATCCGTCGAACTCGTGAGACGCCGGAGGCGCGCATGATCCTGTCCGACGGCACGATACGAGAAGCGATCGCCGCCGGGCGCATCGGCGTCGACCCCCTGCTCGAGGACGCCATCCAGCCCTCCAGCGTGGACGTGCGCCTCGCTTCGCGGTTCCGGGTGTTCGCCAACCACCGCTACCCCTACATCGACGTGCGCCAGGAGCAGCCGGAGCTCACCGAGCTGGTCGAGGCCGGTGACGAACCCTTCGTCCTCCATCCTGGCGAGTTCGTGCTGGGCTCCACGCTGGAACGCATCACCCTGCCCTCGGACATCGTCGCCAGGCTGGAGGGCAAGAGCTCCCTGGCCCGGCTCGGGCTCGTGATCCACTCGACCGCCGGGTTCATCGATGCCGGTTTCGACGGTGACGTCACCCTGGAGCTGTCGAACGTGGCCACCCTGCCCATCCTGCTCTACCCAGGGATGAAGGTGGCGCAGTTCGCTTTCTTCGCCCTCGACAAGCCGGCGGAGCATCCCTACGGCAGCGGTGCCAGCGGGTCGAAGTACCAGGGCCAGGCCGGCCCAACCGCCTCGCGCTACCACCTCAACCTCGTGCCCTCAGCGGCGCACGATGCCGACCCCGAGGCGGAGTAGGCGTAACCGCGTCGGTGCGTCCTGCAGGTGCCACACGCCGGCCGTGACCGTGACCGCACCTGCGCGGCGCACCGCTCCGTGCCCCCAGCTCACCACGAGCTACCGCCACCGCCACCGCCCCCGCTACCCCCACCACCGCCGCCACCAGCGTCGCTGCCGCCGCCGCCGTACCCCAGGCTGTCATCGTTGTTCGACGTCGGTGTGCAGGTCGCTTTCTGGGTGGTGCGCACCTGAGCGAAGCTGGTGTTGCTCGCCCACCAGGCCGCGGCACCAGCGCTTGCGTGGTAGCCGTCCCCGCTGGTGGCCGGCACGCTCACCAGGCTCCGCATCAGGGGACCGAACCGTTGGTACCACGACTGGGCATGACCCAGGGCGATGGCGTACGGCAGCAGGGCGAGCGCCGGGTGGTGGTGGTCGATACCGGGTTGACCCGCTGCCCACTCCACCTGCTCGCCCTCGACCGAGCGCAGGTACCGATCGAAGGCCTCCGCCTGCGCCCGTGCGTGGCGTCCCTGCGAGTTCAGCGGCATGCGGTGGCGGGACCAGGGCGCGTGCGCCAGTGCCCACCCGAACAGCACGACCACCGCGACGGCCACGGCCACGCCAAGGGGCAGCGGTGTCGCGCTCCACACCGCCCAGACGGCCGCCGCGGCCCATCCCACCCAGGCCAGCAGCGCCGCCACCCGGAAGGCCGTGCGGCCGACCAGGCCACTGCGCTCGTGCGTGAAGCCGTGGGCGCGGTACACACCGAAGGCCCGATCCGTGAGCAGCTTCTGCACGTCCGTGGTGCGTCGCGCCACCTCGCTGCGGTACGTCCCGTCGAAGACGGTGGCACCGTCCTCGGGGATCAGCGCAGCGAGCAGCGCAGCGTCATCCGGGCCAGGTGAGGCGCCGCACTGCGGACGCTCGAGGGTGAAGGTCCCGCTGCTGCGTGACGACCAACCGCTGCGGTGTTCCTCGGTGGCGGTGGAGACCAGCAGTCCGCGCTGTTCGAGGTCAACGATCGCCGAGAGCAGGAGGTCCTCGCCGTTGCGGCGGCGCAGGAGCCCCGCCACCTCCGGTGGACGGAGACCGTGCGGTGGTGCGGGCAGCGCCGTCGGTGTGGCCCGGTTGTGGAGCTCGGGGTCGGTGACCCGGTCGCGGTAGTGCATCCGCCAGGCGACCAACTCCCAGAGCAGCAGCGGCACGGCGAGCGCCAGGGTGAGCACCAACCCTGCCGCGGCGTTGTTCAGATCCCAGGGGCCGAGTCCCTCCGAGGCATCCAGCGCTTCCGGCGCGAACCGCGGTGGCGCTTCGCTGAAGGCCGCCGCTGGCAGCAGCACGGAGAGGGTGGCGGAGCGCCACGGCGCGAAGGGCCCCAGTTCCGCCACGACGGACCGTCCGACGATCTCCGGTGTCTGCGGGCAGGGCCGGGTGCCGCCGCGGGGGCCGGCGATGCACGCCACCGAGGTCGGCTCGGCCGGGAGTTCGATCGTCACCGTGGTCGGCCCGATCGAGGTGGCCCACTCGAAGCCGGGTGCGTCGACGCGGAGCTCCACCAGTTCCGGATCGTCCTCGAGGGTGACCGTCAGGGTGGGTGCCGTGTAGGCGATGTCGTAGCGGTAGCTGCCCGGGTCGAGGGGTCTGGCCGCCTCACCGATGCGGATGCGTCGGCCCAGCTGACCGGGGATGCGCTCCACCTCGTGGTGCCACTCGCCACCACCGGGTGCCCCGGTCACCTCGACGTCGCGGTAGGTCCCGCGGGATGGGAAGGGGGCGTCGTCGTGGAGGTCGCGGAGGATCCCCCGTCGAGGTTCCGTGAAGGTGACGTCGATGCGTTCCGCCACCCTGGGCGTGCCGTCCCTGTCCACGGTGATGCGCTGCTCGAAGGCGTCGATCACGAAGGCGGCGTCCTGCTCGCCTCGGTCGAGGACGGCTCCCATCACACCGCCGGCGGTCAGCACCACGCCCACGACCGCGCTCGAGAAGGCAGCGCGCAACCAGACCGGCATGTCATCCTCCCCGGTGGTCAGGTGTCGGCGCGAGGGCCGCACGTTCGTCCTGCAGGGCGAACAGCTCCTCGCGCGGGAACCCGAGCGGCCGCGCGAGCAGCGATCCGGGAAAGCTGTCGGTCAACGCCCGGTAGCTGGCGACGCGGTCGTTCGCGAAGTCCCGGGCGAAGGCCAGCCGCTCCTCCGTGTCACGCAGTTGCGCCTGCAGTCGCTCGAAGCTGCTGTCGGCGCGCAGCTGCGGTAGCCCCTCCGCCAGCGCGAGCAGCTGTGGGATCAGCGCGGTCAGCTGCGCCTCGGCGTCGCCGCGGGCGGCGGGGTCGGTCGCCCTCAGCGCGCGGTTGCGCGCGTCGCTCACCGCGCGCAGCAGATCCGACTCGTGGGTGGCGGCGGCGCCCACGGCCGCCACGATCGCGGGGAGCAGGTCGTGCCGACGCTGGTGCTGGACGGCGACCTGTCCCCAGGCCGCCCGCACCCGCACCTGCGCGTGGATCAACCGGTTGAACAGCAACACGACGCCGGCGACCAGCGCCACCCCCAGCCCGAGAGCGCCCCAGCCCATCCTCCGCCTCGTCTCTCGCCGGCGACCTGCTGGGCAGCGGTCGCGATCGGTGTCGGAACGGAGGCGATCCCCCGATCCGCCTTGTGCCCCAACGTAGGCGGGTCGCTCGACCACTGGTAGTGCCAACCGGCCCCTCCACGCGCGCGAGGCTGGCCACGAACGTGGTGCGCTCTCCGCGCGCGGATCGATATGCCGTCCACGCAGCGTGTTCCCGGTCGGCCAGTCTGGCCGCGGTGCGTCACAACTCCGGCCGATCGCTGGCGAGATGGTGACAGGAGTCGTTTTCACCCCGTATCTTCACGAGCGTCGGGGCAGTGTGAGCCAAGCGCGAAGCATCCGTCCCCGTGTCAGCGAGACGAGATCCAGGTTTCGGCCTCGCGCCGACCGGACCCGCCGTCCGTCCCCTTCGGCGGACCCGGACCCCTGCCCTGGATCTTCCGCCCCCGGCGTCCCCGCGCCGGGGGCTTCTCTGCGCGTGGCGGCCGATCCCCCTGGCCACCTCCCTGCTGTGCTGCTCGGCGATCGCGTCACCACGAGGGCACAGGGTCCGTGCCACGACCGGCACCCCGGACGGCCGCGGCGCAGGAGCGCTCAGCGCGCACGGAGGCCGCTGTGCGTGACCCACCACGCTCGGCCGTGCCGGACGGGGCGGTCGCGGTGGTACACCGCCGACCACGGCCTGTTGACGCGCGCGTCGGTGGGGAGGGGCAAGCGGTGGCCACCACGATCAGTGGCTCGGAGACCGATGACGGCGTGGAGGTCGCTGTCACCAGCGACGCCGGTGGGAGCGAGCACGTCGCCGAAGAGGCGCGGCCGGCCGCCGGGACGGCGGTGGACCCTGAACACGGTTCCGCGTACCAACAGCGGCTCGGCAGCCGGCTCCGGTCGGTGCGGCGGTCGCAGGGCCTGCGGTTGCAGGACGTCGAGGAACGGAGCCGCGGACGGTTCAAGGCCGTGGTGGTCGGCTCCTACGAGCGTGGGGACCGAGCGGTCTCTGCCCAGAGGCTGGCCGCCCTCGCTGCCTTCTACGAGGTACCGGTCACCGAACTGCTTCCCGAGGAGGAGGGGCCGAGGTTCCACCGCGGGGAGCTGTCCATCGCTGTGGCGGTCGATCGGCTACGAGCGCGCGAGGATGACCCGGAGGTGCTCCCGCTCCTCCGCTTGGTCCAGCACGTGGAGTGGCTCCGTGGCGACCACAACGGCCGGATCCTGAGCCTGCGGGAAGATGACCTGCGCACCGTGGCGATCGCGCTCGGTACGGCCCCCGAACACCTCGCTACCTGGTTGTCGGACCGGAACCTGCTCCACGGGTGATGCTGCAGGAGAAGGTGCCCGCCCGTACGTGCGCAGCAGCACGCCCTACGAGGACGCCGAGGCATCGTCGTCCTCGTCCCGTTGCTGCAGCTGCGACCGGACCACGTAGGTCGCTCCGCCGAGGATGAGGCCGGCGAGCACGACCCCCGGTATCCCTACGACATCGACGGCGCTGCGAAGCGCGCCGCCGGATGCGGAGGTGGGGTCGGCGAGGATCACGGCCACGAAGGCGGCCGCCAGCACGGTGGCTACGACGGCGATGACCTTCTGCCAGCGGGCGTCCAGACCAGCGCGTTCGCGGAGGATACGGCCAGCTTTCATGATGCGACCCACCCGGATGATGCGGACGGCGCCGATCATGCGGATGGCATGGGCAACCCGGGTCAGGCGCAGGAGCTGTACCGGCCCGACGGCGAACACGACCGCCGGCACGATCGCGACCGCCAGCAGCACCAGCCACTTGTTGCGCTTCACCCAACTCAGCCGGTCCTGGGAGACGGCGAACAGCACCACCGTCTCGGCGATCAGCACCGCGCCGGACAGGGTGTTCAGCCCGTTGCCGATGGTCTCGTACGGCTCGTCGAACAGGGTCAGGAAGACCGCCGGCACGCTGGCCAGGGCAGCGACCAGTACCGGGAGGGCCAGACGCTGTGCGACGCGGTCCGCGCGGTCAGTGGGCACCTGCTCGGCGCCCGCGTCCTCCCCGCTGGCCGGCCCGGAGGCAGCGTGGCGCTGTTCGGATGCCACCTCGACCTCCTCGGTTCCGCCGAAGGCGACCGCTGTCGCACACCACGCTATCGGGGACAGGCAGCCGCCACGGCCCCGTGGTCACCTAGACTGATACGTCGCGCCGGTTGCGGCCCTTCGTCGGACGGTGCGAACGGGGACGCAGAGGTGCTGTTCCCTCGAACGGAGATGCTCGGTTGGGTGACGTCGCGGCCCGTGCGTCGGCCTTCGCCGATGCGCCGCATGCCCTGCTCGCGCGCATCATCTCCCTCGCGCCGATCGGCGTGGGCATCGTCGACGACCAGCGGCGCACGGTGCTGACCAACGACGTCCTGCGGCACATGCTGGGCTACTCCGAGTCGGAGTTCGCCGAGCTGCCCTTCGAGGTGTTCACCCACCCGGACGACATCGAGCGCAACGACGAGCTCTTCAGGGCGCTGATGGCGGGGCTGATCGATCGCTTCGATCTCGACAAGCGGTTCTTCCACCGGGATGGTCACGTCGTGTGGGGGCGACTCCTCGTTGCCAGCATGGACGACGAGGATGGTCGTCGCCTGGCCATCGGGCTGCTGCAGGATGTCACCGAGGAGAAGCGCCTCCAGGCGGAGCTGGAGGCTGCGGAAGCCAGCTACCGTCACATGGTCGAGCAGATGCCCGCGGTGGTCTACGCGGGGGAACCCGAGCCGGGGTTGCCCTCCAGCTACGTGAGCCCGCGCCTGGAGGAGACGCTGGGATATCGGCCGGAGGAGTGGACCGCCAACCCAGGCCTCTGGCTGCAGCGGCTGCACGCGGATGACCGTGATTGGGTGCTCGCGCGCTACGAGGCGCACCTGCGGTCCGGCTCGCCCGATCCGTTGACCCTCACCTACCGGATGCACCGCCGCGACGGTGGCGTGGTGTGGCTGCGGGACCAGTTCACGGTCACCACCGACGACACCGGCCACCGCTTCCAACGGGGCGTGCTGGTGGACGTCACCCGCGAGAAGCGTCTGGAGGAGGAACTCGAGCACCAGGCGTTCCACGATCCGCTGACACAGCTCGCCAACCTGCGACTGTTCCGGATGCGGATCGCAGAGCGGCTCCGGCGTCGCCCGCCGCGCAGCGGCGCGGTGCTGTTCCTCGACCTCGACGACTTCAAGCGGGTGAACGACCGGCTCGGTCACGGCGTCGGCGACCGCCTCCTGCAGGAAGCCGCTCGACGGATCCAGGCCTGCTTACGGCCCGCTGACACCGCCGCGCGGCTGGGTGGGGACGAGTTCGCGGTGCTGATCGATGAGGTGCAGGATCACGAGCAGGTGCTCGGGGTGGCCGAACGCGTCCGTGCCCGGCTCACCGAGCCCTACGACCTCGGACCCGACGCGCACGAGGTGACCACGGCCGCCAGCATCGGCGTGGCCATGCTCGCGGACGGCGACACCCCGGATGCGGTGCTCCGGGCGGCTGACCTCGCGATGTACGCCGCGAAGGACGCGGGCAAGTCCCAGGTCCACCGTTACGAGCCGGAGATGCTGGCAGCCCTCCTCGAGTCGGTGCAGCGGCATGACACCGAGCCCGATGATCGCAACGGGCCGCCGCAGCGCTGACGGTCAGGCGTCCTCCCCGGTGGGCTCGCCCGCGGCTGCCGGCACCACGCCCTGGCTGGCCATCGGCAGCAGGCGTCCGCGCTGCAGCACCTCGGCGATGTCGAGCACCTCGACCTGTCCGTCGGCGAGCTGACCCTCCTGCGCCTTCTGGGCGATCCCGTCCTCCAGCATCGTCGTGCAGTAGGGGCAGGCGGTGGTGATCAGCTCCGGATCGAGCTCCAACGCCTCGTCGACCCGTTCCATGTTGACGCGTTTGCCGATGTTCTCCTCCATCCACATGCGGGCACCGCCGGCGCCGCAGCAGAAGCCGTTGGAGCGGCAGCGGGTCATCTCCGTGGGCTCCAGGCCGGGAACGGCGTTCACCACCTGCCGTGGGGTGGAGTACACCTCGTTGTGGCGGCCGAGGTAGCAGGGGTCGTGGTAGGTGACCCGCTTGTCCAGCTGGTTCGTCGCCACCAGGCGACCCTCGTCGATGAGCTTCGCCAGCACCTCGGAGTGGTGCAGCACCTCGAAGTGGCCGTCGAAATCCGGGTACTCGTTCTTGAGGGTGTTGAAGCAGTGGGGGCACCACGCCACGATCTTGGTCTTCTCCGCCCCGACGCTGCGCAGCAGCTCCACGTTCTGTTGCGCGAGCATCTGGAAGAGGTACTCCATGCCCAGGCGCCGCGCGGGGTCCCCGGTGCACGTCTCGTGCTTGCCGAGGATGGCGAAGGACACCCCCGCGTCGTGCAACAGCTGCGCGGTGGCCTGGGTGATCTTGACCGAGCGGTCGTCCACCGCACCGGCGCACCCGGTCCAGAAGATGTACTCGTACTGCCCACCCTCCTCCTCGCCGGGGGTGAGCACGGGGATGTCGAAGTCGAGCTTCGCCGTCCAGTCCTCGCGCTTGGCCTGGCCAACACCCCACGGGTCGCCGGAGTTCTCCACGTTCTTGAGCATCACGCCGGCTTCCTGGGGGAAGCTCGACTCCATCATCGCCTTGTAGCGGCGCATGTCCACGATGGTGTCGACGTGCTGGATGTCGACGGGGCACTCCTCCACGCAGGCGCCGCAGGTGGTGCAGGACCACAGCACGTCGTAGTCGATCACGCTGGCCTCACCCGGGGCGTCACCCACCAGCGGGATGTTGATGACGTCGCCGGCCTCCGCCTCGTCGACCTTGCCGAGGAGGAAGGGCCCCTTGGCGTACATGTGATCGCGGAGGTCCTGGATGAGCAGCTTGGGGCTGAGCGGCTTGCCCGTGTTCCACGCCGGGCACTGGGACTGGCAGCGACCGCACTCCGTGCAGGTCTGGAAGTCGAGGAACCGGTCGAAGGTGAACTGCTCGATCTGGCCGACACCGAGCACGGTCTCCTCGGTCATGTTCTCCAGGTCGATCGGTTCCGACTCGAGCTTGCCGAGCGCGTTGTAGCGCTCGGGGTCGCGGGACAGTTCCTGGAAGGGGATCGTGACGATGTGCAGGTGCTTGGAGTGCAGGGTGAAGACCAGGAACCCCATGACGATGGCGAGGTGGGCGACGAGGTTGATCGCCCCGATCCACTCCAAGGTGAGCGGCGCGATCCCCAGCATCGCCTCGCCGAAGATGTTGTTGGAGATCAGTGCCGCGTCGGTGGGCGCGAAGCCCTTGGCGTAGCGCACCCCGTGGGCGGTCCACAGGGTCCAGACGACCAGGATCTCGGCGCTCAGCACCCACCAGCCCTGGTTCAGGTTGGAGCCGGCGAACCGTGAGTCGCGGCCGTGGCCCTTGGGGTTCTGCGCGAAACGGATGCCGAGGAAGATGCTGATCCCGACGAGCGACAGCAGCCCGAGCATGTCCTGCGAGAAACCGAGCACGTCGTAGGCGGTGATGCCGAACAGCTCGATGGAGTTCAGCAGCGGCAGCTGGAACGAGGGTCCGACGTAGAGCTCACCGATGGCCTCCAGCACGGTGGTCTGGAGGATGAAGAAGGCGTACATGACCCAGAAGTGCGCCACCCCCGACAAGGTCCATTTGAGCAGCTTCCTGTGGCCGAGGATGTTGACCAGCGCGCGGCGGATGTTGCCCTTGAAGGCGGTGATGATGTTGCGTTCGGGGTTCGGCTGGGCGACCCGGATCAGCCCGACGAGGAAGGCCCCCCGTCGCACCGCCCAAGCGCCGAAGAAGGCCAGCGTGGCGGTGCCGGCGATGACGCGGAACAACGTGAGCATCGTCTCATCGGTCACGGGCTGCGCTCCCTGGTCTCCGGTGGCGGGGAACGACTCCCGGGCCCCGTCACGCGCCGGGGGCAGTGTACGAGCGGCCACCCCACCGGCCAACGTGACGCCGGCGTCAGACGTGGACGACGCAGCGACCTGCGGCGCATCGCGGAGGCCTACCCTGGGTCCGCGGGGCAACCGGTCCGCCGCTCGGCGGTCACTCGCTCGGAGGCAGCGGTGCACAGGGTCGTACGGTTCGCACGGAGGGGTGGCCGGGGGGCCGCGCTGCGCGCGTCCGGTGCCATGCCTCCCGCCCGGCGGGCGTCGATCCGGTCGTCGTTCGCCGTCGCGCTCGTCGCCCTGGCCGTCACCTCCTGCGCACGGTTCGGTGAGGCCACCATCCGCATCGATGAGGCCGAGGAGGAGATCGAGGCACTGACCGGCGAGATCGTGGACGTCATCGACCTCGAGATCACCGCGGACACACCTCTCGGGCAGCGGGAGTCCTGCGAGCTGGTGACCGCTGCCGACGGCGCGTCCAACCGGTTGGCCGTGCGTGGACCGATCCCCGAGGACATCGATGTGCTGAACGCCGCGGCCGCGGTGCTCACGGAGGCGAACTACCAGCTGGTTCCCGGCGACCGCGACGACGAGCTGTTCGGCCGCCGCGATGGCATCCGTATCACCGTGGCCCTCGACCGCGCCACCGACGAGGTCGCCATCGACGCCAACACCGCCTGCCGTGCCCTGCCGCGCTGACCCTGCCGGTGCGGGCCGCCGCGTAGCGTGAGGCGCCCGCTCCGGTCGGCCCGCACGTCACTTCAGGTGCTCGCCCTTCCTCGCACGGCGCTTCCGGGGGAACACGTCCGCGCGGGCCGCTACCCGGTCCAGCACCAGGAGGCCGTCGAGGTGGTCGAGCTCGTGCTGGACGGCGCGGGCCTCGAACCCGCCGGCCTCCACCACCCGCACCGCGCCTTCGGGGGTCGTTCCGCGGACGACCACCTCGGTGGCGCGACGCACGTCGCAGGTGAAGTCGGGGACGGACATACACCCCTCGCGGGCGAGCTCGGAACCCGTTGCCAGGACGAGCTCCGGATCGAACAGCACCAGCAGGCCGTGGTTGCCTTCGGGGGGCTTGCGCATGACCGAGACGTCCAGCGCGAAGGCCCGAGAGGCCACACCAAGTTGGGGGGCCGCCAGGCCGACGCACCCGGGTGAGTCGTACATCGTGTCCACGAGGTCCTGGGCGAGCTGCCGCTCGCGGGGTCCGATCTCGCCCACGGGGCCGGCGAGCCCCTTGAGGACCCGGGCGGGGTAGGTGACGACACGCCGAACGGCCACCTAGTAGGTCTCCGCGTCGATGGTGCGCAGGGTGTGGTCGATGCCAAGCTGCTCGCACGCCGAGGCGACGGCGCCTGCGACGGCCGTCTCGTCCTGTGTCGCGAGCTCGATCAGCATGGCGTAGACGGGCTGGTCGTCGTCACCGATCACCTGGGTCTCGAGGTCGACGATGTTGGCGCCGACGGCCGCCAGTGCACCGGTGACCCCCGCGACGATGCCCGGACGGTCCGCGCCGTAGACGCTGAGCAGGTGGGTGGGATCGATCCCTTGCTGCGTGCCGTCCGTCCGGCAGACGGAGACGGTCAGCCCCAGTTCGGCGGTGGCCGCCTCGAGCGCCACGGCCAGCGCGTCCGGTTCGTCCTCGGTGGCGACCAGCAGCACGATGGCGAACTGTCCCCCGAGGATCGTCATGGCGGAGTCCTCGAGGTTGCCGCCACGCTCGTGCAGGACCCGCGTCACCGTGGCGACGATGCCGGGTCGGTCGGTCCCGATGGCCGTGACGGCGAGTTCGTGCACCGTGTACCTCCTCTACGCGCAGGGGGAGCCTAGGCGCCCGGTCCGGGCCGGTGAGGTGGGCGGACGGCCGGTAGCGTGCCGGCATGAGGACCCGACCGCCCCGACCCCACGTGATGGCGCTGTTCGCCGCCCTCACCCTCCTCCTCGGCTGCGGCGGGACGCCGGTCCCCGAGCGCGCGGTCACGGCCGAAGCGGACGCCGGCGAGGTCCGTGGTGGCGTGCCGGCGCTGCACCCGGCCATCGATCACCTCGACGAGACCGTGGTCACCCTCACCACCACCGACGGCGCCGACGTCGAGGTCGCCGCGAAGGTCGCCGCCACGACCGCGGAGCGGCAGCGAGGGCTGATGGAGGTCGAGGAGCTACCCGCGGGCGTCGGGATGCTCTTCCTCTTCGACGGCGAGCGCGATGGCGGGTTCTGGATGTGGAACACCCTGATCGAGCTCGACATCGCCTTCGCCGCGGCCGACGGCACGATCCACACCGTCGCCACCATGACGCCCTGCAACAGCGACGACCCGGCGGACTGCCCCAGCACCGTCCCCGACGGCGCGTACACCTCGGCCCTGGAGGTCCCCGGCGGTTGGCTCGACGAGGTGGGTGTGACGGCCGGCGCCACCCTGACCTGGACCGAACCCGTCGCCCCGGGCTGAGCGCCGCCGGGCCGACGGACCCGGCCGTCCGACCTCCTCCCCCGACGTCCGCCCCCGCAGCAACGGAGCACCAGATGCCGACAAGCGATGCCACACCCGCGGTGGACGACGCCCCGACGTCCACCGAGGTGGCCTTCCTCGGCCTCGGTGCCATGGGCCGGCCGATGGCCGCCAACCTCGCTGCCCGCTACCCGACGCGGGTCTGGAACCGCACCACCTCGGTAGCCGAGGCGCACGCGGCGGCCCACGGCAGCACGGCCGTCGCGGACCTCGCCGAGGTGGCGGGTGCCCAGGTGGTGTGTTCCTGCCTGCCCACGGACGTCGAGGTGGCGGCGGTCGCCGGTGCGCTTGCACCCGCCCTGGCCCCGGGGACGGTGTGGGTCGATCACACCTCGGGAAATCCAGCCGGTGCCCGCGACATCGCCGAACTGCTGGCCGGCCACGACGTCGGCTACCTCGACGCTCCCGTGTCGGGTGGGACCGACGGTGCAGCAAGCGGCGCCCTGACGACGATGGTGGGCGGCGACGCTGATGACCTGGCTACCGTCCGGGCGGTGCTCGACACCGTCGCGGCTCGCGTGGTGCACGTCGGCGACGTGGGTGCGGGCATGGCGGTCAAGGCCGTCAACAACGCGCTGCTCGCGACCTCGCTGTGGGCGGCCGCGGAGGGGCTGACGGCGCTTGCGGCGCAGGGGATCGCACCCACGTCGGCGCTCGAGGTCATCGCCAGCTCCTCGGGCCGGTCCTTCGCCACCGAGACCCTGTTCCCGGACCGGGTGCTGGACCGCTCGTTCCCGCACACCTTCGCCCTGGCCCTGCTGGCCAAGGATGTGCGCCTCGCCGGCAGCGTGCTGGCCGGCGGGGGTGTCGACGGCCCCGTCCTGCACCTCGTCGAGCAGCTGACCAGTGCGGCCGCCGTGGAGCTGGAGGACGCCGATCACGTGGAGCTGGTGCGGATGCTGGAACGAGCGGTGGGCGTGGAGCTGTCCTCGCTACAGTGAGCAGACACGGGTGCATCGATGGGAGGGGTCGGCGTGGCGACCTGGCAGTGGATCGCGGTGGCGGTGGTCGTGTTGCTCCCGCTGCTGCTGCTCGTTGGCTTCCACCCCGGACGCGAGCGGCTGAACGCCCGGGGTGAGCCGATGGCACGCACGTGGTCCCCACCCGCGTCGTCGCCACCGGACGACGACCACCACTGACAGCCGGGCCGTCCCGCCTCGACGACGAGATGCCCGCGCGCGCAGCCGACGGGCGCGCGCTTCGCTGGCGGGCCCGCGCGCTTCGCTGACGGGCCCAGGCGCTTCGCTGGCGGGCCCGGGGACGACGGGGCCGGTGCGGCGAAGGTGGTCGGTGCGGCGCGACGTTGCTCCTCGACCTTCCCCCGACCTGTACGGGGCAACGTCGAGGAGCAACCACCGGGCGTGGTCGCCGGCTCCCGGGCCCGGGCGCCCACCGGCCGATGCACTCGTTGGCTCCCGGCGCACGGTCGCTGACTGCCCGGGTTCCGGCATCGTGTCCCAGCCGAGCCGCAACGACCGCGTCCCCGCCTCGCGTTCTAAAACTTGAGTCGAACCGACTCAGGTTTCCTGCTGCGCATCGGCGCAGGCCGCTTGTGTGTGGCAGCAGGAGGCGTACCTTTCCCTCCAGACACCCGCACACGGCACGCACACGGCACTCAATGAGCGGAGCGCACCGACGTCGCTCGGTAGGTGCCGCCGCGGGGAGCGCACATCGACCACCGACCATGACGCTACGCGGGGACCACCCGGACGTCGTCACGCCAGACCCACCCAAGGAGGCCCCAGATGGCCAAGGCCGTCGGCATCGACCTCGGAACCACGAACTCCGTCGTGTCAGTGATGGAGGGTGGCGAGCCCACCGTCATCGCCAACGCAGAGGGTGCCCGCACCACGCCCTCCGTCGTCGCGTGGTCCAAGTCCGACGAGGTGCTGGTCGGTGAGGTGGCCAAGCGACAGGCGGTCACCAACGCTGACCGCACCGTTCGCTCGGTGAAGCGCCACATCGGCACGGACTGGAAGCAGGACATCGGAGGCAGGTCCTTCACGCCCCAGGAGATCTCTGCCCGCATCCTCATGAAGCTCAAGCGGGACGCGGAGGCCTACCTCGGCGACGAGGTCACCCAGGCCGTGATCACCGTCCCGGCGTACTTCGACGACTCCCAGCGCCAGGCCACCAAGGAGGCGGGCGAGATCGCCGGTCTCGAGGTCCTGCGCCTGGTCGCGGAGCCAACCGCTGCCGCACTGGCCTACGGGCTGGAGAAGGAGGACGAGCAGACCGTCCTGGTCTTCGACCTCGGCGGCGGCACCTTCGACGTCTCCGTGCTGGAGATCGCCGAGGGGGTGTTCGACGTCAAGTCGACCGCCGGTGACTCCCGGCTCGGCGGTGACGACTGGGACCAGCAGTTGATCGACTGGATGCTCAAGACCTTCAAGGACGAGCAGGGCGTCGACCTGTCGAAGGACAAGATGGCGATCCAGCGGCTCAAGGAGGCCGCGGAGAAGGCCAAGATCGAGCTGTCCTCCTCGAGCGAGACCTCGATCAACCTGCCCTTCCTCACCGCCACCGACGCCGGGCCGTTGCACTTCGAGCAGACGCTGACCCGGTCGAGGTTCAACGAGCTGACCAGCGACCTGCTGGACAAGCTCAAGGGTCCCTTCCAGCGTGCGTTGAAGGACGCCGGCACCGGCGCCAGCGGCATCGACCACGTCATCCTGGTGGGCGGCTCCACCCGCATCCCCGCGGTGCAGGAACTGGTCAAGGAGCTGACCGGCGGCAAGGACCCCCACAAGGGTGTCAACCCCGACGAGGTGGTGGCGATCGGCGCCGCCCTGCAGGCCGGCGTGCTCAAGGGTGACGTCAAGGACGTCCTGCTGCTCGACGTGACCCCGCTCAGCCTCGGGATCGAGACCAAGGGCGGCATCACCCACAAGCTGATCGAGCGCAACACCACCATCCCCACCAAGCGCTCCGAGGTGTTCACCACCGCCGACGACAACCAGCCCTCGGTGGAGATCCACGTCCTCCAGGGGGAGCGCGAGCTGGTCAGCGACAACAAGACGCTGGGCAAGTTCATGCTCACCGACATCCCGCCGGCGCCCCGCGGCATGCCGCAGATCGAGGTGACCTTCGACATCGACGCCAACGGCATCGTGCACGTGTCCGCCAAGGACCTCGGCACGAACAAGGAGCAGTCGATGACGATCACCGGCGGCTCGGCGCTGCCGAAGGACGACATCGA
>PXDB01000116.1 GCA_003565155.1 Nitriliruptoraceae bacterium | reverse complement strand
TCGGTGACCCGGCCGGGGAGTGCGACGGGCCCGAACGCCTAGGCTCAGCCTGTTCACCCACCTTCGAGGTCGTCTTCCCGTGTCCGGCCGTGCACAGCTGACCTTCGTCCCGGGCGGTCCCGTGCCGGCTGGCGGCGTCTTCGCGCTCTGGGACGCCTGCGCGGCCGGTGCGCGCCCGGGCCCGGATGCCGGGGACCTCGACCTGCGTACAGCCGCGGCGGGCCTCGGCCTGCCCGCCGGCGTAGAGGGGCGGCTGGACTCCTACACCGTGCGCGCCGGACGCGCCGAGCCGGTCGAGCTGCCGGCGCGCCACCTCGCCATCCTGCCCACCGTGCGGGCGCTGGCCGCCATGCCGCCCGGCGGTGACCACCCCGCCTGGGCACGCCCGAGCGACGCCGTGCTCGCGTGGAGCGCCGCGGCCAAGCTGGCGCTCGAGCTGGTCGCGGCCGGGCGGCTGGTGCCGACCGTGGAGCTCACCGACACGCCCGGCCAGGTGCGTGCCCTGTGGCGCGCGGTCGCGGACGCCGACCCTCGCCCGGCCGCCCTCGCGGCCGCCATGCCCCGGTCCGCGCACGCCCTGTGGGCGGTCGACGGTGCGCCGCTGCCGGCCGCCCAACTGGTCGGTGCGTTCCTCGACGCCGTCGCTGACGCCCTCGCTCGTCAGGGCCGGCGACCGGAGCTCGATCCCCGCCGGCGCGGACCTCGGCGGCCGTGGGCGCAGATGTGGTCGGCCGCCCTGACCTCGAGCGATCCGACCGTGACCCACCTGCGGGTCCCAGAGGAGGAGGTGGTCAGCGACGTCGGTGACTGGTCGTCACCGGTGCTTCGTGCCACCCGGCGCGCGGCCGCGCGGCTGGTGGTGCGGCTGGTCCCACCCCCGACCGACGGCACCTCGGGCGGCGCTGCGCACGCGGACCCGGTACCGGCCAGCCCGGACCGCCCCTGGCAGCTGCGGCTCGGCCTGGTCGCCAGCGACGACAGCACGGCGCAGGTCTCCGCAGCAACGGTCTGGGAGCGCGGCAGTGGCCGGCTGGAACTGGGCGGCCGTCACCTGGAGGATCCCGAGGCGCTGCTCGTCCGTGGCCTGTCGACGGCCGCGCGGCTGTACCCGCCCCTGGACGCCGCCCTCGACCAGCGTGCCCCGACGCTGGTCGAGCTACGGCCCGGAGAGGTGGCCGAACTGCTCGGTGAGGCCAGAGTGGCCCTGGCTGCCGCCGGCATCACGGTCGAGGTGCCGCCGGAGCTCGCCGATTCCGCCACGCGCCGGCTCCGCCTGCGCGTGCGCATCGGCGCGACGGCGCCCGCGGCGCTGCGCACCGGGGTGGACGACGGCTTGAGCGCCGCGTCGCTCACCGACCTCCGCTACGAGGTCGCCCTCGGGGAGGACACGCTCACCCCCGAGGAGTTCTCCCAACTGGTCGGTGCACAGTCCCCGCTGGTGCGCTGGCGTGGTCGATGGGTCCACGTCGACCACGGTGACGCGGAGCGCATCTCGGCACTGGCGGGTGAGAGCGCGTCCCTGCAGCTCACCGAGGCGCTGGCCGCCGCGCTGTCGGGACAGCACCACCTCGACGGTCTCGGGGCCGTGGAAGCGGTCGCGGACGGCTCGGTCGCGACGCTGGTGGAGCGGCTCCGCCACGCCGACGCACCCGCGGCCGCGGAGATCGTCGGGATCGACGGCCGGTTACGCCCCTACCAGGAACGCGGTGTCGCCTGGCTCCAGCGGCTCGCCGGACTGGGGATGGGGGGTGTCCTCGCCGACCAGATGGGCCTGGGCAAGACCATCCAGGCGATCGCCCTGATCACCTCGCGATCGGGTGACCTGCCCCACCTCGTGGTGTGCCCCACCTCGGTGGTGGGCAACTGGGAGCGGGAGATCGCCCGTTTCGCGCCAGGGGTCGAGGTCATCCGCCATCACGGTACGGAACGCGCGGTCACCGCACGTGCCTTCCCCCCCGGCAGCGTCGCCGTGACCTCCTACGCCCTGCTGCGGCGGGATATCGGGATGCTCGAGGACGTCGAGTGGGACGTGATGGTCCTCGACGAGGCACAGCAGATCAAGAACCCGGCCTCGAAGGGGGCACGGGCGGCGCGTGCGATCTCCGCCCGCACCCGCATCGGCATGACCGGTACGCCGCTCGAGAACCGGCTCTCCGAGCTGTGGTCGATCGTGGACGTGACCAACCCGGGGCTGCTCGGCAGCCAACGCGCCTTCAACGAGCGGTTCGCCGTCCCCGTGGAGCGCTGGCACGATCACGCCGCCGCCGCCCGCCTGCGACGCCTGATCGCGCCCTTCGTCCTGCGCCGCCGCAAGGACGATCCCGAGGTGGCGGTGGACCTGCCGCCGAAGCAGGAGGTCACCGTCTCCTGCTCGCTGACCCGGGAACAGGCGTCGCTCTACCAGGCGACCGTGGAGCGTGCCTTCGGCGGCGACGGTCTCGGCGGGACCGCCTTCGAGCGCCGGGGGCGCATCCTGGCCCTGCTGACCGCGCTGAAGCAGATCTGCAACCACCCCCGGCAGTACCTGCGGGACGACGGTGCGCTGCCCGGTCGCAGCGGCAAGCTCGCCCGGGCGACGGAGATCCTGGCCGAGGTCGTCGACGCCGGCGAACGGGCCCTGGTGTTCACCCAGTTCCGCGAGATGGGCGAGCTGCTGGCCACCCACCTCGCCGACCGGCTGACGCTGCCGGAGGTCCCCTTCCTCCACGGTGGGGTGTCGCTGACCGACCGCGACGAGCTGGTGCACCGGTTCCAGACCGATGCGCACGCACCACCGATCCTGCTGGTGTCGCTCAGGGCGGGTGGGACCGGCCTGAACCTCACCCGTGCGAGCCACGTCCTGCACTTCGACCGGTGGTGGAACCCGGCGGTGGAGGACCAGGCCACCGACCGCGCGCACCGGATCGGCCAGACCGCAGCCGTCACGGTCCACCGTCTGGTCACCGCCGGCACCCTGGAGGAGCGGATCGCCGAGCTGCTGGAGCGCAAGCGCGCCCTCGCGGATGCGGTCGTCGGCAGCGGGGAGAGCTGGGTCACCGAGCTCGCCGACGACGAGCTGCGGGAACTGGTCGCGCTGTCCATTGACCACCTGGATGACGCCGACGGGCTGGACGAACCCGACGAGGCGGCACCGGAGGCGGTGCCCACCGACCGGCCCCGCCTGGTCGCCCTGCCCGGGGGCCGCGCATGAGCAGCGCCGCCGTCAGCACCGACGTCCGCCACTGGTGGGGCCAGCGCCTCCTCGCGGTCCTCGATGCGGCAGGACCCTCGGCCGCGCGGCGTGTGCAGCGCGGCCAGGCGCTGGCGCGGCGGGGTGCGGTCGAGGAGCTGCGCCTCGACCCGGGCTGCGTGCACGCCGCCGTCGCCGAGGATCGGGTCAGCCCCTACCGGGTCACCATCGCCTGGCCCGTCCCGGACGAGGCGAGATGGGCCGCTGCCACCTCGGTGCTGTCGTCGAGCGTGCGGTACCTGGCGTCGCTGCTGGAGGGAACGGTCAGCGAGGAACTGTCCTCGGCGCTGCGCGACGCCGGCATCACCCTGGTCCCCGACCTCGGTGACCTCACCCCGAGCTGCAGCTGCCCGGAACGGGCACGGTGGTGCCGGCACGCCGCCGCGGTCCTGACCCTGGCGGCGGTGCAGGTGGACCGCGACCCGGCGTTGCTGTTGCTGCTGGCCGGCCGGCCTCGCGACGAGCTCCTCGGTGCACTGCGGCGCGACCACGAACCCGCGCGGGCGGACGGGGGTGACGTCGAGCTCACCGGTGACCACTTCCGTGCGCGCAGCGACCTCGAGGCCATCGAGCTCCACCCGTCACCGGTCCAGGACCCCTCGGCGCTCCTGCGGCAGCTCGGTGAACCACCGGGGGTGGACGACCCCGAACCGTTGTTGCGACTGGTCGAGCGCAGCGCCGACGCCGCCTGGCGACTGGCCGCCGGCGACGGCGCCGAGGTGGCGGACGAGGAGGCCCTGCTCGCGGAGCTGCGGGCGCAGCGGGTGGCCACGGTGCCGTCCCTGGCCGCCGCCCTGGGTCGGGACGACGACGCCGTCGCCGCCTCCCTGGACGACCTCTACGCCCGCGGAGAGGTGCTCAGGACCGGGTCGGGTGAACGGACCCGCTACCGGGCGTCCACCGGCTGACGTCGGCGCTACCCGGCAGCCACGCCGCGGGGATCTCGACGCAGCGGGACCGCAGGTACTCACCCAGCCCCTTCGCTTGGGGGTCGGGTCGCACCGCGGAGGCCACCCCCTCGCCGAGCAGGCCCCGGACCACGATGTTGACGGCCGCGAGGTTCCAGAGCGGGTGCACCTCGATCTCCAGATCGTCCGCCTCCGGCAGCAGCCGACGCACCGCCGCAGGTGTGCCTGCCACCTCGGCCAACCACCCGAGATGGGAGCGATCGCGCACCCACAGCCCGACGTTGGCATCGCCGCCCTTGTCGCCCGATCGCGCACCCACCAGCAGGCCGAGCGGGGCACGGGTGCGCGGGCCGTCAGGGGCGGGTGGCAGCTGCGGCGCGGCCGGGTTCCAGGCCGGCGACCGCGCTCCTGGCGGGGGTGACGCGGGGATCGTCTCCTCGGTGCCGTCGGGGAGCACCACCTGCTCGGGGACCAGCTCGGCCTCCACCCGGCCCGGCCAGTACCGGCCGAAGGGCTCCGCGTCGCTGGGCGGCGCGGTCAGGGTGAAGCCCGGGTAGCTGGCCAGGCCGATCGCGACGCACGCGTCGCCGAACACCTTCCGCGACACCGGCTCGGGGGTCGCGTGCTCCACGGTGACGGTCAGGGTCGCCACCGCCTGGGCGTTGGTGGGGGCGTCGGTGTGGTCGCTGCGGACCAGCTGCACGTGCACCCGGTCGATGGCGTCGAGGTCGACCCGGCGGGCCAGCTGGCGCTGCACGAGGGCGGCCTTGTCCTCGATGTCGAGTCCCGTGAGCAGGAAGGTCGCGCGGTTGCGGAACCCGCCGAGGGTGTTGACCGCGACCTTGCGGGTGGCCGGTGGCGGCTCGCCCCGCACACCGTGGATGCGGACGCGGTCAGCGCCGAGGTCCTCCAGCTGGACGCTGTCGAGCCGTGCCACGGCGTCCGGGCCGAGGTAGCGGGGCTCCTCCACCTCGTAGAGCAGCTGCGCGGTCACGGTCCCGACGGTGACCATCCCGCCTGTGCCCGGGTGCTTGGTGATCACCGCGGTGCCGTCGGCGTGGAGCTCGGCGATCGGGAAACCGACGTGCTCGAGGTCGGGGACCTCGGTGAAGAAGGGGTAGTTGCCGCCGGTGGCCTGGGCCCCACACTCGATGACGTGCCCCGCCACCATCGCCCCGGCGATGCGGTCGTGGTCCTGTGCTGACCATCCGAAGCGCCACCACGCGGGCCCCACGGTCAGGCTCGCGTCGGTGACCCGACCGGTGACCACCACCTCTGCGTCGGCGTTGAGCGCCCGGGCGATCCCGCGGGCACCCAGGTAGGCGTTGGCGGTGATCGGCGGGGTCGGCAGGTCCGCGAGCGCGGTGTGGTCCCGGGTGTGGACGGGGGCACGGCCCTGAGCCGTCAGCGCATCGAGCCGGGGCAGCAGATCGTCCCCGGCCACGGTGGCGATCCGGGGGCGGCGGCCGAGCTCCGTGCCGAGCTCGCCCAGCGCGGTGGCCAGACCGGCCGGGTTGAGTCCACCGGCGTTGACGACGATGCGCACCCCGCGGTCGAGGCAGGGCAGCAGCAGCTCGCGGGCCTGGCGCAGGAAGGTGCGGGCGTAGCCGGCGTCCGGGTACTTCTGGCGGGTCCGCCACAGGATGAGCATGGTGAGCTCCGCCAGGTAGTCGCCCGTGAGCACATCCAGGGGGCCGCCCTCCACCAGCTCCTGCATCGCTTCGAAGCGGTCGCCGTAGAAGCCGGAGCCGTTGCCCACCCTGAGCGGCGGCCGTTCGTGCGTCGTCGCCATCCCTGCCTCCCTGCCTCGTCCCGCGTCCCTCGACCCGTGGGGTGTGCCCGGCGGACCGTAGCCCGACGGGAACGGATCATCGGCATGCGTTCCGTTCCCGGCTACGGTCCCGGTCGTGTGACAGGCACGCCGCGTCGCGGATGCGGCCGAGTGCGGGAGGTGGAGCGTGGACACGACGGCCTGGTTCTCCCTCGAGGGCAAACGGGCACTGGTCACCGGTGGGTCCCGTGGCATCGGTGAGATGATCGCCCGTGCCTACGTCGCGGCGGGTGCCGAGGTGCTGATCGCCTCCCGGGACGCCGACGCCTGCCGGGTGGTGGCCGAGGACCTGGGTGCCGCCTGCACCGCCGTCGCCGCCGATCTGTCCCGACCGGAGGGCGTCGACGCCCTGGCGGGGGCGGTGGCTGACTGGACCGACCGACTCGACGTGCTGGTCAACAACGCCGGAGCCACCTGGGGCGCGTCCCTCGGCGAGTACCCGGCCGCGGGCTTCGACAAGGTGATGAACCTCAACGTCCGGGCGGTGTTCCTGCTCACCCAGGCCCTCCTGCCGCAGCTCCGGGCAGCCGCCACCGCGCAGGATCCGGCACGGGTGCTGATGATCGGCTCCGTGGACGGGCTCACGGTCCCGGTCTTCGACAGCTTCGCCTACTCGGCGTCGAAGGCGGCGGTGCACCACCTCAGCACCCACCTCGCGGCGGCACTCGCGCCGGATCACGTCACCGTGAACGCGCTCGCCCCGGGGCTGTTCCCCTCGAAGATGACCGCGTTCCTCTTCGAGGACCAGGCGGCGGTGACCGCCCGCATCCCCCTCGGCCGGCCCGGTCGGCTGGAGGACGTCGGTGGCATGGCGATCGCCCTGGCGGCGCGTGCCGGCAGCTACGTCACCGGGACGGTGCTCCCCATCGATGGCGGGTACGCCACCCTGCGGTGACCGGCGGTCCCGGACCGCTGCGGTGACAGGCGGTGGGCGCACAACCGCTGCTTGCCGCCTATAGTTCGGTAGCGTGGTACGCGATACGCAGGGTGAGCATCTCACTGGCAACACTGGCAACATGGGCAACATCGGCAACGACAGGCTACAGACAGAACATCCTGTGGAACCCAGCGGTGGGGGGGGTGTGTGACCGGATACGAGGGGACGGTGCCGCTGCGCCAGCGTGGCGCGGCGCTCGTCGTGGTCCTGGCCCTCCTGGTCCCCGTGGTCGGTGTCCCGGGCGCCGTCGCACCCGGTCACGCGCAGGAACGCTCCAGCAGCGAGGTGGAGCGGGAGCTCGACCGCACCTCCCGTGAGCGTGACAGCGTGTCCGGTGAGCTGGCCGGGGTGCGGGAGCGGCTCGGTGATGCCGAGGAGGAGCTGGCCGTCATCGGTGCCCGCCTCGAGGACGCCCGGGCGGAGCTGACCGCGGCGGAGGGCCAGCTCGAGCTCGCGGAGATCGCCCTCGCTGACGCCGAGCAGGCCCGCGACGAGGCCGTCGCCGCCCATGAGCTCGCCCTCGAGCTGCTCGCGGAGGCCGAGGAGGAGCTCGCGCTGCAGGAGGAGATCCTGGTCCTCCACCTCGTCCACACCTACAAGCACGGTTCCAGCGGGGCGCAGGCCGGCGAGATGGTCCTGGAGATCATCCGGCGCGCGGAGGATCCCAACGCGTTCTCCGTCAGCATGAAGCAACTGGAGACGGTCGTCGACGTGCAGGACCGCACCGTCACGGAGTACGTGGAGCTGCACGCGGCGCGTGAGCAACGGTCCGAGGAGGCCGCAACGGCGCGGGCAGCCGCGATCGCCGCTGAGGCGGAGGCCGCCGAGACCCTCGAGGTCGTCGAGCGCCTGCGCGCCGAGGCCGCCGCGCTCGCGGAGCAGGTGGCTGCCGAGGAGCAGGCCCAGCAGGCGATGGTGGAGAGCCTGCGCACGACCGAGGCCGAGACCGCCGACATGCTCCAGCGCGTCGAGACCCGCCAGGCGGCCCTGGAGCAGGAGCTGGCCGAGGCGCGCGCGGCGGAGGAGGCGGCCCGGCGCGAGGCGGAGCGTCGCGCCCAGGAGGAGGCCGCCGCGGCCGAGGCCGCCCGGTCGAGCGCGGGTTCGTCGAGCTCCGGATCCAACGGGGGCCGGCTCAGCACGCCGGGAGCCTCCGGTGGCCCGTCGGTGTCCGGTGTGGTCTGTCCCGTCCAGGGTGCGGTCGCCGGTCGTGACTTCATCAACGACTGGGGCTTCCCCCGCTCCGGTGGCCGGACCCACCAGGGCAACGACATCTTCGCGTCCCGCGGCACACCGGTGGTGGCCGTGGCGGACGGCACCGTCACACGGATGAACCCCCCGTCCGCGCCGACGGCACTGGGTGGCATCACCGTCACCTACCGCATCGGCGACGGCAGCGAGTGGTACAACGCCCACCTCGACACCATCGCCAACGGCATCGCACGCGGGGCGAGCGTGTCCCGCGGCCAGGTGATCGGCACGGTCGGCAACACCGGCAACGCCCGGACCACGCCGCCCCATCTGCACATCGGTCGCCGCCACGCCGGCTCCTGGGTCAACCCCTGGCCCACGATCAGCCCCGTCTGCTGACGTCCGGTCGACGCCGGGGCACCGGGCCCACGTGCGGTCACCCCCGCTCGTGGCTGACCGCGTCGGGCAGGCTGAGTCGCGGCAGGAACAGGTGCACCAGCGGGCCGATACCCAGGGCGAAGGCCACGGTTCCCGCGCCCACCGTGCCGCCGAGCAGCCACCCGGCCACCAGTACCGACACCTCGATCCCGGCGCGCGCCACCCCGACCGGCACGCCCCGGCGAGCCAGGCCGGTCATCACCCCGTCCCGGGGCCCCGGGCCCAGGCCCGCGCCGATGTAGAACCCGGAACCGACCGCGAACAGCACGGGGCCGGACAGCATCATCAGCCACCGCACCCACAGCTCGCCGGGGGTCGCCAGCACCAGCAGCGTGAGATCGATGACCACCCCGATCACCACCACGTTGATGACGGTGCCGACGCCGGGCCGCTCGTGCAGGGGGAACCACAGCCCGAGCACGACGAGGCCGACGAGGATGCCCACGGTGCCGATCGGGATCCCGGTCAGCCGCGACAGTCCCTGATGCAGCACGTCCCAGGGTCCGAGCCCCAGATCCGCGGCGACCATCGCCGCGATGCCCCAGCCGCACAGCACCAGCCCGCACAACAGCCGCGGCAGCCGCCTGCGGAGCTCCGCCGAGGTGTGGTTGGCGCGCATCGTGGTGCGATGGCCGACGGGCCGGCCCGTGGTCTCGAAGGGGCCGGACCCGGCGCTGGCCTCGGTCATCTCCCGTCCCGCGTGCGCAACCACTCGTCCAAGGTCTCCTGGGAGTCGAGTAGCTCCTCGGAGACCCGCTCGTCGAGGTCGTCCTCGCCGTCCGTCGCCCGGCGACGGCGCCAGCGGCTCCAGATCGGCGGCATCAGGCTCGCCAGCACCCGGTCGGAGCGCGCCACCTCGAGGAACGCACGGCCGGCGGGGGAGCTCGGCACGTCAGCCAGGCCCTCCGGGACACGCAGGTCGACCCGCCAGAGCCCGTCGGCCTCCCGCTCCCGTTCCGCGCCGAGGTCGTCGAACACCTGCAGCATGGCGTGGTTGCCGTCCAGCACGTAGTTGCGGAACACCTCGATGCCAGCGGCCCGTGCCCGGGAGGCCAGCGCGCCGAGCAGCAGCGTCCCGGCGCCCTGGCCGTGGTAGTCGTCCACGACGGTGATCGCCGCCTCCGCCACGGCCGGCTCGTAGGCTTCGCGGATGTAGCGGGCGACCCCGACGCCGGGGCTGTCGAGGTCGGTGAGATCCAGGCAGACGATCGCCTCGTGGTCGTGGTGGTCGACGTCGCTGAGGTAGTCCAGCTGGGTCTCGGACAGCTGCTCGACGGGGGCGTGGAACCGCAGGTAGCGCGAGGCCGGCGACAGACGTCGCAGGCCCTCGGAGAGCCGGCGACGGTCCGAGGGCCGGATGGAACGCAGCAGGACCGGTCGACCATCCCGCAGCTGGGTGCGGTGGGACCACTCACCCGGCAGTGGCTGGTCGTCCGGCGGGGGGTCCTCACCCGCGCGTCCACGCGTCGCGCGCTCGTCGGTCATCACGGTCCTCGCCGTCGCCCCTGGCGGTCCTCACGACCTACGGTAGCGACCGGAGACCGACGGACCGTGACGGCCCGTCTAGCATGCACCGACGCCGTCACGGCACGAGACCGTGGGACGATGACCGTAGGGAGGGATCGGTGACCGGATCGCAGTGGGTGCTCACCCTCGTCGGCGCGGCACTGTTGGGTGTCCTGCTCACGGCCGGTATGGCGTGGTGGATCCTCTGGTCCTGACCTGCGCGCGCTCCGAACCTGGGTGGACACCGGAGGAGCAGCGTGACGCAGGCGTCGACAGGGGAGCGCGTCGGCGACGCCCGTAGTGGCCCTGTGCCCCGGGGGGTCACCGTCGCCGGGGTGGTCTCGGCCGCCGCCGGGATCGCGGTGGCGGAGCTGCTGGCGGCGCTGACCGTGCTCGTGCCCTCGCCCCTCGACGCGCTCGGGCAGGTGGTCGTCGACACGCTGCCCGGTGCGGTGGTCACCGGCGCGATCGAGGTGCTCGGCAGCGCGAACCGGCCCGTGCTGACCGGCCTCTCGCTGCTCGTGGCCCTCGGGCTCGGTGGGGGACTCGGACGGCTCGGGGCGCGGAGCTTCCCCGGTGCGGTCACCGGCATCGTCGTGGTGGGCCTGGCGGCCCTGCTGGCCAGCCTGAACCGGCCCGAGGCGGCCTTCCCGCTGGTGTTGCTGGTGCTCGTCGTCGCCGGTGCCGTGGCGGGTGCGCTGTTGTGGCGGCTGCTCGGACACCTCGGCGCCCACCGTGGCATGTCACCCCCCGGGGTACCGACACCGACCGACCCGCCCGTGGACCGTCGCGCGTTCCTGCGACTGGGCGTGGGTGGGTCCGTCGCGTCCCTGGCCGCCGGTGGTCTCGCCCGGGGGCTGCTGCAGGAGGGTGGTCCGGCCCCCACGCCCACCGGCCCGGCCCCGGCGGCGGCACGTCCGCTCCCGCCCGTGCCCGCGGCACAGGACCTGGCGAGCGCGGTGGAGGGTGTCACCCCGGTCCTGACCCCGATCGACGACTTCTTCCGCATCGACACGGCGGTGCTCCTGCCACGCACGGACCTCGCCTCGTGGCGGTTGCGGATCACCGGTGCGGTGGAGCGGGAGATCGAGCTGTCCTACGAGCAGCTGACCGCCCGGGAGCTCGTCGAGGTGGACGCCACGATCGCCTGCGTGTCCAACGAGGTCGGTGGCTCGCTGATCGGCACCGCCCGGTGGGTCGGGGTGCCGCTCTCGGAGCTGCTCGCCGAGGCGGGACCGACGAGCGCAGCGGAACAGGTGCTGTCCCGCTCGGTGGACGGCTTCACCGCCGGGTTCCCCCTCGAGGTGGCGCAGGACACCCCGGACGCCCTGGTCGCCGTCGGCATGAACGGACGCATCCTGCCCCTGCGGCACGGCTACCCGGCCAGGTTGGTGGTCCCCGGGCTGTTCGGCTACGTCTCGGCCACGAAGTGGCTCGCGGACATCGAGCTCACGGCGTGGGAGGGCGTGGACGGGTACTGGATCCCGCGTGGCTGGGCGAAGGAGGGGCCGGTCAAGACCGGCGCGCGTATCGACGTCCCCAGCCGGGGCGATCAGGTGGCCGCGGGGACGGTGGTCGTCGCCGGGGTCGCGTGGGCGCCGCAGCGTGGTATCGACCGTGTCGAGGTCCTGGTCGATGACGAGCGGGTCGAGACCGCGGAGCTCATCACGCCGCTGTCGGACGCGACGTGGGTCCAGTGGCGCTGCCCCGTGACCCTCGACAGCGGCGAACACCGCCTCGCGGTGCGGGCGGTGGACGGCGACGGGGTCCTGCAGAGCGAGGGTCCGGCGCCGCCGGCGCCCGACGGTGCCGAGGGCTGGCATACCCTGCGCCTCGGGGTCGCGTGAACGTGTGACGAGAGCGGCACGTCGCGCCGCGACCCCGGAGGTGCCCGGGTGCGTGGGATGTGGTTGCTGGGGATGCTCGTCGCCGTGGTCGTCGTCGGCTGTACCGGGCCGGACACCAGCAGCGAGCCCGTGACCCTGCGGGTCGTCATGGCCGACGACTGGGCGTCCGCACCCCTGGTCGGCGAAGCCATCGAGGCCTTCGAGCAGGAGCACGACGGGGTGCGGGTCCAGGTGCACGGGTCCCCCTTCTCGCAGATCCCCGAGCTGGTGGAGGCCGCGGGCGAGCTCGGTCAGCCCTACGACCTCGCCCACTGGCACGCCTTCGCCGCGGCGGCGGCCGGGTTCGCGCAGCCGATCGACGACCTGTGGGAGGACGCCGGGCTCGATCCTGATGACTACCTGCCCGGAGCGCTGCTGGACGTGACCTGGGACGGCCAGCGGGTCGGCGTCCCCCTCGACGTCAACGCGCTGGTGCTGATGGCCAACCGTGAGCTGCTCGCCGCGGCGTCGGTGGAGGAGCAGGACCTGGCGCACGTCGAGGGGTTCGAGGAGCGGGTCTCCGATCTGGCGGCGCTGGAGCGCACCGAGCACGCCATCAGCGTCACCTCCAGCAGCTGGGCGGCCTACGGCTGGATCGTCGCCGGCGGCGGCCAGCTGCTGGAGCTCGCGCCCGACGGGACCGCCGCGTTGGACGGCGACGGCAACCCCACCTTCACCTTCGACGACCCTCGGACCGTCGAGGCGATCGAGCGGCTGGTGGCACTGGTGGAGGCCGGTGACGCCCCCTCGCCGCTGGCCGTCGACCTTGCGCTGGACGCCGTGGCGACCTTCGCTGACGGGCGCTCCGCCCTCCACGCCTCCGGCAGCTGGGATCTGCCGGTGACCCTGCGGGCCGTGCAGACCGAGGTCGCCGTGGAGGACATCGCGGTCCTCCCGATCCCGCAGCAGGAGCCGGATGACCCCCGCACGGTGCTCGGCGGTTCCAGCCTGTTCGTCCCGGTCGACGCGGCGCACCGCGAGCTCGCGTTCGAGCTGATGCGCGCGCTGACGGCGCCCGAGCTGGGCCTCGAGCTGACCGAGCAGGAGGGCCGCCTGCCCGCGCTGCGTGCGTCCTACACCCACCCGCTGTTCGACACCTCGCCCGACCTCGCGGCCTTCGTCGAGCAACTCGAGCACGCCAAGGTGATGCCGTTGATCGCCTACCCGGAGGTCGCGACCGCCTTCCGGGACGGGCTGGACGCGGCGCTGACGCAGCGCTCCACCCCTGGTGAGGCCATGGCCGAGGTGCAGGCGGTCGCCGAGCGCTGGGTGGCCGAGCGGTGAGGTCCGCGTGGGGATCGACGAGCCGTTCCGGCCTGCTGCCCAAGGTGCTCGCTGCCTTCGTCGCGGCCCTGGCGATCGCCAGCCTCGCCACCACCCTGGTGGAGACGCGCCTGACCCGGCAGCAGATCGAGCAGCAGGCCATCACCCTGTTCGGAGAGGCAGGGGAGGTCCTCGACGCCCGACTGTCCACCGAGGCGGTCCGGACCAACCAGCTGATGTCCACGGTGTCCCAGCAGCTGTTCGCCGAGCCGGCGGGAACGGCCAGGGACCCCGATGACCTGGCCCGGCGCGCGTTGTCGGTGGTGCGCACGACCGACCCGGACCTCGAGCTCGTCGGCGTGGTGGAGACCGGGACGGGACAGGTCCGCACCCTCGGGCTGCCGTCACGCAAGGGCGTCGCGCCGCCGGCACCGGAGGCGGTCCTCGAGGTCGCGCGTCGCGCCACCTCCAGCCAGCGCATCGTTCCGCTCGAGGGCGGTGGGCACGGCCTGGTGTACGTGCTGTCCGTCGAACGGCTCGGCGCCGAGCCCCGCCTGCTGGTCGCGGGATTCCCGCTGAACGCGGTGGCCGCGCGGCGCTACCTCGAGCAGACCGGTGTGGATCAGGTCGAGTTGGTGGTCGACGGTGCCGTGGTGGCGCGCAGCGGTGGCGCCGAGGGCACCTCCCCTGGCGTGGAGCCCGCGGGAGAGTGGCAGCGCACGCGCGAGACCCAGCAGCTGGCCGACGGGCAGCTGGTCCGCTACGTGGCGCTCGGTGCTGAGCGGCCGTGGGACACCCCGGCGGCGATCGGGCTGATCAGCGAGGACCCTCTCGCCACGCTGGACGGCGCGCTGGCGCGCACCCGCATCGCGATGCTGGTGCTGCTGCTGGTGGTCGGGGGCGGCCTGGCGTTGGCGCTGGCACAGCTGTTCACCCGTCCGCTCGTGAGGCTGACGGCCACCGCGACCGCGATCGCCGGCGGTGACCTGGACCGTTCCTTCGACGTCGAGCGCAGCGATGAGATCGGCCGGCTCGCGGACGCCCTCGAACGCATGCGTCGGGGGCTGCGGGCGCAGCTGATGGTGATCCGGCGTCAGGCGCACGCCCTCCAGGATGCCGCACGCCGGGTCGTCGCGGTGCAGGACGCCGAACGCCAGCGCATCGCCCAGGACCTCCACGACGGTATCCAGCAGCAGCTGGTGGTCCTGCGGATGCAGGTCGGTGCGGCCCGACGGGAGCTCGAGGCCGAGCCCGACCACCTCGACGCGGTCACGCAGCGACTCAACGTCTCGATCGACCACCTCCTCGACCAGCTGCGTTCGACCGGCCAGCAGCTGTTCCCGGCGATCCTCCGCGACCGGGGCCTCGGCCCGGCGCTGTTCAGCCTGGCCGCGCGTATCGAACTCCCCGTCGACCCGACCTTCGACCCCGATCCGCTGCCGCGCCTGGACAGCGAGGTGGAGAGCAACGCCTACTTCCTGGTCTCCGAGGCGGTGCTCAACGCGGTGAAGCACGCCCAGGCCAGCAGGATCAGCATCGAGGTCCGGATGGACACCGAACACCTCTACGTCCACGTCGACGACGACGGGGTCGGCTTCGACCCGCACGGCACCGGCCACCGCGGCGGCCTGCTGCACATGCGCGACCGTGTCCAGGCGCTCGGCGGGGTGCTCGACGTGACCTCCGCGGCGGGGGAGGGCACACGGGTGGACGCGACCTTCCCCCTGGCGGGACGCAGCGGATCAGTCGTAGGAGCGCTGCAGGTAGAACAGGACGGCGGCGACCCGACGGTTGAGATCGATCTCCTCCGCCAGCCCCAGCTTCCGGAAGATCGCGTTGGTGTGCTTCTCGACGGACCGGTCGGTGATGGACAACTCCCGGGCGATGGCCGCGTTCCCCCGGCCTGAAGCCATCAGGCCGAGCACCTCCAGCTCCCGCGGTGTGAGCCCCGCGAGCTTGGAGGCGCTCCTCCGCCGCTGCGCCTCCAGCAGCGCCTCGACGATCCGTGGATCCAGCATCGAGCCGCCCGAGCGGACCTCCTCCACCGCCTGGAGCAGCCGCTCGGCGTCCCCGAGGCGCTCCTTGAGCAGGTAGGCCACACCGTCGGAACCGTCCTTGAGCAGCTCCAGGGCGTACTCCGGGTCGGCGTGCTGGGACAGCACCACGATGCCGACGCCGGGGTGCTCCCCGCGGACGTGGTGGGCCAGGTCGATGCCCTCGGTGGTGAAGGAGGGCGGCATCCGGATGTCGAGGAGGACCACGTCGGGGACGTGGGTGTCGAGCAGCGCGAGGAGCTCGGGCGCGGAGCTCGCGGTCCCGGTCACCTCGATGCGCGGGTCGGCGGCCACCGCCGCCTGTGCGCCCTCCCGGACGAGGTAGTCGTCCTCGGCGATCAGCAGCCGGATCCGTTCGTCAGCCACCGTCCAGCCTCCCCATCGGCCGGGGAGGCTAGCCATCGCACGGACCAGCGACGTCACAATGGTGGTGCTAGCACCACCTTGCCAAGAGCGGTGACGGCACGGTTCCGCTCCGGCGTGGCCTGCGGCAAGGTGCGGATCGACGCCTCGAGCACCACGGCCCGACGGGGGGTGGCCGTGCTGCTCGGGGCGTCATCGTGTGCCGGGCGGTCGGCAGGCTGGTGGTCACCTGGACCGGCGTCGGCACCCGCGCCGCCCGGGGCTCCGAACCCACGTCACCGACCTAGGCTGTCGGGCTGGTTCCGGTCGAGGACGAGGACGTGGTGTGCGGATCGCGGTGGTGGGCACAGGGATCTCCGGGTCGGCGAGCGCCTGGCTGCTGACCGGCGCGGGCCACGAGGTCCACGTGTTCGAGCGCGAGCCCCGGCTCGGCGGCCACACCAACACCGTCGAGACCGTCCGGGCGGACGGCGGCCGCCTCGGCGTCGACACCGGCTTCATCGTCTACAACGAGGCGACCTACCCGCTGCTCGTCCGCCTCTTCGACGAGCTCGGTGTGGCCACCCAGCCCTCCGACATGTCCTGGTCACTGCGCTGCGAGCGGTGCGACCTGGAGTACGCCGGCAGCGCCCGGGGCATCGTCGCGCAACCCGCGCGGCTCGCCTCGCCCTCCTACCTCCGGATGCTCACCGACGTCGCGCGGTTCAACCGGCTCGGAGCCCGGCTGGTCGACGATCCCCGCACCGGCAACCTCACCATCGGCCGCTTCCTCGACGTCGCCGGCTTCGGGCACGGGTTCCGCGACCACTACCTGCTGCCGATGGCCGCGGCGATCTGGTCCTCGGGGACCGGCACGATCGGCGAGTTCCCGCTGTCGACGCTGCTGCGCTTCTTCGCCAACCACGGCCTGCTCGGGGTGACCACCCACCACCAGTGGCGCACGGTGGTCGGGGGGACGTCGTCCTACCTCGCGCCCCTCACCGCGCCCTTCCGTGACCGCATCCACACCGCAGCCCCCGTGGTGTCGCTGGCGCGGGACAGCGACGCGGCCCGCCTGCGGCTGGCGGACGGCGGCGCGCACACCTTCGACGCCGTGGTGGTCGCCGCCCACGCCGACGAGGCCCTGGCGCTGCTCGCCGATCCCACCCCGCAGGAGAAGGAGCTGCTGGGGGCGTGGAGCTACTCGGACAACGACACCTTCCTGCACACCGACACCGCGCTCCTGCCGCGACGCCGGCAGGCGTGGGCCTCCTGGAACTACCTGCTGGAGGACTGCCGCACGCCCACCAACCGGGTCAGCCTCAGCTACCACATGAACCGCCTCCAGAACCTCGACGAGCCGAACGAGTACGTGGTGACGCTCAACCCGGCCACCCCACCGGCACCGGACCGCACCCTGGCGCGGATGACCTACACCCATCCCGGCTACACCCGCGCGAGCGTGGCCACCCATGACGCGCTCGACACCCTCAACGGCCATCGGCGGACCTTCTACGCCGGTGCCTACCAGCGCTACGGCTTCCACGAGGACGGCCTGTGGTCCGCGGTGCGGGCCGTCAGCCACCTCGGCGTCCGGTGGCCGACGTGACGGCCGACGTGCGCTCCGGGCGCGCCTCCGGGCTGTACGTCGGCTGGACCCGGCACCGCCGGATGCGCACGGTCGAGCGCAGCTTCCGCTACCGCACCTTCCACGCCCTGATCGACCTCGACGAGCTCGGCCGGCTCGAGGCCGAGGTGGCCGGCTTCGGGTACCGGCGGCCCGCCCTGACCCGGTTCCGCGACCGCGACCACCTCGGCGTCGGCGACACCCCCATCAAGGCCAAGCTGGCCCGCTGGTTGGCCGACCAGGGGGTCGCCCTCCCCGACGGGCCCGTGCGGGTGCTCGCCAACCTGCGGGTGCTCGGCCACGTCTTCGACCCGGTGAGCTGGTGGTTCTGCCACCACCCCGACGGCGCCCTTGCGTTGGTGGTCGCCGAGGTCAACAACACCTTCGGTGAGTCCTACTGGTACCTGCTCGACGACCTCGAGCACGGCCCCGGCGGTGTCGTGCGGGCGCGGGCGACCAAGCGGTTCCACGTCAGCCCGTTCCTGCCGATCGACGGGCTCGACTACCGGTTCACCTTCGTGCTGCGCCCCGACCGTGTGGTCGCCCACATCGAGGTGGAGGAGGCGGGCGAGCCGGTCTTCGACGCCACCCAGACCGGCGCACGGCGCCCGTTCACCACCCGGGGTCTCCTGGCCACCCTGGCCGCCAACCCGTTCCTGCCGCTGCGCACGGTGCTGCTGATCCACCTCCAGGCGGCGCGGCTCTTCGTACGGCGGGTGCGGTTCCACCGCAAGCCGGCGCCGCCCCCGGGTGGGCGGTCGGGCGGCCGTCCCGTCCTCAGCCCCGCTGCCGCGCAGCCCGGGGTCGCGGCCATCCCCGCGGCAGCCGACGTCGAACACCGGGCGAGTGCCTGACCCCTGCACGGTGCAGGTGTCGTCCCCCCCGCACCCCGCACGACGACCACCCCTCACCTGGAGTCCGCCGTGGAACCCGTCAGCCCCGACATCGTGCGTCCCGCGACCGCGGCGGAGCGCCGGGCACAGCACACCATCACCTCGATGCTGGAACAGTTCGTGGTGGGCCGCGTGGAGGTGGTGCTACCCGACGGCCGGCGCCGGTGGTTCGGTGACGCCGACAGCGAGCTGCGCTCGCGCATCCACGTCCACGACTGGCGGTTCTTCACCCGGCTGCTGCACGGTGCGACCGTCGGCGTGGGAGAGTCGTACATGCAGGGGGAGTGGTCCTCCACCGACCTGGTGTCGCTGGTGCGCATCGTCATCGCCAACCGGCGTGCGCTGAAGCGGATCACCCCCGCCGCGCTGGCCAACATCGCCTCCGACAAGCTCATCCACTCCGTGCGTGCCAACCGTCTGGGGCGCTCCAAGCGCAACATCGCGGCGCACTACGACCTCTCCAACGCGCTCTACGCCCTGTTCCTCGACGCGTCGATGACCTACTCGGCGGCCTACTTCACCTCGCCCACCGACACCCTCGAACAGGCGCAGGAGGCGAAGTACCGCCGCCTGGCCGAGAAGGCGCGCATCGGCGAGGACGACCACGTGCTGGAGATCGGCTGCGGGTGGGGCGGGTTCGCGATCTACGCCGCCCGTACCTACGGCTGCCGGGTCACCGGCATCACCCTGAGCGAACAGCAGGCGGCCATGGCGCGCCAGCGCGTCACCGAGGCCGGACTCGACCACCTCGTCTCCATCGAGCTGACCGACTACCGCCAGGTCACCGGCCGTTTCGACCGGATCGTCTCCATCGAGATGCTCGAGGCCGTCGGTCACCGCTACCTCGACACCTACTTCGCCACCATCGACCGCCTGTTGGCGCCCGACGGCCTCGCCGCGGTGCAGGTCATCACCATCCCCGAGCAGCGCTACGAGAACTACAAGCGCCGCCCCGACTTCATCCAGCGCTACATCTTCCCCGGCGGCCACCTGCCGTCCCTGGAGGCGATGAGCGGTTCCATGGGCCGCAGCGGCGACCTCTACGTCGAGGAGGTCGACAACATCGGCGTCCACTACGCGGAGACGCTGCGGCGCTGGCGCGAGCGGTTCCTGGCCAGCGTCGACGAGGTCCACGCCCTCGGGTTCGACGACCGGTTCATCCGGATGTGGGAGTTCTACCTCGCCTACTGCGAGGGGGCCTTCCTCGCCCGCTACATCAGCGACCTGCAGGTGGTCCTCACCCGCCCGATGAACGGGACGCTCGGCACCCACCCCTACGGCCGCGAGCTCGTCGAGGTGCGCGAGGCCGACCTGCCGCCCCGCCGGATCGACCTGATCGCCGTGGAGCGCGAGGCGCTCCAGCGGGAGGTGAGCGCATGAGCCGGCCCACCCTCACGGCCCGCGGCGTGGACGCCGTCATCGACCGCGGCCTGCTCCCTGACCCCGTCCTGCGTCGTGTCATCCGCTCCCTGCTGCGCCGGCGCCGCGACGCCATCACCGCCGGCAGCGTCGAGGAGCGCGGGCAACGCCAGCGTCAGCTGCTGTCGGCGCTGGCGGCCGCGCCCGTGGCCATCGACACCGAGGACGCCAACGAGCAGCACTACGAGGTCCCCACCGAGTTGTTCGAGCTGATGCTCGGCCCCCACCTCAAGTACTCCTCCGCGTGGTGGCCGCTCGGCGTCTCGACGCTCGCGCAGGCCGAGGAGGCCATGCTGGCGCTGACCTGCGACCGCGCGGAGCTCGCTGACGGCCAGGACGTGCTGGAGCTTGGCTGCGGGTGGGGGTCGCTGACCCTGTGGATGGCCGAGCGCTACCCCGCCTCGCGCATCACGGCGGTCTCCAACTCCGCCACCCAGCGCGAACACATCGAGAAGCAGGCGGCGCTGCGCGGGCTCGACAACGTGGCGGTGCTCACCTGCGACGTCAACCGGCTCGGCGCCGGGGCCGGGGAGGGTGGCGGACCCGGTGCGTACACCGAGGTGGTCCACGAGGCCGCCTTCGACCGGGTCGTCTCGATCGAGATGTTCGAGCACGTCCGCAACCACCGTGTCCTCAGCGAGCGGATCGCGACGTGGCTGCGCCCCGGGGGCAAGCTGTTCGTCCACGTCTTCGCCCACCGCTCCGATGCGTACCCCTTCGAGACGGGTGGTGACGCCGACTGGATGGCGCGGCACTTCTTCACCGGCGGACTGATGCCCTCGTACGACCTGCTCCTGATGAGCGTGGCGGACCTGGCGATCGAGGACCGCTGGGCGGTGTCGGGGACCCACTACGCCCGCACGCTGCGGGCGTGGCTCGAACGCCTGGATGCCCACGCGGAGCGGGTGCAGCAGCTCTTCGCCGACGCCGGGGGGCCGGTCTCGCCCCGGGCCTCCTACCACCGCTGGCGGGTGTTCACCATCGCCTGCGAGGAGCTCTTCGCCTTCGCCGGCGGGGATGAGTGGCACGTCGCCCACTACCGTTTCGCCCGTCCGGCGTGAGGCGCCCGGTCGGCGTCGTCGGCGTGGACACCGTCGCCCAGCGGTCCCCGTCGAGGGTTCGGATGTGACAGCGGGGGAGGAGAGCCCGGTGACCGATGACCTGCTCGAGGACGCGATCGTCCGGTTCGAGGAGGCGCTGCCGCACGCGGCGCTGTCCGAGGACGCCCGGGAACGGTTGTCACGTCCCGCGTCGTCGCTGAAGGTGTCCATACCGGTCCGGATGGATGATGGCAGCCTGGAGACCTTCGCCGGCTACCGCATGCGGTACGACGACACGCGCGGTCCCGCGAAGGGGGGGATCCGCTTCCATCCCGGCGTGACCGCTGCGGAGGTCACCACGCTCGCCTTCTGGATGACCTTCAAGACCGCCCTGATGGACCTGCCCTTCGGCGGTGGCAAGGGTGGCGTCGCGGTCGACCCCAAGCGGCTGTCCCCCGCGGAGCTGGAACGGCTCTCCCGCGGCTACATCGCCGCCATCGCCGACGTGATCGGCCCGGACGTCGACGTCCCCGCCCCTGACGTCGCCACCAACGAGCTCGTCATGGGGTGGATGGCGCACGAGTTCGCGAAGATCCACCGCGGGCACCAGCCGGCGGTGCTCACCGGCAAGCCGCAGGCGCTCGGCGGCATCCCGGGACGCGCCAGCGCCACCTCGGACGGGGCCTTCCACGTCATCCGCACCGTCCAGCCACGGATGCTCGACGACGTCGAGCACCCCAGCGCCGCGATCCAGGGCTTCGGCAACGCCGGTGCGCAGCTGGCCGGCCGGCTCGCCGATGCGGGGTGGCGGGTCGTGGCCGTCAGCGACTCCTCGGCAGCGATCCACGACCCCGCGGGGTTGGACGTGGGCGCGCTCGTCGACCACAAGGCCGACACCGGCGCGCTCACCGACGCGCCCGTCGGCGAGGAGATCGCGGCCGAGGACCTGCTCGCCCTCGAGGTCGATGCGTTGATCCCCTCGGCGCTCGAGGGCGCGATCAACGGTGACAACGCCGAGAGCGTGCGGGCGCGGGTGGTCTTCGAGGTGGCCAACGGGCCGGTGACCGCCGCAGCGGACCGCATCCTGGACGAGGCCGGCGTCCAGCTCGTCCCCGACATCCTGGTCAACGCCGGCGGGGTCACCGTCAGTTGGTTCGAGTGGATCGCCAACCGCACGGGCGACCGGTGGAGCGCCGAGGAGGTGGCACGCCGTCTCGAGGAGCGCATGGTCACCGAGACCGCAGCGGTCGTGGCCGTCGCCGACGAGCGTGATCTGCCGCTGCGCACCGCCGCGTACGTCCACGCGATCGAACGGCTCAGCCGTTCGATGGACGCCACCGGCACGTCGACGCTGTTCTCCGACGCGGAGCGCTGACCCGGCAGCGCGACGCGGCACCCAGTTCGGCCACGCCCCGTCGGGTAGCGCGGCCTCGTAGGCGTCGACCATCGACGCCAGGGCGCGCGGCTCCCAATCGGCCCCGATCCATCGCGTGATGATCAAGAGGCGATGAACCACGGATGCCGATCCGAGGTGTGTTCCGGCACCAGATCCAGCAGCACCTTCAGCCCACGCTCGTGCCCCACGGCGAGCAACGCATCAAGATCGTCGAGCGACCCGAACAGCGGATCGACCTCGCGATGGTCGGTGATGTCGTCATCGAAGTCCGCCATAGGTGAGGGGTAGATCGGAGCGACCCACACCGGCCTGCCACCAGGCCACCCCATCACCGTCGCTCATCGCCCCGCGCCAGGCTCCCGGATGGTCCGCAACCTCGGCTCGGCACGCTACCGACCAGCGATCCACGCAGGTGTTCGGGCTCGGCACCTTGGCACCACTTCGCACGTCCCCGGTTGGCCCGCTGGCCACAGGCATCGTGCACGTACGGCGGTTGTGCACAGGTTGAGATCCCTTCCTGTCTACCGTTCCCGTAGTGGCTACGATGCTTGCGAGAAGACGCCACATCGGAGATGTCATGGCCGAGGCTGGGGTACGAGACCTGCGCGATCATCTGAGCCGCTACCTCGAACGCGTGAAGGCTGGCGAGGAGTTGACCGTCACCGATCGGGGCCGCCCGATCGCACGGTTGGTCCCGGTAGGCGGCACGAACACCCTCGATCGCCTGATCGCCGAGGGCCTCGTCGCGCCCGCAGTCTCCCCCCGACGCGCTCGACCGAGGACCCGCGTCGCCGCGACCGGGCCCGTCAGCGACCTGGTGGTCGAGCAGCGTCGATGATCGCCTACTTCGACACCTCCGCGCTGATCCCGCTCATCATCGAGGAACCGGACACGGAACGGTGCGGACGGGTCTGGGACGCCGCGGAGCATGTCACCTCGGTACGTCTGATCTATGCCGAGGCCCGCGCCGCGCTCGCACAGGCAGCCCGGCTGGGACGGATGGCCGCGGACGACCTCGCCGGCGCTATCGAGGAACTTGACCGCCTCTACGACCAACTCGACCTTGCCGAGGTGGACGACGACCTGGTGCGCCGCGCCGGCGAGCTCGCCCAACTCCACGCCCTGCGTGGCTACGACGCCGTCCACCTCGCCGCCGCCGAGCGCGTCCAGAACGGCACAACGGTCATGGTCGCCGGCGATGGCGACCTTCTCGCAGCAGCAGAGGTGCTCGGCATGGCCATCGCCCGCACCCACGGCCAGGGCGGGTGAACGCAACGCCCGTTGCCGGGTCCGGCTACGAGGGCTCGAGATCGCTCGCTCGGTGCGTCCCCTGGTGGAACAGCATCCGCCAGGCGTCGTCATGGCGGACCCAGACGGAACTGCGCAGCGAGTGGTGTCGGCCGGATGTTGCCCGGTAGGTGAGCAGGATCGAGTCGGGCCCGAGGGCAGTCGCGTTCAGCTCTTCCACTACCACCGGATCTCCGACTCGGTCCTCGTGTGACGCCAGGTGTTCGGCGATGGTCTGCGCGGTCCAGACAACACCCGACGCGCCGAACTCCTGGAAGTCCGGGTGGAGGAGCGCCTTGACCCGGTCCCGCTGGCGACGAACCTCTGGCTCAAGCAGCTGCCGCTCCAACCGGATGACCTCGACAACTCGCTTGTCCACGTGCTGGTCGGGCGGCATCGGTAACGACCCTTGTTGACTCGCTGACACGCGACCCTACGCCGATGAGAAACGCCCGCAGTCGCCTGGCTGGTGCCGTGACTGAACTCGCCGGCGTCGGTTGTGCCGTGGCTACTCGGTGTGCCCGATCGCGAGGTCGGGTACCGCTCGGGCGAGGCGTCCATCGGTGGTCAGCAGGACGCAGCCAAGGTCGCGGGCAGCAGCGACGTAGAGCGCATCTCGCGCGGCGATGTCGTCCCGCAGGCGCCATGCGGCGTCGAGCAGTGCGCCGGTGATGGGGAGCCGGCGGACGTCCAGCGTTGCGAGACGTCCCAGCAGCTCGTCGACCTCATCGGCGGTCAGGTCCCCGGCACGGTGGAGGCGTGCCAGCGCGGCGAAGACCTCGGCATCCAGGTGCGCGACGGTGACCAGCGCCGTGTCGGGGTCGTCGGTCAGCCGTTGACGGACACGCTCCCCGGCGTCGCTCCGGATGAGCAGGTCGACGATCGCCGACGCGTCGATCAGGGAGATCACGGGACCTCGTCGCGGGCTGCACGGACCGCTGCCGCGCCCGATAGGCCACGGTGTCGAGGGAGCTGCTCGAGCTCATCGAGCCAGTCGGTGACCGCAGGCACGGCGGTGGAGCGTTCGAGCAGGCGCGCCACGTAGCTCTGCAGGCTGACGCCGGCATCGTGTGCGCGCCGCTTGAGCTCGGCGTGCGTCTCGGGGGAGATGTCTCGGATCAGCAGGTCACCCATCGCCCTCACCTTCGCTCGCTATCACCATGATAGCAGCCGGGCTTGAGCGGAGCGAAGCGGTATGCCGCCTGGCCTGACGGAGGCTCGTGCGGATACGCCCGGATCCGCCCGGTTGGCCGGGCGGTCGTCGGCGAGGTGGAGCCTCTTGGCAGCTGGCAGGCCGCACCGTACGACGTGTACAGGATGACGTACAGCAGTGGCGAGCGGACGACACTCGCCCAGGCCGCGGACGAGTCCGGGATCGACCTCGAGACGCTGGATGCAGGTGAGCTCTCCCCGCTGCCGCTCCATGACGACGCCAAGACCGGGGACCTCACTGACCGCGGCAAGATCGTCGTTGCGTTGACCGGCGAGCCGGAGCACCGCATCGTGGTGCGCGATCTCGGCGACGGGGACGTCGAGGTGAGCGAGGTCATCGCGGTCGAGGATCGCACCGGTGACCTGCCGTACCTGGAACGGGTCAAGGCCGGTGAGGAGTTGACCGTCACCGATCGTGGCCGTCCGATCGCACGGCTGGTCCCCGTGGGAGGCACGAACACCTGCGATCGGCTGATCGCCGAGGGCCTCGTGGTGCCCGCAGCCCGCCGCCGCCGCGCTCGACCGAAGACCCGCGTCTCCGCGACCGGGCCCGTCAGCGACCTGGTGGTCGAGCAGCGTCGGTGATCGCCTACGTCCACACGTCCGCCCTGACCCCGCTCCTCATCGAAGAAGTGGGCTCGGAACGGTCCGGACGGGTCTGGGACGCCGCGGAGCACGTCACCTCGGTACGTCTGATCTCCGCAGAGGTCCGCGCCGCGCTCGCACAGGCAGCCCGGCTGCGACGGGTGGCCGCGGATGACCTCGCCGTCGCGATCGAGGAACTCGGCAGCCTCTACGACCAACTCGACCTGCTGGAGGTCGACGACCTCCTGGGCGTAGCCGCCGAGGGGATCGGCCTGGCCGTCGCGCGCACCCACGGCGCGGGCGGGCGACCACAAGGCCCGGTCTGCACACCACCCTTGTCCCGAACGCGCTCGTGGCGCAGCAGCACCTCTGCGGTACAGTATGTAGCACGCTGCTACAGATGGGGGCCGCCATGGGTTCGACAGCCGCAACCCCGACTCGGGTCAACAAGGACGTGTACGCCGCCGCGAAGGTCGCAGCGTCCCTGACGGGTCGCACCGTGGCCGAGCAGCTCTCGCACTGGGCCAAGGTCGGAAGCGAGGTTGAGGCCATCGCGCTGCGCGAGCTCCGCACACGCCGTCTGGCGGCGCAGGAGCTCCTCGCCGGCCGAGACTACGACAGCCTCCCCGCCGACGAACAGGCGCTGGTGCGCACGGCCTGGGACGAGGAGATGGACGCCTCGCTGGCCGCCACCGATATCGCGGCCAACAAGCGCGCAGCCGGCCAGCCGGTCATCACCCTCGATGAGGACGGCAACGTCGTCCGGCACCTGCCCGACGGAACCATCGAGCCGCTGTGAGCTCGTCGCCTGACCTGTACCTGTTGGCCGGTCCCAACGGAGCAGGCAAGACGACCTTCTACGAGCACGTGCTCGCAGCGACCGGCCTCGACTTCATCAACGCCGATCGGATCGCGGCGTTGCGTTGGCCTGGCGACGCGCTCGCCCGTGCCTACGACGCAGCCGCAGAAGCGGCTGCGGTGCGCGAGCGCTATCTCGCCGACCGGCGCTCGTTCATCACGGAGTCCGTCTTCTCCCACCCGTCCAAGGTCGATCTGGTCACACGGGCCGATGAGGCTGGCTATCGGGTGCACCTACGGGTGCTGATCGTGCCGGCGGACCTGTCGGTAGCGCGGGTGGCGCAACGTGTCCTCGAAGGGGGACACGACGTCCCCGAACCCAAGATCAGACAGCGACACGAGCGGCTCTGGACCCACGTGGTCGCTGCCATCGAGCACGCCCACGAGACCCGCGTGTACGACTCCTCGGGCCAGAGCGGCCAGGACTTCCTGGAAGTGGCCCGCTGCCAGTACGGAACCCTGCTCGGCGAGGCTCGCTGGCCCAAGTGGGCACCGTCGGCGCTGGCCGGCGCGCAAGCCACGTAGCCCGAACCAGCGCGCAAGCGCAGCTTGCAGAGCAAGCGCAGCCACCGACGCGACGAACCGCTCCTGACCGCGGCCCAGACCGGCATCGCGGTCTACTCGCGGATCTCCATGGTGAGCGCCTTCGTCGCTCGACCCTCCTCGCTGCGCTCCCCGAGGTTGCTGATCCGGGTCCTGCGAGGAGCCCTGCGGGAGCGGGGAAAGGGTCCCCGCGAAGCGCCGGGCGCCGGGGTCCAGCGGTCACACACGGCCGTCGACCGTCCGCCGACGCCACGGTGACCCCAGCGCGATCGCCGGCACTCCCATCAGGTCCCCACCCACGTACTCCTGACGGCAGCAGCGTCCATCAGGGAGCCACGGTGTCGATGCGACCCTCGGGATGACCGGTCACCCGCACGAGCGGGGGATCTCCGAGCGGCCCAGGAGACGCCTCGCACCGGTGCGTAACGCCCGCCATCACTACCCGACCACCGGGACGCTACTCCTGCGCGTGACTCCCGATCCGCGTCGGCGTAGCCTCGGCGGTCCAGGAGTTCCGAACCAGAGAGGGCGCTGTGTACGACGAGCGTCGTGTCCAGGACACCGTGCTCGCGCTGCTGCACCTCAACGCGCACAAGGACGCGGACGGCTGGCGGGCATGGAAGTCGTTCCCTTGGGAGGCCACCGACGGCCTCCACGAGCGAGGGCTCATCGACGATCCGCGTTCCAAGGCCAGGTCGGTGGCGTTCACCGACGAGGGAGCTCGCCTCGCCGAGCAGCTGTTCGCCGAGCTGTTCGGGACAGAGGATGCCGAACCTGACTGCGTCGGCGACAGACCCCGTTAGCGGCGCCTGACCAGCCACGGTTCACCCACGCGGCTCTATGGCGGTCGCGGCTGGGTGGCGATAGCGGGCGTGTTGTGCCGAGCGCGTGTGGGGTGGTGTTTCGACTGTCGGGGACGAACACGGCCGCGCGTTGTCAGGTCCTGGGAAGTGCGAACGGTCAGGAGCGCTTGCAGGCTCGAGGTGGCAGCCTCCACACATCTGGGCAGGCGGGGCACCTGGACCACGCGGTTCAACTACGCGTGGTTCTCGCGACTGGGGGTCCACCGGCTGGCCGGGACCGTGCGCTACGGATCTGCGAATGCGCTGGGATGAACGGTGTCGGTGAGCCGTGTGCGGGAGAACCGCATGCACGGTTCGAAGGGGAGGGGCTGGACACGGACGAGACCCGACCACGGCGGCGAATGCCGAGGCCACAACCGGAAACGGACGGCCCGTGAGCTACCCGCCTACCGTCGACAACGGTCCCGCACCGACCCAGCCCCTTACCCGACTGCCGAGCGGGTAGCGATAGCGGGCGTGTTCTACCGGTGGCCCAGGCTTCAGCGGGGATCGGTGTCGTAGGCGTTGCCGCGGTGTCGGATGGCGATGACCCGCACGGTCTTGTCATCGCGCAGTTCGTAGATGCTGCGGTAGACCCCGACCCGGTAGGACCGCAGGCCAGTGAGGCGCCCACGCAGCCGATGTCCGAGGTGCGGATCGCGTTCGAGCTCGCCGAGCGCATCGACAACCGCATCGGCAAGCAGGAAGTCGAGATCTGCCAAGGCCTCACGTGCACTACGGGTGAGGTAGACGCGTGCCACTACGAGCCAGAACGGGCAGCGTGCTCGGCACGCACATCATCGAGAGGCATGACCTCACCCGCGGCCAGATCATCGAGCCCACGCCGGATCGCGGCGAGCGTGCCCTCATCGGACAGGATCTCCGCGGTCTCCTCCAAGGCTTCGTACTCGTCGACCGGGACCAGTACCGCCGCCGGTCGGCCGTGCCGAGTGACCGTGACGTGCTCGCGACGGTCAGCGACCTCGTCGAGCAGATCGGCGAGATGTGTACGGAACTCCCGGACGGGCACGGTCTTGGACATGCCGCTAAGTGTACCTCCTCGTGTACGCACCCGGCAGTTTCGGACCTGACGGACCTTCCCAACAGCGACGTTGCAACACGGGCGTTATGGAGGGGTTCGAAACGCCTCATGGGACGCTCGGCAGTCCCGCTTCGGGTGCTTCCGCGGAAGCACCGCGAGCGACACCGGACCGCGCATGGTTGACGTCC
>PXDB01000070.1 GCA_003565155.1 Nitriliruptoraceae bacterium | reverse complement strand
GCGACGGCCACCAGCGCGACCAGCGCCGCGGTCGAGAAGCTGGAGCGCAGCCCATCGATGCCGGGCAGGTCGCTGGCGAGCTGCGCAGGCGGCACCGCCACCAGCTCGTCGGTGCGGTCCGCGATCGCGCTGGCCACGGCTTCCGGGTCCGCGCCCTCCCGGAGCCGCACGGCCAGCGCGGTGGGGAACACCTCGTCGCTGTCGGGGTTGAGGTCGTCGATGACCTGCACCCATCGCTCGTACGCGACGGTGAAGGTTGGGATGCTGGCGAACCGACGCTCCTCGGTCATCCCCACGATCTCCAGTCGACCATCGACGTCCGCGAGATCGACCGCAGCCCCGGGGACCGCGCCGAGGTGGCGGTCGGCGGCGTCGACGACGGCCTCGTTCTCGGCTGTGACGGTCCTTCCGTCGGTCACCGGGGGTGCGGCGGGGCTGTCGGGGTCGATCCCCCACAGCGAGGCGTCGACCAGGGCGCCGCCGTCGATGCGCACCCCCAGCCGGACCTCACCGACGGGCCCGACCGCCGCAACCCCATCGATCGCGCCGACGGTGTCGCCCCAGGACGGGTCGACGCGGCTGGCCGGCAGGGCGCCCTGCGCGCCGGCGGCCAGGACCCACAGATGCGCGTCGTTCTCCGCGAGGGCACCCGACAGGGAGCGCACCTGGGCGTCCCCGACGACCTCGAAGACGGCGACGAGCGCGATGATGGCACCCAGCGCCCCGACGATCGCCGCGGTCATCCCCGGGGCACGGCGCAGTTGGCGGCTGGCAAGCGTCCGCGCCGTGCCCACCCATCCACCTCCATCCCCCCGGCGATCCCCGTCCCGGCCGCAGGCTACGCCACGACACGTCGGGGAGGTGCTGCCGTCGCGACCTATCCTCGCGGGGTGTTCACCGCCACGATGACCTGCCCTGACTGCCGCACGCAGCTTCCGAGGCGCGCGCGGTTCTGCCGAGGGTGCGGCGCCCGCCTGCTCGCGCAGCCGCACGCCGGGGGCCTCCAGCCCCGGCGGGGGCAGCGAGGCCGGCCACGGAGGGGTCCCGGCGGGCCGGGGGCGCGGGTATCGCTGGGCGTGCTCGCGGTTGCCGCAGGGCTCGCGCTCCTCGTGCCGTCCACCGCCCAGTGGAGGAGTGGCCCTGGCCCGACCGAGGCTGCCGACGCCGCTGGCGGCACCCTGGGCGACGTCGAGGTGGCCCGCGCCGACCGGGCCTCCGGCGCCCGCGCGCCGACCACGTCGGGTGGGCAGGACGACGATGCCGTGTCACGGGCAGGGTTCGAGCAGTCGTCCGGCGGTCAGCACTCCCCGCCGTCGTGCCGGGCAGAGGATGGCACTGCCTGTGCCAGCCCGGTGTTGACCGCCGACGACCTCGTCGACGCGGTCGATGTCGCCTTCGGTGCCGTGGTGCTGGACGCGTCACTGACGGTGTGGCGCCTCCAGATGCGCCACGATCGCGCCCACGTAAGGTGGCGATCGGCGCTCGGGGACAGGGCCACGGCCACGTCCTGGGTCACAGGCCCGGTCCCGGAGGGGGCGCAACCGGGCCCCAGCCGTCTGGAGCGCAGCGGCACCACGCTGCTGGTGGGCACCACGGAGCAGCTCCACGCCGTAGGGACCAAGGATGGTCACCACCGATGGGCCGCCGACCTCGGCGAGTTCAGCGACGGACGGACCGCCTGGCGTGGCTGGGTGGTCGACGATGCGGTGTTCGCGGTCAACACCACGACGATCGCCGTGCTGGACGCCGAGGACGGGCGGCTGGTGTGGCATGAGGACGGACCCTTCACGGACGTGCTGCCTCTGGCGTCAGGTGCCGCGCTGCTGCGTGACGCCGAGCTGGTGGTGCTCGGACCGGATGGTCCGGTGCCCCGGTGGGTACGCGATGTCGGCGCGCTCGCGCGGTTCCCGCGCGGCACGCACCGCCCGAACCACGGGCCGATCCCGCTGGCGGGTGGTGGCGCCCGGAGCGTCATCGATGCGCGGACCGGCGAGGTGCTCGTGGACCTCGGCCGGACCGCCGCCGTCACCCGCAGCACCGACGGGCAGATCGTGGTGGTGGAGTGGGGGGCGGAGGACGGCGCGAGCGCCGTCGTCGGGTTCGGTGCGGATGGCCGGGAGCGCTGGCGGGTCCCGGGCCCCCAGCGTCCCTGCTGCCACGTGGAGCTACGTCCCACGGAGGACGGCCGTGTGCTCGCCCTGTTCCCCGGCGGCGCGGAGGATGCGGCCGGTTGGTTGCTCGACCCGACCACGGGAGCGGTGGTCGAGCGCGTCCACCGGCCCGCCGACGTGGCCTGGGTTCCCCGCGTGCTCAGCGACTCGACCGTGGTCTGGATGGACGGGGATGCGTTCGTCGCGACCGATCCTGGTGGGACGCCGAGGTGGCGGGCGGACAGCGAGTCACGGCTGCTGTCGGCGACGCCCCTGCTGCTGGGCACGCGCGACGGTCTCGTCCGGCCGTCGTCTGCGGAGTAGCTGGCGGGAGCTCACCGCCGACGCTGCTCCCGTACACCGCCGGCACGCAGGGTCCCGAGGACATGGTGTCGGCACGCTGCCGTTATCGGGGTCGTGCGGTGTCGTGCGACCACGGGTCCTTCGGCTCTGGGCGGCCGCGCCCGGCCAGCGAACATGATGCCGCGGCGGGTGTGCGGCCGTCGCTTCCGGAGACCTTGCGCGGTCAGGACCTCGTGACGCTGCTGGCCGCCGTCGCCCTGGTCTGGTCGGCAGTGCGGGCGCGGGCCGGGTCGCTCGGCGGTTACGTCGTGTGGCTCGCCGTACTGCTGTACGTGCCCTACACCTACCTGCTCTACGTGGTCACCCCGTACACGGACGCGTTGCTGCTCTCCATCGCGGCCATCGGTCTGGGGGCCTACGGCCTGCTGAACGGGTTGTTCCGGTTGCGCGGGGAGGTGGTCGCCGAGGCCTTGGCCACGGTGCACCGCCGCGGCGTGGCGTGGTTCCTGCTGGTCGTGGCGGCGCTGTTCACGACGCTGTGGCTGGTCGACATCCTGTCGGTGTGGCCGGGCGGGGTCCCGGACTCGCTGTTCATCCTGGCGTCGGGAGGGGAGATCGACCCTTCGGAGCCGGAGATCTGGTCGGTGATGGTCCTGGTCGCGGCGGGCCTGCTTACCGCCGGCGCACGCCGGATGCGGCCGGTGGCCGACGGGTGGCTGCGGCCGAGCCTGTGGTGACATCGGCTGCCGCACCGCTGGCGCGCCTGCTGTGCGCGCCTACCTCGGCGTTATCCCTGCCGCCGGCTCTCCCCTTGCCGGGTTCGGCTCCACCTCGGCGCCGTCGGCGTGGCCGGCGTACCTAGGCTGGTCGCGCGGCGTCGTCGCGCGGTGGAGGCCTATGCAGCTGGTGATCAACCTCCTGATCGTGCTGCTGGTCGCCTGGGTCGTCCGCGCGCTCCTCGGCGCCCGGGAGGTGACCTGGCCACGGCTGATCCTGGCGGTCCTCGTCGGCGCGATCGTCGGGGCCACCCTGGCCGCGCTGCTGGTGGTCGACCTCACGGCGCCGATCGAGGACCAGCTGGCCAGCTTCGAGGCGCAGGCCGACGGCTTCGCGACCGTGGCCCTGCCCTTCCAGGTCCTGGCCATGATGGTGGTGGTCGTGGTACTCGAGGTCCTGTTCGGGCGGCCGCCCTCAGCGCCCCGGGCGGGACCGCTCGCGCGACTGCGGCGGGGCCGGCGGTGGTTCGGCTCGGTGTGGCGCGGGTTCCAGGTCGCCCGCATCGTGACGCGTCACGGGCTCGCGCCGGCGCTGGGACTGCGTCGAGGTGAGCTCGAGGTCCGCAGCCCCGAGGAGCTCGCGCGCCGGGCACGGCTGGCGCTGGAGGACGCGGGCGGGATGTTCGTGAAGCTGGGGCAGCTGCTGGCGACCCGGCCGGACCTCCTGCCGCCGGCCGCCGTCGAGGAGCTCGGCCGGCTCCACGCCGCTGCTCGGCCGCTGACGCGCGAGGAGGTGGAGCAGGCGATCCGTGCGGCGCTGCCCGTGGGGCTGGAGGAGGCTTTCGCCGACATCGAGTGGGAGCCGCTCGGCTCGGCGTCGATCGCCCAGGTGCACGCGGCGCGGCTACACGACGGGCGCGAGGTCGTGGTGAAGGTGCGCCGACCGGGCCTGCTCGACCAGGTGGAGCGTGACCTGTCCATCGCGCTCGCCTTCGCCCGGCTGGCCGAGCGGCGCACGCTGTGGGGTCGGACCTACGAGGTCGCGGCCATCGCCGAGGACTTCGCGCGGTCGTTGCGCCAGGAGCTCGACCTGCAGCTCGAGGCACGCCACGCCACCGAGGTGGCACACGCCGTCGCGGGACACCCGGAGGTGCAGGTCCCCACGGTGGTCACCGAGCTGACCAGCGAGACGGTCATGGTGATGGACCGGCTGCGGGGGGTGACCTTGTCGTCGCTGCCCGTCCAGGTGATGGGTGAGGGCGCGACGGGGCGGCCTGGGCCGGGTGAGGACGCGGTGCGCCGGCGGGAGCTGGCGGACGTGCTGTGCACCAGCCAGGTCGAGGCGATGCTCCACGGCGAGCGGTTCCACGGCGACCCGCACCCGGGCAACGTCCTGCTGCTGGACGAGGGCGGGCTCGGGCTGATCGACCTGGGGGTGACCGGGCGGCTGGATGCCTTCGAGCAGGCGTCGGTGTTCCAGCTCCTGCTGGCGCTCAAGCTCGGGGAACCGAGCCTGCTGTACGAGGCGCTGGTCGCCGTCGGCGCGATCGAGCCGACCCGTGACCCGACCGCCATCGAGCGGGAGCTGGCACGCTTCCTGGCCGCGAACATCGGCAGTGGCCTGCCGCCGGCCAGCGCGCTGACGGATCTGCTGCGGCTCACCACCCGGCTGGGGCTGCGGCTCCCGCCGCAGACCTCGACGATGTTCCGTGCCCTCGCCACCCTGGCGGGGACGCTGGAACAGCTGTCACCGGGCTACCCGTTGATCGATCAGGTGGCGGCGCTCGGGGGCGCGGAGTTCCGCGAGCGCACCTCGCCGTCGTCGGTGGGGGAGCTGATCCAGCGCGAGTGGGCCCAGCTCGGGCCCCTGGTCCAACGGGCGCCGCGGCACCTCGACCGCCTGGCGACCCTGGCGACGCACGGGCAGCTGACCACCCGGGTCCGGTTGTTCTCCGAGGCGCAGGACGTGACGGTCGCGGAGCGGCTGGTGAACCGCGTGGTGCTGACCGTGCTGTCGCTGGGGCTCGGCCTGCTGTCCACGCTGCTGCTGGCAACCGAGGCGGGGCCGCTGTTGGCTGGCGGCGACATCCGACTGGCCGAGGTGCTGGGGTGGATCGGGTTGTTCGGTGCCTCGGTGCTGTTCCTGCGGGTGCTGCTGGAGGTGCTGCGGACGGGGGCCGGTCATGGTGGCGGTGGGCTGGCTGGACGGCACCGGGGTGGTCCTGGGGTCTGACGCCCGGTACGCGTCGCAGCTGCGCACCCGCTGGACGACGTTGCTGGTACGCCGCCTGGGCACCGTGACTCGCCGCCATCCAAGGACTATCATCTTGATAGCTGCATGGGGGGAGGGCATGGGCGACCTCCTCATCCGAGGTCTCGCACCCGAGACGCATGAGGAGCTCAAGCGGCGTGCGCAGGAGGCCGGCGTCAGCCTCCAGAGCTACGTCGCGCAACTGCTCGAGCGCTCGACCGCGGTTCCGACGCTGGCCGAGTGGCTCGGCAAACTCGACGAGCTGCCACGGCACCCCGGCGCGTCGGGCGCAACGGCGCTGTGCGAGGCCCGTGACGAACTGCCGTGATCTACGTCGTCGATGCGTCAGCGGTCATCGACCTGCTCGTTCGCAGTGACCACGGTGAGCGTGTCCGTCGACGGCTGGCCCAGGACGCGGAGGCGATGCTGGTCACCGTCGCCCATCTGGATGCCGAGGTCTTCTCGGGCCTGGCGCAACTCCACCGTTCGGGTGAGCTCGCCGCGAGCGAGGTCCGCGAACTGCTCAGGCGGCTCGCACGGCTGGACGTTCGTCGTGTCCCGATCGGCGGGGCGCTGCTGGGTGCTGCCTGGCGGATGCGCGACAACGTCGCCGCGCGCGACGCGCTGTACGTGGCTGCTGCCCGGCGAACTCGCTTGCGGGCTGCTCACGACGGACCAACGCCTCGCTCGGGCGGTGCCGGACCTGGCAACGGAGCTCACCGGGTGAGCGGCGGCGCCACCGACGGCGGCGGATGCGCCCCGAGGGGCAGCGTCGGGCTCGGTCGCTGGGTTCGGCCAGGGCGCGCTGTACCGCTGGGGCTTCGTCGGCGCCTCCCTGCTGTCTCCTGCGTTCGTGGCGCTCCTCCTCCTGCTGGCTACCGCCGCGGGGGTGGCGGCGCCCTGGTACTCACACGATGTCGACTCCGTGCCGCACGCCATCGACCTGGCGGGCTCCAGCCTGCTGGCCCTCGGTGCGTTGCTGCTGGCCAGCCTGTTGTACGAGCGAGGCCGCCGGGACCTATCGGCGTGGCTGACCCTCATGGCCGTCCTGTCGCTCGCGGCCTTCGAGTTGCACGCGGCTGGTGCCGACACCGTGGCGGGGCTGCTCAGCCTGTCCAGCGCCGTGTGCACCGTGCCGGTGGTCGTGCTCGGTGTGGCCGAGGGACGGCGGCTGCGCGCTGGTGGCTCACGCTGACCCCGGCTGCGCGCTGGTGAAGTCTGCTGCCCCCCAGCTGCGCCGACTCACCCCGTCCGCAGATCCAGGCGCATGAGGACCCGCGGGAACCCGCCCGACACCGAGTCGGTGTCCGCGGCCTTGGTGAACCCGGCCCGCTCGAAGAGCCCACGCGTCCCGACGTAGGCCATCGTCCGGTCGACCTTGGCCCCGTGGTTGTCGACGGGGTAGCCCTCGATCGCCGGTGCACCCCGTCGCCGGGCCTCCTCGACGGCACCGCCAAGGAGCGCGTGGGAGATCCCCCGGCCACGGTGACCGGGCCGGACCCGGATGCACCAGACCGACCACACGGGGAGGTCGTCCACGTGGGGGATCTTGCGGGACCGGGCGTAGGGGAGTTCGGAACGTGGGGCCAGCGCTGCCCAACCGACCACCTCGCCATCGTCGTATGCCAGCACCCCCGGGCCGTGGTCGGTGCCGCACAAGGACTGGACGTACTCGCCCCGCGCGCGTCCCTCGAGCGAACGGTTGGTCCGCGCATCGACCCGGTGGCTCAGACACCAGCAGGTCGTGGCGTCGGGGTCGCGCTTCGGCCCCAGCATGATGGCGAGGTCGTCGAACCGGTCGGTCGTCGCCGGGACGGTGTGGACAGCCATCTGTGCTCCGTTGCGCACGTCAGCGGGATGCGCCGCCAAGGGCACGGACCATCGTAAACGAGCCGTCGCTGGCGTCCACCCCGACGAAACCCGACCGTCGGTAGAGCGTCAAGGCCGGGTTGTCCGGCTCCACACTCAGGCTGACGCGGGCGGCGCCGAGGCGTGGATCCTCGAGCAGGTGGGCCAACAGGGTGGTAGCGATGCCCTGGCGTCGATGGTCCGGTAGCACCGCGATCGTCAGCTCCGGGGTGTGCTCGTCGAGGTACCCGTAGCCGTGGGCGTGCTCGTCGAAGCTGCGCACCCACACGGCCCCGGCAAGGTTCCCATCAACCACGGCGAGCAGCCCGATGTCGCCGGCGCGGCCCCAGCCGTCGAGGTAGACGGCAAGGTCGGGCTGGGCGAGCGCCGCATCCAAGGGCGGTCGCTCGTGATCCTGCCGCCAGAACGCCGCCTCGTACAGCATCTGGCGCAGGAACGGCAGGTGGCCGGGCGTAGCCCTGACGATGTCCATCTCCGTCCTCCAGACCGATGTCGGCGTCACATCTGGCCCCCAGGCCGGCGTCACGTCTCACGGCAGTTCGAGGTCCCGCCGCCGGAAGGTCATCAGTCCGACCACAGCCGTGACGACCGCGATCGTCGTGAGCCACAGGAGGGGCACGATGGTGAACGCCTCCAGAGGCAACTCCGCCGGATGGGCGAAGGGCGACAGGTTCTGCGCCAACTCCGGGAGGTTCAGGAGCGG
>PXDB01000096.1 GCA_003565155.1 Nitriliruptoraceae bacterium | reverse complement strand
CTGATCGGGCCCGGCTGCCCCCTGGACACCGACCGGTGGTTCGTGGTGGCGCCCAACGTGCTCGGCGGGTGCATGGGCTCCACCGGCCCGGCCTCCCTGGCCCCCGACGGCCGGCCCTGGGCCTCCCGGTTCCCGCAGGTCACGATCCGTGACCAGGTGGACGCCGAGGTGGCGCTGACCGACCACCTCGGCATCGACAGCTGGGCGGCCGTCATCGGCGGCTCCATGGGCGCGATGCGGGTGCTCGAGTGGGGCATCGCCGAGCCCGAACGGGTGCGGGCCATCGCGCCCCTCGCGGTGTCCGCGACAGCGACCGCCGACCAGATCGCGCTGCAGTCGATCCAGATCCAGGCCATCGAGGACGACCCCAACTACCTCGGCGGTGACTACCTCCTCGCGGCCCACGAGGACCCCACCACCCCCGGTCCCCACACCGGGCTCGCCCTGGCGCGGCGCCTGGCCCACTGGTCCTACCGCAGCCGGGAGGAGCTCGGCCTGCGGTTCGGGCGGGACGCCCAGGACGGTGAGGATGCGCTGCAGGGTGGCCGCTACGCCGTGCAGTCCTACCTCGACCATCACGGCCGCAAGCTGACCGCACGGTTCGACGCTGCCACCTACGTGCTGCTCACCCGGGCCATGAACCACCACGACGTCGGCCGGGACCGGGGAGGGGTGTCCGCTGCGCTCCGACGGGTGGAGGCCGAGGTGCTGGTCGCCGGTGTCGACTCCGACCGTCTCTACCCGCTGCTGCAGCAGCACGCCCTGGCGCACCAGCTCGGCGTACCGGGTGACCGGGCCCACGTGATCCGCTCGCCCTACGGCCACGACGGGTTCCTGATCGAGCTCCGGCAGGTGCAGGCCCTGGTCCGCGAGCTGCTGACCCGCGTCAGCCCGCGGTGAGCACGCGCGTCGGACGCGTGGTCAACGCAGCATGGCCGTGCGGACCGCGTCCAACCGCCTGCCGGGTACCGAGGCCAGCGGTGGCGTACACCACCGTTCAGCGATGCGCCCCTCGAGCTGCAGGGCCGCCTTGAGGACCGCCGGCACGCTCGCCCCCGCCTGGCCGATGGCCCCGGTCAGCCGGGTCAGCTCCTCCTGGAGCTTCGTCACCCGGTCGGTCTCGCCCGCAGCCGCGGCCGCGGCCAGGGCGACGGCCTGGCGCATCCGCAGGTTCGACACCGCGAGGATGGCGCCGTCGGCGCCTGCCGCCAGGGCTGCCGCCAGGGTGGGTGCGTGCCCGGTCAGCACCGAGAAGCCGGCGACCGCGCGGGTGGCGTCCACGAAGGCGGCGCGGCGCTCGGCGTCCGGGGAGGAGTCCTTCATGCCGACGATCCGCTGGTGCGCCGCGAGCCGGCGGACCGCCGCCGGGGTGAGCGGCGATCCCGCGAGTTGTGGGATGTGGTAGGCGAGCAGGTCCACCGCAGCGCGGTCGGCGACCGCGAGGTGGAGGTCCGCCACCTCGTCCGGGCTGAGCGGCTGGAGGTGCGGCGGGAGCACCAGCACCAGCTCGGCGCCCGCCGCGGCCAGCCGTGCCACATCGGCGTGGAGGGCGTCGAGGTTCGGCCCGGAGGCGCCCGCGACCAGGACCGGACCGCTGCCTGCCGCGCCGAGGGTGCGGCGCGCAGCCGCGGTCAGCTCGGCACGCTGGCCGGGGGTGAGCAGGCTGCCCTCCCCCGTGGTCCCCGCCACGAGGACCCCGCTGGCGCCGTCGTCGACCGCGGCGGTGACCACCGCAGCGATGCCGTCGGGGTCGAGCGTGTCGGGGTCGGACAGCGGGGTGACCAGGGCGGGCAGGCTGCCCGAGAGGGCACGGGGCGGCGCGGTGTGCGGGGTGGTCATCGTGGATGGTGCTCCGGTCGGTAGCGTGCGGGTCATGCTGCGCTGGTTGCTCCTGCGGGTCTACCGCATCCCCCCGACGCCGACGAACCCGACGCCGGCCGGTCTCGGCCTCCACGGCGAGGAGGTCGACCTCGCGGCCGTCGATGGTCGGCGACTGCGCGGTTGGTTCCTCCCGGCCGTGGGCAGCGGATCGCACGTGCCCGGGCCGGCGGTGGTGCTGCTGCACGGTTGGGGCAGCGCGGCCAGCGACCTGCTGCCCGCCGCACCCCACCTGGTGGAGGCCGGGCTGTCGGTCCTGGTGCTCGATGCCCGAGGACACGGTCGCAGCGAGGACGTGGACTTCATGTCCATGCCCCGGTTCGCCGAGGATCTGGAGGCCGGGGTCGCCTGGGTACGGCAGGACCCGCGGGTGGATGGTGCACGTATCGGGGTGATCGGTCACTCCGTGGGGGCAGGCGCCTGCCTGCTGGCGGCGTCGCGTGACCCGGGCGTGGGGGCGGTGGTCGCGATCGCCGCGATGGCGCACCCGGCTGAGCTGATCCGCGGCTCCCGAGGGTTGCGGCCGGCGCCGCCGTGGGTGGCCGACCGGGTGCTCACCACCATCGAGGTCACGATCGGCCACGCCCTCGACAGCTTCGCACCGATCCACACCATCGCCCGGATCACCGCACCGACGGTGGTCGTCCACGGCACACGGGACCGCACCGTGCCGCCCCGTGACGCGGCCCGGCTGGTGGATGCGGCCGGCGGCCGTGCGGTGCTGCGGCTCATCCCCGGCGCCGGCCACCGGTCCCTCGGCCCGTTCCTGCCGGTGGTCCCCGAACTCGCCCTGCACCTGCGCGGGGTGCTCACCGAGCCGGCGCACCGACCGCAGGACCACCCTCCTGGCTAGGGTTGGACGGCAGCGACCCCGAGGTGACCGTGTCCGCTCTCTACCGCGTGGGATCCGCGCTCTTCCTGTCCGGTTTCCGCGCGCTGGGAGTCGACCTTCGCGTCCACGGGGCGGACCACATCCCTCACCAGGGCCCGGTCGTCCTCGCCAGCAACCACATCGGCTACCTCGACTTCGCCTTCGTCATGCTCGCCCCGCCGGCGCCGCGCCGGGAGGTGCGCTTCCTGGCACGGGACGACTTCTTCGACAACCCCGTCACCGGGTTCCTGCTGCACCGGCTGGGGCAGATCCCGGTCGACGTCCACGGCGACGCCATGCGCTCGGCCGAGGCCGCGCGCGCGGTGCTCGAGGATGGCGGCATCATCGGCATCCACCCGGAGGGCACGATCAGCCCCTCCTTCGTGCCACGGCGTGCCAAGTCCGGCGTGGTCCGCCTCGCCGACAGCGTCGGGGCACCTATCGTGCCCGTGGCGCTGTGGGGCACCCAGCGGCTGCTGACCAAGGGACGGCCCGCCCGCCCCACCCGCGGTGCTGCGGTGGTGGTGCGCTACGGCGAGGCGTTCCGCCCGACGGCCCGCACGGCCATGCTGCGGACCGCGGAGGTGATGCAGCGCATCGGCGACGAGCTCGCGCGCGCGCAGGCCAGCTACCCGCAGCGCCCGGGCCCGCCACCCCACGACTGGTGGCAGCCTGCCCACCTCGGCGGCTCCGCGCCCACACCGGAAGCCGCGGACGCCGCGATCCGCCGACAGAACGAGCAGCGGCGTCTCCGCAGGGAGGGCCGGGAGCAGGCGCAGGCGGGCTGACGGGCCCGGAGGCCGGCGTCGGACCGAGGTGTGCGATGAGCGCACGAAGCGATCCGCGTCTGCGACGTGAGGGGGCGACGACCGAACCGCCGAGGTAGGGACCTGTGGATAGACCTGTGGGTGTGTGGATGCACCCACCGGTGGAACTCCACAGATGGAACCACAACCGTGGAAGCCGCCGCCGCTGCGTGGCACGCGCCCCGGCGAACAGAGGATGCCCACCCGATGGCCGGCACCACCGAGGACACCTCGACCAGGGACATCGTCGAGCTGCTCCATCAGCTCGGCGCACACATGCACGCCGTGGGCAGCCGGTTCGCCGCCCAGGAGTCCCTGCACGCCACGGACGTCCAGGCACTCTCCGCCCTGGCCATGGCCGGCGGCCACCTCGGCGCCGGTGAGCTCGCTCGTTCCCTCGAGCTGTCCTCCGGCGCCACCACCCGGCTCATCGACCGGCTCGAGCGGGTCGGGCACGTCGCGCGCTCCACCGATCCACTGGATCGTCGGCGCCGGGTGGTGGCGATCACCACCTCGGCCCAGACCACGGCCGGCGCCTACTTCGGCTCCCTCGCCGCGACCATCGAGCAGGTGCTCGAACCCTACGAGGCGGCGGAACGGGCGGTGCTGCGACGCTTCCTCTCCGAGATCGTCGCGGCCATGGAGCTCCACGGCGGCAGCTGACCACGACGACGGCCGGCCCCCGAGGGGGCCGGCCGGTATCGGTGCGACGGATGCGACGCGTGCGGCGGTCTGCCGGCAGCCGGATCCGACGGGGGCCTGCTCAGATGGAGCGGGGCTCCTCCCAGAGTGCTTCGTCGAGCTCCTGGTCACGCTTCTTCTTCATGACCACAGCGGCGACCGCGGCACCGGCGGCCAGCAGGGCGGCGAACACCCCGGTCTTGGAGCGCTTCTTCGACTTCCCGCTGATCTCGTCGTTCAGTTCGTCGATGCGGTCGGAGGCCTTCGACTGCAGGTCCTTGCCCTTCTTCTCGGCCTTCTTGCGGAGCTGGTCGGCCTCCTTCTCCAGCTTCTCGACCTTCTTCGCGATCCGCGTCTTGCCCACGGGCTCCTCCTCGGTACTGACGGCTCGGATGTGCCTCGGGAGCGACCCACGTCGAACCACCGCGACGGTGTGACGCGACGCGACTCCCTCTGGTCTGCCCATGACCATAGCGGCACGGGTTCGCCGTCGACCCGGTCAGGGGACCCCATCCCCCTCGGAGCGAGGGACCATCGTCCCTGCACCATGACGACCCCGACACGTAGGGTCGGTGGACGCGGATGGCGATGCGAGCGGGTCGCTATCGGGAGGTGCGTGGGTGTACGCGCCAGAGGTGGAGGCACCGGCTGCGGTCGTCCTGCCCGCGTCGGGTCTGGACGATCTTCTCACCGCGCTGACCGGGCGGGGCTACGAGGTACGGGGACCGACCCTGCGTGATGGTGTGGTGATCCACGACCGTCTCACCGGTGCACAGGATCTCCCACGCGGCGTGGGCGACGAGCAGCGTCCGGGCCACTACCGGACCACGCCCCGGGAGGATGACGCCCTCTTCGGCTACGCCGTCGGTCCGAGCAGCGCCAAGCGAGCGCTGTTCCCCCCGCGGCAGCCCCTGTGGAGCGCGGTGTCGGTCGGCGACGCTGACTTCGAGATCCGCGAGGCCGACCGTCCATCACCCCGGGTCGCCCTGTTCGGGCTCCGGCCGTGCGAGCTGGCGGCCATCGCGGTGCAGGACCGGGTGCTCCTGCACGGTGCGGTCCCGGACGAGGTCTACACCGCCAACCGGGCCGACCTGCTGCTGATCGGCGTGGAGTGCGGGGACCCTGCCGCGACCTGCTTCTGCTCCTCGATGGCGACCGGGCCCGGCACCGACCAGGGAGCGGACCTGCTGCTGACGGAGCTGCTCGGTGGCGAGCACCGGTTCCTGCTCCGGGCGCCCACCGCCGCGGGGCAGGCCCTGGTCGCGGACCTGGACACCCGGCCTGCCACCGAGGCGGACCTGGCAGCGCGCGACGCGCTGCTCGAGGACGCCGCCGGTGCGATGGAACGCCACCTCGACACCGATGGGGTGCACGACCTGCTGCTCGGCAACCTGGAGCACCCGCGTTGGGACGACATCGCCAAGCGGTGCCTGGCCTGCGGGAACTGCACCCTGGTGTGCCCGACCTGCTTCTGCACCACCGTGGAGGACACCACCGACCTGGCGGGCACGACCGCGACGCGCGAGCGGCGGTGGGACTCCTGCTTCTCGCTGGACTTCACCCACACCGGGCCCGCCAGCGTCCGCAACACCACACGTGCCCGCTACCGGCAGTGGCTGACCCACAAGCTGGCCACCTGGATCGACCAGTTCGACACCTCCGGGTGCGTCGGGTGCGGACGGTGCATCACCTGGTGCCCGGTGGGCATCGATCTGACCGCCGAGGTGGCCACGATCAAGCGCACCTCCGAGGACCCTGACGCTCCCGCGAGGAGCTGACGCACGCACCGAGCCCCGACAGGAGCAGTCGATGGCCACCCCCGCCGCCGTCCCCGCCCCGCTGCAGGCGGGGGACCCGGACACCCTCCGGGTCACCCTGGCCGGCCACCCCTTCTGCGCGGGCCTCGAGGTGGCACACGTCCAGGCGATGGCGGAGCTCGCCAGCGAGCACACCTTCGGGCCCGGCACGTTCCTGCTGCGACGCGGGTACGCGGCCCGGACCCTCTTCCTGCTGCTGCAGGGCGACGTGTCCCTGGAGATCGTCGAGCCGGGGGCGGACGCCATCGTGCTCGAGACGCTGCACGAGGGCGAGACCGTGGGCTGGTCCTGGCTGTTCCCACCCCACCGTTGGAGCTTCGACGCCCGCTGCCTGTCCCCCGTCCGCCTGGTGCAGCTCGACGCCGACCGGCTCCGTGCGCTGATGGCCCGCGACCCCGCGCTCGGCCGGGACCTGGCCGTTCGCGTCGGCCAGCTGGTGGTGCAGCGCCTGCAGCTCACCCGTGCCCAGCTCGTGGAGATCCAGCACCATGACCGTCCTTGACGCCCCCGTCGAGGTACCGACCCGCGGTGCCCTGACCAGCCGGCCGTACCAGGTGTCCTCGGTCCGGCACCAGACCCATGACATCGTCACGATCGACGTGGCGCCGCAGCAGCACCCCATCGCCTTCAAGCCGGGCCAGTTCGACATGGTGTACGTCTACGGTGTGGGCGAGGCCGCCATCTCGATCTCCTCCGATCCGGCCACGCCCGGGCTGCTGTCCCACACGATCCGCGCCGTCGGGTGGGTGACCAAGGCGCTCAACGACCTCCAGCCGGGCACCACCATCGGCATCCGCGGTCCCTACGGCCGACCGTGGCCCCTCGAGGAGGCGGAGGGCAAGGACCTGGTGGTGATCACCGGCGGCATCGGGATGGCCCCCGTCCGCCCTGCCATCGTGCAGGCCCTGCGCCACCGGGAACGCTTCGGTCGGATCGTGCTCCTCAAGGGTGCCCGCAGTCCCCGGGACCTGGTCTTCCGCGACGACCTCGACCGGTGGCACGCCGACCGCAGCATCGACGTCCACGTCACCGTGGACAGCGCCGTGCGCGGATGGAGCGGCCGGGTGGGCGTGGTCACCAAGCTGATCCCCCGGGTGCCCTTCGACCCGGAGAACAGCGTGATCCTGCTGTGCGGGCCCGAGGTGATGATGTGGTTCTCCGCGGAAGCGCTGCTGGGTCGCGGCGTCCCCGCCGAACGCATCTACGTCACCCTGGAACGCAACATGAAGTGCGGGGTGGGCAGTTGCGGGCACTGCCAGCTCGGCTCGAAGTTCCTGTGCCGGGACGGCCCCGTGTTCAGCTGGGACGAGGTGGCGGCGCTGCTCGACGTCCGCGAGCTGTGAGGAGGTGGGTGCGGTGACCGACGAGATCGGCCGCCCGAGCGTGGCGGTGTGGAAGTTCGCCTCCTGCGACGGCTGCCAGCTGTCCTTGCTCTCCGCCGAGGACGAGCTGCTGACCATCGCCGGGCAGATCCACATCGCCTACTTCCTGGAAGCCACCCGCGAGGTGGCCGACGGGCCCTACGACATCTCGCTCGTGGAGGGCTCGATCACCACGCCCGCGGACGCGGAGCGGATCCGGCGGGTCCGTGAGGTGTCCACCACCCTGATCACCATCGGGGCGTGTGCCACCGCCGGCGGGATCCAGGCGCTGCGCAACTTCAGCGACATGGAGGCCTTCCGCTCCCTGGTCTACGCAGAACCGCGCTACATCGATGCCCTGGCCGAGTCCACCGCCATCGCCGAGCACGTCCCCGTGGACCTCGAGCTCCGCGGCTGCCCGATCGAGACCAGCCAACTCGTCGAGGTGATCAACGCGATCCTCGCCGGCCGCAAACCCGTCACCCCGACCCACTCGGTGTGCGTCGAGTGCAAGCTGCAGGGCAACGTGTGCGTCACCGTCGCCGACGGTACGCCCTGCCTCGGGCCGGTCACCCAGGCCGGGTGCAACGCCCGCTGCCCGGCGTTCCGGCGTGGCTGCTACGGCTGCTTCGGGCCGGCGGAGTCGCCCAACACCGCCTCGTTGGCGAGCTGGCTCACCGACGAGCTGGCCGTGGAGCACCCGGAGCTGGTCCGCCTGTTCCGCACCTTCAACGCCGACGCGCCCGCCTTCCGCACCCAGTCCCGTCGTCACGAGCCCGACCGCGAGGAGGTGGCGACGTGAGCCACAGCCATGACCGCACCATCTCCGTGGAGGCGCTCGCCCGGGTGGAGGGCGAGGGCGCCATGCACGTCGAGGTGGCGGACGGCCACGTCGAGCGCGTGGAGCTGCGGATCTACGAACCGCCGCGCTTCTTCGAGGCGATGCTCCGCGGTCGGGACTACACCGAGCCCCCCGACATCACCGCCCGCATCTGCGGGATCTGCCCCGTCGCCTACCAGCTCTCCGCCATCAACGCGCTCGAGTCGGTGTGCGGCGTCGACACGCCCGACGGGCCCGCCATGCCCGACGGGATCCGGCAGCTGCGCCGCCTGCTGTACTGCGGGGAGTGGATCGAGAGCCACGTCCTGCACGTGTTCCTGCTCCACGCACCCGACTTCCTCGGCTACCAGGGCGCGATCGAGATGGCCGCCGACCACCGGGAGCTGGTGGAGATGGCGCTGCGGCTGCGCAAGGCCGGCAACACCTTGCTGGAGGTGATCGGTGGCCGGGCGATCCACCCGATCAACGTCCGCCTGGGCGGCTTCCACCGCGCGCCGACGCCCGCGGGGCTCGAAGCGCTGATCCCCGAACTGCAGTGGGGACGCGAGGCGGCGGTGGAGACCACCCGGCTGGTGGCGGGCTTCACCTTCCCCGAGCTCACCCAGGACCACGCCTTCGTGGCCCTGCGTCCCGACATCGACACCCTCCCCCCGGGAGCGACGGGCTACCCCCTGGAGGGCGGCCGGCTGGTCAGTACCACCGGCATCGACGCACCGATCACCGCGTGGCCGGACCACCTCCACGAGGAGCAGGTGCCCCACTCCACGGCCCTGCACGGACGGATGCGCTCCGGCGAGACCTACCTGGTCGGCCCCGCCGCCCGGTTGGCGCTGAACCTCGACCGGCTCCCCGACGACCTCGCGGCGCTGGCGGAGGAGGTGGGCTGCACCGCCCCGGTGACCAACCCCTTCCGCAGCATCATCGTGCGGGCGCTGGAGACGGTCTACGCCTTCGACGAGGCCCTGCGGCTGATCGCGGCCTACGACCGGCCCGAGCCCGCCGCCATCGCGGTTCCACCGGTGGCTGGCGTGGGTCACGGCGCCACCGAGGCGCCCCGGGGCATCCTGTACCACCGGTACGGACTCGCCGAGGACGGCACCATCACCGACGCGACGATCGTGCCGCCGACCTCCCAGAACCAGCCCGCCATCGAGGAGGATCTGGAGGGCTTCGTCCAGCAGCACCTCCACCTCGACGACGACGACCTGCAGTGGCAGTGCGAGCAGGCGATCCGCAACTACGACCCGTGCATCTCCTGCTCCACCCACTTCCTCGACCTCACGGTGACGCGACGATGACCATGCTGGTGCTCGGTGTCGGCCACCCCGACCGCGGCGACGACGCGGCCGGCCCCCTGGTCGCCGCCGCCGTCGCGGAGGTGCCCGGTATCACGTCTCGCACGGTCACCGCCGATCCGAGTGCGATCCTGACCGAGCCACTGTGGGACACCGCCCCACGTGTGCGCCTGGTCGACACCGTGCGCACCGGGGCACGCCCGGGGACGGTGCACCGCTGGTCGGGCGCCCGGCTGGTCGAGCACGTGCCCGCCACCGGGGGCGGCACCCACGACCTCGGCGTCGCCACCGCCCTGCACCTCGCCGCCGCGCTCGGCCGGCTCCACGACACCCTCGAGGTGATCGGGATCGAGGGCAGCGTGTTCGAGATCGGACACCCACCGTGCCGCCCGGTCCGCCACGCCGTGGCCATGGTCGCGGCCGCCCTCGCCCGGGAGGCCGATCCCGGGACCGAGGTCGATGCGCTCCAGGTCGCGGTGCAGGTGCGCGACCTAGAGGTCGCCGTCCCGGCCACCGAGGATCGCGACGTGCGCGTCGATCAGCGCTGAGCGGGCCGCATCGTCGCTGATCTCCGGGGTCAGGTCGCGGCCCTGGGGACCGTAGGCACCGAACTGCGCGTGGTTCATGCCCTCGATCTCGACCATACGGGCGTCCGCGGGCAGCAGCTCCCGCCGCTCGGCGATGTCGTCGGGGGTGGCCAGGCCGTCCCGGCTGCCGGCGACCGACAGCACCGTGAGGTCCTCGCGGTCCTCGAGCCCCGCACCGCCGGTGGAGAAGGAAGCCCACAGCACCAGACCCTCGACCTGCCCGGGTTCCTGCCCGCCCAGCCAGCTCGCCGCCATCGCCCCACCCAGGGAGTGGCCGCCGACCCACCACTCCTCCACGTCCGGGGTGTCATCGATCAGCCCGTCCGCGCGGGAGCGACCGAAGAAGGCGAGGTTCAGCGGCATGCGTGGGATCAGCACCAGGGTGTCGGTGGCGGCGACGATCGGCGCCCAGGTGGCGACGTAGGCCTCCCGGTGGACGCGGGCGCCGGGGTAGAACACCACGCCGCGGGCCGGCTCGCCGTCGGCGGGCCGTAGCTCCACCACCGGTCCGAGGCTGACCTCCACCGCCGGGTCGTCGATCGCCGCCTGCAGGGCCGCCGGCTCAGCCGGTCGAGCCAGGCTCGCCCACACCACGAAGGCGACGGTGGCAACGGCCAGCAGCCCGGCCAGCACCAGGAGGACACGCCGCAGGCGTGGCCGCGAACGTGCGCGCCGGCCCGCAACGGCCGCCTCCCCGGGTTGGTCCGCCGTCGGTCCGGCCGCATCCCTGCGCGCCGCCATCAGCAGATCCTCGGCAGCTGCTCACCGAGCGGCAGGTCGACCACCCGCTTGGCACCCAGGCCGGTCCGTGCCACCACCATCCCGGGGTGGTCGTCGACCACCTCGCCGACACGGACGGCCTCGACGCCGTGGGGGTGGCTGTGCATCGCGGCGAGCACCTCCTCGGCGACCTCGGGCGCGACGACGGCGACGAGCTTGCCCTCGTTGGCGACGTGGGTCGGATCGAGGCCGAGGAAGCCGCAGGCGGCGGCGACGTCGGCGGGCACCGGCAGGTCCCGCTCGGCGTACTCGATGCCGGTGCCGCCGGACTCCGCCAGTTCGCACAGCACCGCGGCGAACCCGCCCCGGGTCGCGTCACGCAGCGCCCGGACCCCACCGCCGGGGGCGGCGGCCAGCATGGTCTGCACCAGCCCGGCCAGCGGTGCGGAGTCGGTGCGCAGCTCCGACTCGAACTCCAGTCCCTCGCGCAGGCTCATGATCGCCATCCCGTGGGCACCGATCGGGCCGCTGAGCAGGACCTGGTCGCCGGGGCGCACCCGCCTCGGGGACAGCTCCACGCCGTCGGGGACGATCCCGAACCCGGCGGTGGTGATGGTCAGCCCCCCACGGTCGCGGGCCTCGACGACCTTGGTGTCGCCGGTGACCAGGCGCACCTCCGCCGCCGCAGCGGCGCGGCCCATGTCCTCGGCGATGCGGCCCAGGGTGGCCAGCTCGAGCCCCTCCTCCAGCACGAAGGCGGCCGACAGGGCGACGGGGACCGCACCGGACATGGCGATGTCGTTCACGGTCCCGTTGACGGCCAGGTCCCCGATGCTGCCGCCGGGGAAGATGAGCGGGGTGACGACGTAGCTGTCGGTGGAGAAGGCCAGCCGGTCGCCGCCCGTCGGCACAGGCAGCACCACCGCATCGTGGGACGGGTCGTCCACCTCCGATCCGAAGGCGGGCCGGAAGAGGTGCTCGACCAGCTCCGCGGACAGCCGGCCCCCACCCCCGTGCCCGGTGACGATGCGTTCGTGATCGCGCAGGGGCAGGGGGCAGCTCCACGAACCCGGGGCCATCTCGGTGACGTGGCCGTCGTCGTTCACGCGTCCACCTTCGCGCCCGCCTGGCCGGACGGCGCCAACCGGCGATACTGGTAGTAGGCGGCGCAGGCACCCTCGGAGGACACCATCGTCGCGCCGAGCGGCTGACGAGGGGTACAGGTGGTGCCGAACTGCTCGCACTCGCTCGGCTTGAGCAGCCCCTGGAGCACCTCACCGGAGCGGCACAGCGGCGACTCCTCCACGTGCAGGTCGCTCACCTCGAAACGGTGCTCGGCGTCGAACGGTGCGTAGGCCTCCGACAGCCGCCAGCCGCTGGCGGGGATGACGCCGATCCCGCGCCACGCCCGGTCGCACACCTCGAACACGTCACTGAGCACAGCTCTGGCCGCCGGGTTGCCGCCGGGCTTCACGGCCCGGGGGTAGGCGTTCTCCACCTCGGCGCGGCCCTCCTCCAACTGCAGCAGGGCGCGGCGGATCCCCTCGAGCACGTCCAGGGGCTCGAAGCCGGTGACCACGATCGGCACGCCGAACCGCTCGACCAGGGGCGCGTACTCCCCGGTGCCCATCACGGTGTTGACGTGGCCGGCGGCGAGGTAGGCGTCCACCTGGGTGTCGGGCGAGGAGGCGATGGCGGCGATCGCCGGGGGCACGAGCACGTGGCTGACCAGCATGGAGAAGTTGGTGAGCCCACGACGTCTGGCCTCCACCACGGTCATGGCGTTGGCCGGGGCGGTGGTCTCGAACCCGATGCCGAAGAACACGACCTGCTTGTCGGGGTTGTCCGCGGCGACACGCACGGCGTCAAGGGGCGAGTACACGACCCGGACGTCCCCACCGTTCGAGCGGATCTGGAACAGGTCGTGGTGGCTGCCGGGGACCCGCAACATGTCACCGAAGGAGCAGAAGATCACGTCGTCACGGGCGGCGATCGCCAGGGCCTTGTCGATGGTCTCGAGCGGTGTCACGCACACCGGACAGCCGGGTCCGTGGATCAGGCGGACCCGCTCGGGCAGGAGCTGATCGATGCCGTTGCGCACGATCGAGTGGGTCTGGCCGCCGCACACCTCCATCAGCGACCAGGGGCGGGTGACGATCCGCTCGATCTCCTCGAACTGGCTCGCAGCGAGCTCGGGGTCGTTGAACTCGTCGAGGTACTTCACTGCCGTCCCCCCGCACCGGTGGGCTGGGGTGGCGACGGCGCGGCGTCGGGTGCGGGGTGGCCGGGCGGTGCGCCGCCCGGTGCGGCCGCTGGCTGGGCGGGCTCCTCCTCGGCCCGTGGGTCGGCCGGTTCCTCACCGAGCTCCTCCGCGAGGCTGCCCATGGAGCGGATCAGCTCGAGGGTCTCGAGCGCTGACGCCTCGTCGATCCGGGTGATGGCGAAGCCGACGTGGACCAGGGTGTAGTCACCCACCTCGGCCTCCGGGAGGTAGGCCAGGCACACCTCCTTGCGGATACCGCCGAAGTCCACGGCGGCCATCGGCGTGCCCTGCTCGTCGCGGATCTCCTCGATCCGTCCGGGGACCCCGAGACACATGGTGGTTCCTTCCCTGGTCGCTGGTCGCTGGTCGTGGTGACCGGTGGTGATCGTGGCCGGCCCGGTTCGTGGTCGATCCGGGTCGTGCTCGGCTGGTGGTGATCGGTGGCGCACGCTCGGTGGATGCGGCCGTGGTGGCAGGAGGCCGTCAGGTGGTCGGTGGCGCTCCGCTGCCCGGTGTGGCGCCGTTGGCGGTCCGCGGTCCGTGGTCCGGGACGGGTGCCGTCGCGCCGTACCGGGCGGCGACCACGGCCAGCTGCCCGTACGCGAGCCCGCCGTCGTTGGGTGGGACGAGTCGGTGGGTCAGCACGCGGTAGCCCTCCCCCTCCAGCGCGGCACGGGTACGGGTGGTCAGCCAGGCGTTCTGGAACACCCCGCCGGTGAGCCCCACGGTACGCGGTCCACCCGTTGCGGACACCCCGTCGGCAACCTCACGCACCGCGTGGGCGACAGCGAGGTGGAAGCCGGCTGCGATCGCCGTGCGGTCCACCCCGGCGAGCACGTCGCTGACCACCTCCTGCAGCAACGGCGCCGCATCCAGGCGCAACGGACCACCATCGGTGTGCGCTGCACGGAGGGCGAGGTGGTAGCCGGGTGCGTCGTCGTCCGCGTCGCCGCGTCGTGAGAAGGCGTCCGCAAGCCACTCCAGCTCGATGGCCGCCTGGCCCTCGTAGCTGATGCACTGGCGCACCCCGAGCAGCGCGCTGACCGCGTCGAACAGCCGGCCGGCGGAGGAGGTGGGCACGCAGGCGACGTCACGTTCCAGCTGCTGGCGGAGGAGGCGACGCTGCCCACCCGTGAGCGCACGGACGCAGGCCAGGTCCTCGTGCCACTCCACGCCCACTGCCCACAGCGCGGCCAGCGCCATGTGCGCCGGGTTGGTCACCGCCGAGTCGCCGCCGGGCAGCGGCACGGTGGACAGGTGCGCGACCCGCTGCGAGCGTCGCTGATCGGCCAGGAGCAGCTCCCCACCCCACACCGTCTGATCCTCGCCGTAGCCGGTGCCGTCGAAGGTGGCGACCAGGGCCTGCTCGTCGGGGGGGAGGCCGTGCTCGGCCAACAGGGCTGCGGCGTGGGCGTGATGGTGCTGGACCTGGTGCAGGCGCTCGCGGTGGTGACGGCGCGCCCAGGCGTGGGTGGTGTACGCGGGGTGGGGGTCGACGGCGACGTGGGTCGGCTCCACGTGGAAGAAGCTGGTCAGCTGGGCCACGGCATGCTCGAAGGCCTGCAGCGTCTCGAGGGCACCGAGGTCCCCGATGTGCTGACTGAGCCACGCCTGACGACCGACGCCGACCCCGACGGTGTTCTTGAGCTCCGCGCCGACGGCCAGGGTGGCTGGTGCGTCGCTCGGCAAGGCCAGGGGCAGCGGGGCGTCCCCGCGGGAACGACGGATCGGCACCACCTCGCCGTCGATGACCCGGACGACCCCGTCGTCGCAGGGCACGTGGATCGGCCGGTCATGGGTGAGGAAGCCGTCGACCAACGGGGTCAGCCGTGCGGTGGCGTCGGCGTCGGCGAAGCTGATGGGCTCACCGGCGACGTTGCCGCTGGTCATCACCAGCACCGTGGGCACCGCATCGGCCGGGTCGTCGGCGCGGTCGTGGCCGGGGTCGTGGGCGGGGTCGTGGGCGGGGTCGTGGCCGGGGGCCAGCAGCAGCTCGTGCAGCGGCGAGGAGGGCAGCATCACCCCGAGCCATGGGTTACCGGGTGCGACGTCGTCGACCACCGCCGGGCCGACCCGCGGTCCGGTCCGCCGACGCGCGAGGACCACCGGACGCTGCGGGGAGCACAGCGCGTCGAGCTCGACCTCGTCGAAGATCGCGACGGACCGTGCCACCTCGACGTCGGCGACCATCACGGCGAAGGGCTTGTCGGGCCGTGCCTTGCGACGGCGCAGCCGGGCGACCGCCGCTGCCGAGGTCGCATCACAGGCGAGGTGGTAGCCGCCGATGCCCTTCACCGCGACGGTGCCACCTCGGCTGAGGATCCGTCGCGCGGCGAGCAGTGCCGGCTCCGTGCCGTGGAGCACACCGTCGGCGGCGGGGCCCGCCGGGCTGACGGCTGCGGCCCGCGTCCGTGCCACGCCGACGTGCACGCCGGTCGTGTTGCGCGCGCGCGCCGGCTCGAACCGCAGGGTCGGCCCGCAGTCCGGGCAGGCGATCGGTTGGGCGTGGAAGCGTCGGTCGGTGGGATCGTGGTACTCGCGCGTGCACGGCGGGCACATCGGGAAGCCCGCCATGGTGGTGCCGGGGCGGTCGTAGGGCAGCCGGCGGGTGATGGTGAACCGTGGTCCGCAGTCCGTACAGGTGATGAAGGGGTGACGGTGGCGGCGATCGCCCGGATCGAACAGCTCACGGCGGCAGGCCGCACAGATGCCGACGTCCGCGGGCACCAGGGTGGTGACGGCACCGCCCTGCGGACTGGCCACGATGGTGAAGCCGCGGTCCGGGCCCGGGTGCCCGTCCGCGGCGGGAGCATCCGCGGGACCGGCGGCGTTGCCGGGGGGAGCATCCGCGGGACCGGCGGCGTTGCCGGCGCTGCGCCCCTGTGCCGGCAGGGAGGTGACCTTGAGGTCAGTGATCCGTGCCAACGGCGGTGCTTCGTCGCGCAGCCGCGTGGTGAAACGGTCCACGGCGGTGGCGTCACCCTCCACCTCGATGAACACCCCGGCGGCGTCGTTGCCGACGTGACCGACCAACGCGAGCTCCGTGGCGAGCCGGTGCACGAAGGGGCGGAAGCCGACGCCCTGCACGACACCGGTGACCCGCAGCCCGAGGCGGGTCCGCGTCGACGTCATCGTCCCTCCGATCCGCGGCCGTCGCAGGTCGGGTGCACCGGTGGGGGCCGGGGGCCGGGGGGCCGGTCACGCTGCACCCGATGCGGTCGGCCGGAGGTGCCAGTCTCGCCACCGCCGGGTGTCGCTGGCAAGGCCCGAGGTCCCTGACCGGTGCCCCCAAGGGCCTCCCGCCCCCGAAGACGCCCGATCCGTCACCGGCGTGGCGATCGGTCGCCGTGCCACCGGACGGGTCGGTGCCGGCAACGCGGCCACAGCAGCCCGTGCTCCCAGCGGGTCGGTGCCCGGCAACGCGGCCACAGCAGCCCGTGCTCCCAGCGGGTCGGTGCCCGGCAACGCGGCTACAGCAGCCCGTGCTCCCAGCGGGTCGGTGCCCGGAGCGGGTCACCGCTGTCCCCTTCCGTAGCCCAACGTGTCCACGAAGCGGTCCCGGGGGACGCAGCCGGCCACTCGCGTCCCCTCTCGCGACCCGAGCCGCCCGCGAGCCACCGGACACCGGTCGGTGGCCGGGCTGGCCGATGGGTTCCGACCCGTGGTTCCAGATCCGGTTCCCGGAGCGGAGGAAGCCTGTGTGGACCACCCGGGTCCACGGGACCGGCGCAGCGGCGTGTCACCCTTCAGCTGGGCCGTGCAACGTGGAACTCGAACCCGTGCTGTACGGCCTGCAACTCGAGTCGCGTGAGCAACTCGTCGCGATCCGCGGCGCGGCTCGGGCGGCGCAGCTCGACCAGGACTCCGGATCGGGTGCTGCGACCGTCCGTTCGCTCGATGGCAGGGGCTCGTGCGCGCAGCTGTCCCCAGTGCAGATCGACGGTCATCGCGCGGATCCGGTCCCATGGGATGCGCCGTCGCCAGCAGCGGTGGTCGATCACCAGCGCGTCCTCGCGGACCTCGAGCACCGCATTGGTCGTCACGGCGACGGGGAGGTGGCCGGCCAGCAGGATCGCCGGCAACCAGAGATCCGACACCTGGCCTGACGCGAGAGCGACCGCCAGCCAACCGAGGAGCAGGCCGACCAGGGCCGCGGAGACCACACGGCGGATGGGACCCCCCGCGTGCACCCGCTGCAACGCCCCGTCACGCACGAACCTCCCGACCATCGTGTCGTCCGGACCAGCGTGGGAGAGTCCACACGCCGATGCAAGCGGACCCGGCGGACACGGGATCGATCCCGGGAGGTGGGACGAGCAGGAGGCTGTGGGCCAAGAAGGACTTGAACCTTCGACCTCACCCTTATCAGGGGTGCGCTCTAACCGGACTGAGCTATTGGCCCGAACGCGCACGGTCGTACGCGGCGGCGCATCGTAGCGACAGCACCGCAGGCAGGCGAACCCGGGGGACGGACCCTCACTGCTCCCGTTCGAAGAGCGCCTCATCGTCCTGTTGCTGACCGATGGGGTTCTGCTGGCGGGTGGGCTCCGGTTCCTCGGGAGGCGGCGTCCCAGCGCTGCCGGCAGCAGGTTCAGCGCCCGTTGCGGTCGCCGGTGAGCTCCCGCCGACACCAGGCCCGTACGTGGGGACCGGCGCCGAGGAGGAGGCGAAGTTGCCGAAGCGTCCGACGGGGTCCCCGACCGGCGCGTCGTCGACCGCACCGATCACCAGACCGCCCGTCAGGTCGGCGATGAGGTTGTACAGGAAGGCCATGAACACCAGCACCGCGGTCTGAACGACCACCCCCATCCCCCCGAGCAGCGCGAGGACCTGGAAGAGGTTGCCGGGGTTGACCCCGCAGGAGGTGAAACCGACGTCCAGAGCGATCTCGCAGGCCTGATCCACCAGTTGCAGCCGGTCGACGATGAACCACACGACCCCGGCGATGATCAGGAACACCACGAACAGGACCACGTTGATGACGATGCCGAACTTCAGCACCGACCACGGGTCCAGGCGTTTGATCGCGAGACGTCGTCGAGCCACCTGTTCCTCCCTGGACGGACGAAGGCTACCGGTCCCCGACCGTCACGCTGGGCGCCCGGCATCGACCGGGCGGCCACCCGCCCACGCTGCGCCGGTGACCACGCGGTCACCCGTGCGCGAGCGACGCGGCCCCACCGTCATCCCTGGTCCTCCAACAGCGAGCCGGTGAGCACGCCGTCCGGGCTGGAGACGAAGCACACCACCTCGCGGTCGCCGTCCTGCCAACTGGCCTCGCTCGGCGTCAACACGCCGATCACCAGGTCGGTGTCGCGGTAGCGCTCCGCCACCGGCTCGGGGAACGCGGTGGTGCAGCGGTCGAGGGCTGCGCCCTCGACCGCTGCACCACCCGGGTACGCCACCTCATCGAGGTCCTCACCATCACCCTCTTCGGCGTTGGGATCCGCGCTCGTATCGTCGGCGTTCACGGCGCCGAGATCGCCGGGGTCGGTCAACTGGAGCGTCGCGAAGACCTCGTTGTCGTGCGGCTCGTCGCAGGGCACCACCTCGACCTCCAGGATGCCCTGGGTCTCCTCCGGGTCGTCGAAGCAGGTCCCCTCCTCCAGGGCGAACACCGACCCCTCGCCCGGGCCGCAGGCGGCCAGCAGCAGACCGGCCGCCACCACCAGCCGCCCCCTGACGGGCCAGCCCCGCATCAGGACCCCTCCGCCGGCGGCGGCTCGCCGCTGTCGTCGTCGCCGTCGGCGTCGGAACCCGTCGCCCACGGGCCGGTCCCGCCAGCCTCCATGGAGCTTCGGGGTGTCTCCTGCGACACCGCCGGGTCCTGCGGCGCACCCGTCTCCTGCGCAGGAGCGGCATCCGCGGGCGCCACCGCATCCTCCTCGTCCTCGACCACCAGCGCGACACCGACCACGCTGGCACCGTCGCCGGGCCGCATCAGCGACACACCCTGGGCCGGACGCCGCATCGGTCGCACATCGAGCAGCGCCGTGCGGATCAGCGTGCCCGTGTCACTGACCAGGAGGATCTCCGCGTCGAGGGGCACGACGAGGGCGCCCGCCAACCGTCCCCGCGTCGCGGTGAGGGTGATGGTGCGCACCCCCTGGCCGCCGCGCTTGTGCCGGGGGTAGCCGTCATCGTGTGAGGGGTCGTCGATCGGGGTGCGCTTGCCGTAGCCCTGTTCGGTGACCACCAGCAGGTAGTGACCGGCACCGTCGGCGGGGATCGGCGACATGGCGAGGACCTCGTCGTCCTCGTCCCTGAACCGCATCCCGCGCACCCCGGCGGCGGTCCGACCCATCGGACGGGCGTCGGACTCCGCGAACCGGATCGCCTGGCCGCCGCGGGAGACCATCATGATGTCCTGGGTGCCGTCGGTCACGGCGACACCGATCAGCTCGTCGTCGTCCTTGAGGTTGATGGCGATCAGCACCGACCGCTGCGAGTCGAAGTCATCGAGCCGGGTGCGCTTGACCGTGCCGCCGCGGGTGGCGAAGAAGAGGTAACGGTCATCGCGGAACGCCTGGAGCGCACGGATGGCGGTGACCGTCTCCCCCTGCTCCAGCGCAAGGCCGGGCACGTTGGTGACGTACACCCCTTTGGCGGCACGGGACTTCTCGGGGACCTGATAGGCCTTGATCCGGTAGACGCGTCCCTGGTTGGTGAACACCAGCAGATGGTCGTGGGTGGAACAGGTCAGCAGGGAGGACACGATGTCGTCCTCCTTCATGTCCGTGCCCCGTACCCCTCGGCCGCCCCGGCGCTGGGTCCGGAAGGCGTCCACCGGGGTCCGCTTGATGTAGCCGGCGCGGGTCAGGGTGACCACCACGTCGCTGACCGGGATCAGGTCCTCCACCGTCATCGCCCCGTCGTCGGGGACGATGCGGCTGCGACGCTCATCGGCGTAGCGGCCCCGCAGCTCGGTCAGCTCCTCGGTGATGATGGCACGCACCCGGGCGGGGTCGGCGAGGATGGCCTGCAGCTCCGCGATCAGGGTCTGTAGTTCGTCGTACTCGTCCTGGATGCGCTGGCGTTCGAGTTGGGCGAGACGGCGCAGCTGCATGTCGAGGATGGCCTGGGCCTGGATCTCCGACAGCTCGAAGCGGGTCATCAGCTCCGCCTTGGCGGTGTCCGCCGAGGCGCTGGCACGGATCAGCGCGATGATCTCGTCGATGTGGTCCAGGGCGACGAGCAAACCCTCGAGGACGTGGGCGCGCTCCTCGGCCTTGCGCAGGCGGTAGCGGGTCCGCCGCGTGATCACGTCCACCTGGTGGGCGACGTAGTGGCGGAGTGCCCGGTCCAGGGTCAGGGTCCGGGGCACCCCGTCGACCAGCGCCAGCAGGTTCACCCCGAAGGTGTCCTGGAGCTGGGTGTGTTTGTAGAGCTGGTTGAGCACCACCTGGGCGTTGGCGTCGCGTTTGAGATCGATGACGATCCGCATGCCCTCACGGGAGGACTCGTCGCGCAGGTCGGCGATCCCGGTCAGGACTTTCGCGTTGACCAGCTCGGCGATCTTCTTCAGCAGGTTGGCCTTGTTGACCATGTAGGGGATCTCGGTGACCACGATCCGCTCGCGGTCGCGGCCACGCTCGGGCTCCTCGATCGTGCACACCGCACGGACCTTGATGGATCCGCGGCCGGTGGTGTAAGCCTCGTAGGCGCCCGCGTTGCCGAGGATCAGCCCGCCGGTGGGGAAGTCGGGTCCGGGCAGGTAGCGCATCAGCTCGACGGCGGTCAGCTCCGGATCCTCGATCAGGGCGATGGTCGCGTCGATCAACTCACCGAGGTTGTGCGGCGGGATGTTGGTCGCCATGCCGACGGCGATGCCGGTCGCGCCGTTGGCCAGCAGGTTCGGGAAGCGTGCCGGCAGGACGACCGGCTCCTCCTCGTAGCCGTCGTAGTTGTCGACGAAGTCGACCGTCTCCTCGTCGATATCGCGCAGCAGCTCCATCGCCAGCCGCGAGAGCCGGGACTCCGTGTACCGCATGGCGGCTGCGGGGTCGCCGTCGACGGAGCCGAAGTTGCCGTGCCCGTCGATCAGCTCGTAGCGGATGGAGAAGTCCTGTCCCATCCGCACGAGGGCGTCGTAGATCGCTGAGTCGCCGTGGGGGTGGTACTTCTTCATCACGTCCCCGACCGCGGACGCGCACTTGCGGTAGGGACGGTCAGGCCGGAGCCCGGTCTCGTCCATCGAGAACAGGATGCGGCGGTGCACCGGCTTGAGGCCGTCGCGCACGTCCGGCAGTGCCCGTCCCACGATCACGCTCATGGCGTAGTCGAGGTAGCTGGTCCGCATCTCGTCCTGGATCACCACGGGCTCGACGCGCGCCGCGAGGACACCGCCCGCCTCGTCGACCGGCGTGCCGTCCTCGTTGCGGATCACGGGGTCGCCGGGCGTGGCCTCGCGGGTCCCGCCCTCCACGGGCGTGCCCTCCTCGGGGGGGATGCTCTCGTCGGCCACGTCAGTCTCCGGGTCGTTCGTCGGGGTCGTCGTCCGTCGTCTCGTCCGCACCCTCGGTGGGGGGTGGCTGGTCCTCGGGATCGAAGGCGGCGCCGTGATCGGCGAGGTGCGCGTTGTCCTCGGTGGGGTGGAAGGAGTCGGCACGACGGCTGGCGGCGAGCAGCAGCAGACCGCTCGCTACCCCGGCGACGATCCCGAACCACAGCGAACCGAAGGTCGGAAAGCCGAGGAACACGCCGAGGCCAGCGAGGCTGCCGCTCACCAGGACCGTCAGGAGCAGCGCTGCGAGGATGGTCCGGCTCATGGTCACTCGCCCTCCGGCGTGTCACGGTCGATCCGCCGGCGCCGCGCCACAAGGGCAAGCAGCACCAGGACCCCCGGCACGCCGGCGACCAGCACCACCCCGAGGGTCGCGGTCAGCTGCTCCGGCGCTGCCAGCAGCTCGGGCGCGATCGCGACCGCCAGCAGCAGCAGGCCCACCAGGCCGGCGAGCAGCCAGAGCATGGCTCGGGCGATGGCGCCGGCCTCGGGTCCGCCGGACCGGGGATCATCACCCTCGGGCGGGGCACCACCGCCGTTGTCCGGCGCCGGCCCGTCCTCCTCACCCCCGCTGTCACCGACCCGACGGGGATCATCGATCAACAGCCCCAACACCAGCCCGGCAGCCAGGCCGAACACCATCCCGATCGCGGTGCGATCGATCAGGTTGCCGGCCGCGGCGCCCAGGGCCACACCCGTGGCCAGCCCCACGGCCAGCCCGACGCCGGGCGGCCAACGCCGCGGTCGATCGGTGTTCGGCACCTCAGACGTCCAGCGTCGCGTACTTGGCGTTGGACTGGATGAAGTCGCGCCGGGAGGCGACGTCATCACCCATCAGGATCGAGAACATCTCGTCCGCGGCAGCCGCGTCGTCCATGGTGACCAGCTTGAGGGTGCGGCGCTCCGGATCCATCGTGGTCTCCCACAGCTGGTCCGGGTCCATCTCACCGAGTCCTTTGAAGCGCTGCACCTCGATCTTGCGGTCGGGTCCGACGTCCTCCCGGATCCGCTCCACGATGGCATCCCGCTCGGCGTCGGAGAAGGCGTAGGTCAGCTCCTTCTTCCGTGTCGGGTGGAAGACGAGGTAGAGAGGCGGCCGCGCCAGGTAGACGTAGCCGGCCTCGATGAGCGGCTTCATGTGCCGGAAGAGGAAGGTGAGCAGCAGGGTGCGGATGTGCGCACCGTCGACGTCGGCGTCCGCCATCAGCACGAGCTTGTGGTAGCGGGCCCGCTCCACGTCGAAGTCGTCGGCGAAACCCGTGCCCATCGCGGTGATCAGCGCCTGGACCTCGGTGTTGGAGAGGATCTTGGGCAGCCGCGCCTTCTCCACGTTGATGATCTTGCCCCGGATCGGCAGGATCGCCTGGAACTCGCGCGCACGAGCCATCTTCGCCGACCCGCCGGCCGAGTCCCCCTCGACGATGTAGAGCTCGGAGATCGCCGGGTCGCGGGACTGGCAGTCCGCCAGCTTGCCGGGCAAGGACGTGGACTCCAGCAGCGACTTGCGCCGGGTCAGATCCCGGGCCTTGCGCGCGGCGATGCGCGCCTGGGCTTCCGCCTCCGCCTTCTGGACGATCAGCTTGCCCTCCGTGGGGTGCTCCTCCAGCCACTCCGCCAGCTGTGCGTAGGTGGTGGTCTGGACGAAGGTCTTCACCTCGGTGTTGCCGAGCTTGGTCTTGGTCTGTCCCTCGAACTGGGGGTCACCGACCTTCACCGACACGATGGTGACCAGACCGCTGCGCAGATCATCACCGGTGAGGCCGTCCACCTCCTTGGAACGCAGCAGGCCCTTCTCCTTCGCCCACCGGTTGAGCACCGAGGTCAGTGCGGTGCGGAACCCCTCCTCGTGGGTGCCGCCCTCATGGGTGTTGATCGTGTTGGCGAAGGACAGGATCGAGTCGTTGAAATCGTTGATCCACTGGAGCGCGATCTCGAGCGACTGCGCCCCCTGCGGGCCCTGCTCCTCGGCTTCGAAGTGGATCGTAGGGTGGAGGCCGTCCTTGGCCTTGGTCGTGCGGATGTGGTCGACGAAGTCGCGCAGGCCGCCGGGCGCGTGGAACTCGTGGACACGGGGCGGTGCCGGGCGGTCCTCGAGCACGCGGTCGTCGGTCAGCACGATCCGCAGTCCCGCGGTCAGGAACGCGGTGTCGCGTAGCCGTCGCGAGATGGTCTCCACCGAGAAGTCGACCCCCTCCTCGAAGACCTCCGGGTCCGGCCAGAAGCTGATGGTGGTGCCGGTCGGCCCGTCGTCATCGCCGATGCGCTCGATCGGTCCGTCGGGGACCCCGCGCTGGTAGGACTGGCGGAACCGGCCCCCGTCACGCACCACCTCGGCGACCAGCCGTGCGGACAGCGCGTTGACCACCGAGATACCCACGCCGTGCAGTCCCCCTGACACCGCGTAGGCCTGGGAGTCGAACTTGCCGCCCGCGTGCAGAACGGTGAGCACGACCTCGAGGGCGGAGCGCCCCTCCTTCTCGTGGAGGTCGACGGGGATCCCCGAACCGTCGTCGCTGACGCGGAGGCCACCGTCGCGCAGCAACTCCACCTCGATGTGGGTGCAGCGTCCCGCCAGCGCCTCGTCGACCGAGTTGTCGACCACCTCCCACACCAGGTGGTGCAACCCCCGCGCGCCCGTCGACCCGATGTACATCCCCGGTCGGCGCCGGACGGCCTCGAGGCCCTCCAGCACGGTGATGTTCTTGGCGCTGTAGGAGACGTCGATGGCGTCGACGCTCGCCGGCGCTTCCGCGCTGGGGGGATCCTGGGCAGCAGCCACGGATGACCTCTTCGATAGGGACCGGCGCCGCTCGCGCCCGGACCGAGCGCCGCCCCGACGGGCCGCCAGGCGATGCACACCCGTGCCGCGCTCTCCTCCTCAGCCTACCAGCGGGCCGAGCCGTCGGAGAGCAGCCGTGGCGCCCTGTGGATAGTCCGACCCCACCTGCGCTGGGTCAGCTACCCCCCCGTATCCACGGCCTCTCCGACGTCCTGGAGACGTGGGTCCACGCGCGACCCCGCACCTCAGCCGGTCGCGGCGAGCTCGCCGAGCTGGTCGAACTGCGCCGGGTCGATCATGCCGGAGGCCCGGAAGACCACCTCACCCTCGTCGTTGATGACCACCCAGGAGGGGGTCGCCTGGAGGCCGTAGGTCTGGAAGGCGCTGGAGTTCACGTCATCGACCAGCACATCGCCCGTGTAACCGGCGTCGGCCATCCACTCCTGCGGTGGCCAGTTGTTGCGGGAGTCGTCCATGTTGGTGGACACCAGCACGAGGTCGACCCCCTCGGGAGGCCCACCGGCCTCCTGCCACGCGACCACCTCGGGCAGTTCCGCGTCACAGGCCGGGCACCACGACGCGACGAAGCTGACCACCTGGGCGCGCTCTCCGACGGTGATCGGGTTGCCATCGAAGTCGGCGCCGTCGAGCACCGGGGCGGTCATCCCGATGGCGGGATCCTCGCCGCCCTCGGGGATCGGCGGCAGCGTGTCACCCTCGATCTGCGGGCTACCGGCCACGTCGCTGAGGCGGAGCCGGTCGTCGGTCTCTCCCACGGTGGCGACGGCGACGACCACGATGATCAACAGCACCACCAGGCCGACTCCGCCGTAGATCAGGCGCTGCCGCTTGGACTCGGCGCGGCGCTGCGCCTCCTTCTCCGCGCGGCGTGCTTCGGCACGGGCGTTGGGGGTCTGCGTAGCCACGGTACGGCTCCCTGCTCAAGGTGATGGGTGTGTGCGGGTGCGTTGGGGTGGGGCGCGGTCGGTGCCAGGTGCGCTCGGCTCAGCGTGTACGGGCCGCGAAGGTCAGCAGGCCGATCGCCGTGAAAGCGATCAGTGCCATCGTCGGCAGGGTCAGGAAGCCGAACTCCTCGACCCACAGGATGGTGCAGGGTGCCGCATCGTCGCACGGTCCGCCCCAACCGGGGTTCTGCTCGATCAGGATGTGCCAGATCGAGATCGCGCCACCGACGACCGACAGGGGCACAGCGGTACGCCACACCTCACGGTCACCCCGTACCGCGGCGATGCCGACGACCAAGACCAGCGGGTACATCGCGATCCGCTGGTACCAGCAGAGCGCACAGGGCAGGTAGCCAGCGACCTCGGAGAGCAGCAGCGAGCCGCCGGTCGCTGTGGCGGCGATGGCGGTGGCCAGCGGCAGCGCGACATCGTCCCGCAACCATCCCGGCACGCGGCCTCGGAGCAGTACGCCAGCGGTGAAGAGCGCGACGCCCATCGCGACCAGGGCCAGCAGGCCGAAGGTGCGCTCTGCGACGGCGATCACGGGTTCTCCTGGGTTCCGGTCAGCGGTCCGACCACCACGCGGATGTCGCGAACGGTTCCTTGACCGAGGACCTCGGTGGTGCTGCGCAGCAGGTGCGGGGTCAGATAGTGCAGCTGGGTCGCCCACACCTGGCTCTCAGCCCGGATCACCAGGGTGCCACCTGCGACGCGGACCGGCTCGCAGCGTGCGGCGAGGGCGGCACCCACGATGGACTCCCAGCGCTCGAAGACCCGGGCACCGCGCAACCGGTCACCCCAGCCCTGGCGGGCGACGAAACCCTCGAGCGCCGCTGCCACCGAGCTGGGTGGCTGGACCCGCTGGAGACCGTCGCTGTCCGGATCCGGTGCGGTCCAGTCCTCGTCACCGGGCGGCGCCGGGTCGTAGGTACGCCGTTCGAGCGCGGCCCGACGGCGTGCATCCTCGCGACGGCGACGGGCGTAGACCTGCTCGTCACGGTCACGGTGACGCGCCTGGCGGGGGTCGCGCGGTCCAGGTCCACGGCTCACGGCTCAGCCACCTCCTCCCGCGGCACCAGGGTGCTCACACGCTCGGCGATGGTCACATCGATGCGGTGACCCTCCAGCGGCACGTCCTCTTCCACCGCGGCGGTCACCAGCACCTGGTCGAAACCGTGGCAGGCCCGCGCCAGCCGCGACCGGCGCGTGGTGTCGAGCTCAGCGAACACGTCGTCGAGGAGCACCAGGGGACGGTCGCCGACCTCCGCGAGTACCGCGAAAGTGGCGAGCTTGAGCGACAACGCCAGGGACCAGGCCTCACCGTGAGAGGCGTAGCCCTTGGCGGGCAACCCGCCGATGGACAGGTCCAGGTCGTCGCGGTGTGGACCGACGAGGGTCATCCCCCGGTGGCGTTCCTCGTCCGCCACCGCGGCGTAGGCGTCCTCCAGGGCCGCGGCCAGGGGGGCCACCGGCGGCACGCCGTTGTCGCCGACCGGGGCGATCCGCTCGACGTCGACCCCGGTGGAGCTGCGGTAGACGAGCCCGATCGGCTCCGGACGATCCGCGAGATCCCGGTAGCAGCGGTCCACGGGTGGGCGCAGCGTGGTGACGGCGGCGAGCCGGGCCGCCAGCAGCTGGCTGCCGAGGGTGATCAGCTGCTCGGTCCAGGCGGCGATGGTGTCACCCGCCGCGGTCGCCGCCTGACCACCGAGGGCGCGGGCACGGCGCAGGAGCTGGTTGCGCTGCTTGAGGGTGCGGTCGTAGTCCGCACGCATCGCCGCGAAAGCCGGGCGTCGCTGGCCGAGGAGCTCGTCGAGGTATCGGCGGCGTTCACCGGGATCGCCGCGGATGATCGCCAGATCCTCGGGAGCGAACAGGACCGCCCGCAGCACCCCGATGGCGTCGGCAGCCCGGCGCACCTCCTGCCCGTCCACCCGGGTGCGGGTGCGTCTGCCGGTCCCGAACTCCAACTCGAGACGACGACGACGACCGGTGTCGGTCTCGATCTCGCACCGGATGACCCCGAGGTCCGCCCCCATCCGGACGAGCGGCCCGTCACCAGCCACCCGGTGCGAGCTCCCCGCGGCCGCCCGTTGGATCGCTTCGAGGAGGTTGGTCTTGCCCTGGGCGTTGGCACCGATCAGGAGCGAGGCGCCGGGAGGGAACGTCACCTTCGCGCGCTCGTAGGAACGCACGTCGCGCAACTCGAGGCGACGCAGCTGCATCGGCGGGCTCCGGGTCAGTTGACCCGCATGGGCATCAGCAGGTAGGTCAGGTCGTCGATGCGGTCCTCCTCGTCCGCCGGCTGGGGCTTGAGCACCGCCGGTTTCAGCCCGTCCCGCAGTTCGATCCGGATCCGTTCCGTTCCGGTCGCGTCCAGCCCAGCCAGCAGGAACGCCGGGTTGAAGGAGATCGCGAGGCCCTCACCGTCGATCTCCGCGGGCAGCGCCTCCGCAGCGTCACCCATCTCCTGGTTGCTGGCCTGCAGGTCCACGGAACCATCGCCGAAGTGCAGGGTGACGGGGGTGTTCGCCTGACCCATCGCCACGATGGCGACACGTTGCAGCGCCTCGGCCAGGGCCGCACGCTCGACGATCACCGAGGTCTCGTGGGCATCGGGCAGCAGGGCCTGGAAGTTCGGGAAGGAACCCTCGATCAGCTTCGTGGTCAGACGACGGTCGCCGAACAGGAAGGACACCTGGCCCGGCTCGAGCACCACCGTCACGGTGCCTCCTACCTCGCCAGCGGCCTTCGCAGCCTCCTGGAGCGACCGGGCCGGCACCAGGGCGACGCCCTCGACGGCCTCCTCGAAGCGGACCGAGCGGACCGAGAGGCGATAGCTGTCGGTGGCAGCGGCCGTCAGGATGCCATCGGCCGCATCCAACTGCACTCCGGTCAGTACGGGGCGGCCCTCGTCGGTGGAGGCCGCGCGCGCGACCTGGGACACCATCCGTGCGAAGGCATCGGCCTTCAGCACGCCTTCCGCCGCGTCCTCTGCCGGAGCCGCCAGGGTCGGGAAGTCCTCGACCTGCATCCCGCGGACCTGGAAGGTGGCGCGGCCGCAGGTGATCTCCACCTGGTCGCTCTCTCCGTCGAGTTGCACGGGTGCGTCGGGGAACCGGGCCACGAGCTGGCCGAGGAGGCGGCCGGGTAGGAGCACCCTGCCTGGTCGCTCGATCTCCACGGGGATGGAGATCTCGGCAGCGACCTCGAGGTCGGTAGCGCGACAGACCAGCCGCCCCTCCGCGGCCTCGAGCAAGATGCCCGAGACTGCTGGCAGGGTCACCCGGGCAGCGACGGTGCGGGTCGCCCAGGAGATGGCATCAGCGAACTCGGTCCGCTCTGCTCGAAGCTTCACGTGGTCCCTCCTGGAGGCGTTGGTCCACATAGGTGATGGAGAAGAGGTGTTCCATCACTTCCTGTCGTCACCGTAGTAGGGGCTGTGTAGACCGTGGATAACCCGCGTCTTCGCAGGTCAGTGCGGGTACACCGGGTGTGGAGCCGGTGTGGGGCTGTGCAGGCTCGCTCCACAGCGCGGTGAACCACACGGATGTACCTCCACGGCTGCGGCGGGCTGTCCCCCGCTCGTCCCCGCGCCGTCCACATGCGATCGGGGTCGTGACCCCACCAGGCTCTCTGCAGGGTGCAGAGGGAATCCACCGGTCGGAGCCGTTCGTCCCACGCTCCTCCACCGCCACTCCACAGCTTGTCCCGACGTTCCTCCACCACGGTGTGGCGGAGCAGGACCGTCCTCACGCGCTACGGGCGCGGGTCTTGACCCGGTTGGTCAGCTCCTGCACCTGGTCGTAGATGGGGCGCCGTTCCTGCATCAGCACGGAGATCTTCTTCGTGGCGTGCATGACGGTCGTGTGGTCGCGGCCACCGAAGGCCTTGCCGATCCGAGGGAGGGAGAGCTCGGTGAGCTCGCGTGTCAGGTACATGGCGAGCTGGCGTGCAGTGACGAGTTGGCGGCTGCGTGAGGGCGAGCACAGGTCGTCGACGGTCAAGGAGAAGTACTCGGCAACCTCCTCCATGATCAGCTGCACGCTGACCTCCTGGCCGCGGCCGTCGGGGAACAGGTCCTTGAGGACCGACTCCGCCATGCCGGTGTCCGCGGGCGCGCGCTGCAGGCTGGAGAAGGCGGCGACCCGGATGAGCGCGCCCTCGAGCTCGCGGATGTTGGACTGCACGCGCGAGGCGATCAGTTCCAGCACCTCAGGGCGCACCCCAAGGGCGTCGCTCTCGCACTTCTTGCGCAGGATGGCGATCCGGGTCTCGAGGTCAGGCGGCTGGATGTCGGTCATCAGCCCCCACTCGAAACGGCTTCTGAGCCGATCCTCGAGTTGCGCGATCTGTTTCGGGGGCCGGTCGCTGGAGATGACGATCTGCTTCTCGGCGTTGTGCAGCGCGTTGAAGGTGTGGAAGAACTCCTCCTGCGTGCGCTCCTTCTGCTGGAGGAACTGGATGTCGTCGATCAGCAGGACGTCGGATTGGCGGTAGGTCCGCTGGAAGGTCGTGATCCGGTCGTCACGGATGGCGTTGATGAACTCGTTGGTGAACTGTTCCGTCGTCACGTAGCGCACGGTGAGGCGCGGATACAGGTTGCGGACGTAGTGCCCGATGGCGTGGAGCAGGTGGGTCTTGCCGAGGCCGGCCCCGCCGTAGATGAAGAGCGGGTTGTAGGACTTCGCCGGTGCCTCGGCCACCGCGGTGGCCGCGGCGTGGGCGAAACGGTTGGACGAGCCGATCACGAAGTCGTCGAAGGAGTACTTGGGATTGAGTTGGGTGTCCGACTCGACCTCGTCGTTGACCTGGGCCATGCGACGGGGTGGGAGCTCCACCATCGGTCCATCGGGTCGTCCAGGGGCGTGCAGGGGCTGGTCGGTCGGTGCGATCCGTTCGTCCTCGACCGCGGGTGGGGCGGAGGCGGTCATGGCCGTCTCATCGAGGTAGCCGGAACCGTTGGTCCGATGCGTGGGCGGCTGGCGCGCGTCCTCGGCCGGCTCGGCGGGGAGGGTCTCGAAGGGCGCGTGGATGACGGGCTCGGTGTCGTCGACCTCGACGATCCTGGGGAGCGCGCTCTCCGGGTGGCCGGTCTCCACGGGGGTGGGATTGGTCTGGACCGTGATCACCACCCGCAGGTCCCGACCCGCCGCCGTGCTCAGGGCCGCGCGGATCGCATCGCCACAGTGGCGGTCGAGCCACTCCCGTGCGAACGCGTGGGGTGTGGCCAGTACGACGGTGTCGTCACTGAAGCCCACGGGGTTGGTCGCCACCAACCACTGCCGCTGGGCCGGCGAGGTGACTGCGCGCATGACCTGCGACAGGCTTTCCGCCCACAATGCATCGAGATCCAGCGTCGACGCCGTACTCACGCTTCCTCCTCACCTGACCTGGTGCTGCTCGGGCGGCTACCCGCCGCCCGGATCGCGGCGTGGGTCGGCCGGTGCGCGGACCCTAACGCTGCTCCGGGTGTTGTCCACAGGTGACTCCACAGGTGTGGACAACGGGCAGGGTTGATCCGCGGCGACCGCGGTGGGGAAGGTCCGGGGCTGGTCGTGGACCGTGCAGTTCGGTGCGATCGATCCTGGGCCGCCGGAGCGGGGCCAGGAAACGGGCCACGGACTGGCCTGGCGGACAGTCGAGGACCGTACACGGCCCGGATCGACGCCTGCAAACGTTGATGGTGGCCACCACGCGTGCCCAGGTCCACGCGCCATCAACCGTGCACGCGGGGATGGCGTCAAGGGCGTCGTTCACCCGCGCTCACGGGCGATTCAGGCGTGATCCGGACTCCGGCCCACCATCCCGGAGGCGGTGGCGATTCGTGCACCACCGCAGAGCGGTTGCCCGCCGAACGCGCACACCGATACCCTTCCCGCCAAAGCACCGGTCCCGCGAGTGGTCGCGGTGGTCTGCCTGCGCTCACGACACCGAGCGAGCGTGCGTCACCTGCTGGCGCCCCCTGTCCCGGCGCCGTCGACCTGGCCGCGTGCCACCTCGGAGGATCCCGGAGGCCTGCCGTGAAGCGCACCTATCAGCCCAACAACCGTCGCCGGTCCCGCAAGCACGGCTTCCGCGCACGCATGCGCACCAGCGGCGGGCGGCGCGTGGTCAGCAACCGCCGCCGTCGCGGCCGGACGAAGCTGTCCGCGTGACCCCCGTCGCCGGTGGGCACGCCCGGCTGCGGCGCGGCGCGGATATCACCCGTGTCATGCGCGGTCGGCGTCAGCGCGCTGGCCGCCTGCTCGTGACGCACGTGGCGTGCGCGCCTGAGGTGGACCAGCCTGCGCGTGTGGCCGTCGTGGCGTCGCGCCGGGTCGGCAACGCCGTGACGAGGAACCGGTGCAAACGGCTGCTCAGGGAAGCCGCACGGCACTGCCCCCTGCGCGATGGACTGGATGTGGTGCTCGTCTCGAGGGGGGCGCTGGCCGTCGCCGCTCTGCCGGAGGTGCACCGGGAGTTGCGGCAGCATCTGGTCGCGCTCGATGCGACGACCACGCAAGAGATGGCAGGCTGAGGGCATGAGGACCGAGCAGCAGCCCGACCGCGCGAGTGCGGACAGCGAAGCCATGAACACTCCGTGGCCGCGGCGGATGCTGCGGTCGTTGCTGCTGGCGCCGGTGTGGCTGTGGCGCGCGACCATGCCCCTGCGGCAACCTCGGTGCCGGTTCCACCCCTCCTGCTCCAGTTACGCCGTCGAGGCCGTTCGGACGCACGGAAGTGGGCGCGGCGGCGTGCTCGCAGCTCGCCGCCTCGGCCGCTGCCATCCGTGGAACCCCGGTGGCGTCGATCCAGTCCCGCCGCCGCGCGCGACGCCAGAGCCGGGCGATGAACACGGCAAGCTGTAACCCCTGAACGGAGCGTGACCACCGTGTGGAGTTCATTCGCAGACGGCGTCCTCGGGTTCTTCGAGGGCGTCCTGACCGTGCTGCACAACCTCGTGGTGCCGGTCTTCGGGGTCCACAGCTGGGGTTGGGCCATCATCCTTCTGACCCTGATCGTGCGGGTGTTCCTTCTGCCGCTGGCGATCAAGCAGACCCGATCCATGCGGGGCATGCAGAAGATCCAGCCGCAGATGAAGGAGATCCAGAAGAAGTACAAGGTCGACCGTGAGCTGATGCGCAAGGACCCGGAGAAGTACCGGGCCAAGAAGCAGAAGATGAACGAGGAGATGATGGCCCTCTACCAGAAGGAGGGCGTCAATCCGGCGGCGAGCTGTCTGCCGTTGCTCGCGCAGGCACCGGTGTTCATCGCGCTGTTCTGGACCATCCGTGGGATGGATGAGCTCGCGGACGCCCCCTTCTACTTCTTCACCGACTTCATCACCCCGGGTGACGATGGGTTCACTGGGCTGGGTGCACTGGTCAGCACCGCCAACTGGCCCGGTTGGCTGTTGATCGTGGTGATGTCGGGGACGATGTTCATCACCCAGAAGCAGATGATGGCCCGCACGGCCGCCACGGGGCAGGACAACCCGATGGCGCAGCAGCAGAAGATCCTGCTGTACGTGATGCCGGCCTTCCTCGCGGTCATCTCCTTCCAGTTCGCCCTGGGACTCCTCCTCTACTGGGTCACCACCAACCTCTGGCAGGTGATCCAGCAGTGGATCATCCTCCGCGAGGTCCGTGACGAGTCCACGGATGATGACGCCGCGCCGCGGAACAACCGGCCCGCGCCCGGCAAGGGCGGTGCCACCTCGGGTCAGAGCAAATCCAACGGTGGACGTGCACCCGACACGGGCCCGAAGGAGCACGGGGGCGACCCGAAGAGGGATCGAGCGAAGAAGGACGGGGCCGCTCCCAAGGATCGAGCGAAGAAGGAAGGTGCGAAGGGGGACGGTTCGGCACCCAAGGACGGTGCGAAGAGCAAGGGGAAGCCGCCCAAGACCGATGACCAGGGCAGTCGCAGGAACGGAACCGAACCGAAGGGCGAGACGACGAACGGCAAGAACCCGACCCGATCGGAACCGTCGTCCGATGGCAAGAAGAGTGGGAAGGGCGGGGGGTCGGACCGCTCCACCAACGGCGCTGGCCCTGATGAGGCGAAGCGCCCGCGTGCAACTCCCCCTGCTGCAGGAGGGCACCTTCCTCGGCGCGGCGGGAAGCGGTCCTGAACGTTGATGATGAGGAGTAGGTGATGAGTCGGACGGTCAAGGCACGGGGTGCGAGCCTCGAGCAGGCACTCACCGCGGCGGTGAGCGAACTGCTCGGGCGCGGGTCGGGGATCGGGGTGCAGCTCTCCGGGGATGCCCATGAGGACTGGACCGGCAGCGTACGGTTCGAGGTGGAGGTGGCGGCTGAGGAAGACCCGGACGAACCGGTCGCGCCAGCGGATGATCCTGTCGAGGAACAGCGGGCGGACGTGGACGTGGAGCCGGCCAGCCTCGAGGAACTGGACGAGGAGGCTGATGCTGCCGCGGACTTCATGGAGGGGCTGCTCGATGCGCTCGATCTTCCTGGCGATCTCCGCATCAAGCTGCACCCTGACCACGCGGAGCTCGAGGTGATCGACGTCGGGAGCGGCGTGCTGATCGGGCGTCGAGGACAGACCCTCGATGCGATCCAGGAGTTGGTGCGCTGCTCGCTGCAACGACAGTTCCAGCGCCGTGCGCGGGTCAAGATCGACGCGGAGGGTTACCGGGCACGTCGCATGGAGAAGCTCCTCGAGAAGGCGGACGAGGCCATCGACGCGGTGCTCGACACCGGTGAAGCGGAACGGCTGGAGCCCATGGATGTCTTCGAACGCAAGGCGGTGCACCAGTTGGTCGCTGAGGTCGACGGTCTCGCGAGCCGTAGTCAGGGACGCGAACCGGCCCGGCGTGTCATCATCGAGAGCGACTGACGGCGCGCGAGGGTTAACGCATCACGAACCCGGGCTGCGGCCCGGGTTCCCTGTGACCGCAGCGTTCTGGTGCAAAAGCTAGAAAGTATAGCACTTCAGAGCAGGCGGTCTCAGTCACCGGGCGCGACGCGCTGTCATCGCCGGGTTCGTCGTGTGGATCGACCCCGTAGCCGGAGGTGTATGCCTCCGCGTCGACCGGTGACACGGAACGGTGAGGCGGGAACCGTGCACGGTGAAGTCGTTGGTTGATGGCCAGCGTGTTGTTCCGCTGGTGCAGCTTCCCTCAGCTTCCACGCAGTGGGCGTCTGCGTGGACGGTGAGCGCACAACCTTGGACGGCTACGGTCAGGGAGGTCGGCTGTGGAAACGTCTGGATAACGGCGGGCACGGTCCAGTTCGCGACCACGGACCGGTGCGGCGCTGGCCTTGCCGGAGCCCGGTTGCCCTTCGCGCGACGTCGCTTGGACGCGTTGCCCCGACGTGCGCAGCCGTGACGCGGAGGTGGAGGTTGCTCCAGGCAAGCTTCACCCGGGTTGTCGCGGCGACGTCGTTCGGGTCGACCCACCGTACCGGTGCGGGGTGAGCGTGAGGGAGCCTCGGGGCCCGCGGCGGGAGCAGTCACTACGGCGGACAGTCGATGGGGCGTGCCGCGATGGAAGGTCGCGGAAGTCGGAGAGCATCACCCGGTGTCCGAACCACGGCAGGTGGAGGGAGCGGGCAACGTCCGCAGGTCCAGGGTGGTCGAAGCAAGCCCAGGGTGGGCACGAGCACTCCTGTCGTGCGTCAGGGAGGGTTCGTGATCGAGGTGTACCCGCAGATCCTCGACGTGCTGTCGGGCACGCACCCTACGAGCAGACGGGACCGATCAGGACCGTCGCTCTGGTGCCATCGACCGGCCGCCGACGCGGCTGAATACGATGCCTACCGATGACCGCACCTCCCAACCCTGTGTGACCGATCCCTCGCTGCACACCGACGGGGATGCGTGAGCTTCTCCCCTCGCAGCGCGGATCGGAAGCTGCGGCGGCGTTGGTAGACGGGGGGTCAGGGCATCGAAGGGACGACGATGCCGTCCGTGATCGCTGAAGAGGGCGCCACGGTCCGTGGAGGGTCGCACGGCAGCGTCGTACGGGTGGTCAGAGCAAGGCGCGTTCCACGTGGAACGGCAGTCGCGTAAGTGGTTCGTGGCTTGTGTCGTCGGGCTGGCCTTGGGCGGGCCCCGCGTGGAACGGAGGGTGGAGCCAGTGAGGGTCCCTCCGACCCAACCGAGCGCGTCGAGCCGCGCAGTCGCCTGGATCGTTGGTCGTGAAGTCGACGCGGATGCTCGCGATGCCTCGAACGATGGTTCCACGTGGAACGGTCACCGCCTCGGGACATGGCGTGACCTAATATGCGAGCATGAGTCTCGATGACGCACTCGCCGCCTACGCACACGCCCTGCGTTCCTCACCCCACAACCTCATGTCCCCCCGTGGGCTTTCGGAGCTGGAGGAGCGGCACCTGCCCGAGTGTCTCGCTCTCGCCCGGTCGCTGCCAGGTGGGGGACCAGAACACCCTCGACTTCTCGACATCGGCAGCGGGGGTGGTCTGCCAGGGATCGTGATCGCGTTGGCGCGCCCGGACATCGAGGTCCACCTCCTCGAATCGCGCGCGAAGAAGGTCGATTTCCTCGTTGAGACGGCATCCGCTCTCGGCCTCCCCGTTACGGTGCACCACGGGCGGGCTGAGGAGCTCGCCACACGGGAACTCGGCGCGACCTTCGACCTCGTGACCGCGCGAGCGGTGGCACCCCTCCATCGTCTCTTGGAGTGGGCCATGCCCTTCCTTGTGGTGGGTGGTCTCCTGTACGCCGTGAAAGGTGAGCGGTGGGAGGAGGAGGTCGACGAGGCCGCCAACGCCTTCCGGCGATGTGGCGGCAGTCTCGTAGCCACACCGTCATCCAACCCGACGGGGGTGGCGCCCAGGTCGGTTATAGTCCGCCGTATCCCCCAGTCCGGGGGACCGTGAGAAGGCATGTAGACCTATGACGTTACCCGATTCCGAGGCCGCTCTCCGGCAGGCGAGGGTCGTCTGCGTCGCCAACCAGAAGGGTGGCGTCGGGAAGACGACGACCGTCATCTCGCTCGCTGCGGCCATCGCGGACCTGGGCGCGCGGGTGCTGGTCATCGACCTGGATCCGCAGGGCAACGCGAGTACAGGCCTCGGCATCCGCATCGAGGAGGGTGAACCATCGACCTACGGTGTGTTGGTGGATGGCGATGCGCTCCGTGCGGCGCTACGCGCGACGTCGATCGACGGTCTCGACCTGCTGCCAAGCAGCCTCGACCTCGCCGGAGCGGAGGTCGAGCTCGTTCCAGCCTTCTCCCGTGAGCACCGGCTCGAACGGGCGATAGCGGAGGTGCTCACGGAGTACGACCTGATCATCGTGGACTGCCCTCCCTCCCTCGGGCTGCTGACCATCAACGCGCTGGTTGCGGCGCATGAGGTGCTGGTGCCCATCCAGTGTGAGTACTACGCGCTGGAAGGACTGAGCCAACTGTTGCGTACGGTCGATCTGGTCTCGGACAACCTCAACCGACACGTTCGTGTCGGTGGAGTGGTGCTCACGATGTACGACGCCAGAACCAACCTGGCGAACCAGGTCGTCTCGGAGGTACGCAACTACTTCGGTGACCTCACCTACACCACGGTGATCCCGCGGAGCGTCCGCCTCTCCGAGGCACCGAGCTTCGGGCAACCGATCACGACCTACGACCCGTCGAGCCGGGGTGCCCGTGCGTACCAGCGCCTCGCTCGGGAGGTGTCGTTCCGCATGGAACTCCCCGTTCAGATCCCCGACGAGACGAACCTCGAGCGGCTCCTCGGGAGCAGCTTCACGGTGCCTGCCACCGATACGGACAGGGATGACCGGATCGCACCGGCACAGGAGACGGACGCATGAGTCGACGAACCGGGCTCGGACGCGGACTGGCCGCCCTCATCCCCCCGAGCCAGGACACGGCACGCGATGAGGACGCGGCGCAGGAAGAAACCGGGCATCTGCCCGCTGCGCCTCCTGCGCCACACGACGACAGCGACGAACATACGTTCGCTCCCGGCTCCCCTCCGGGTCCTGAGGGAGCCGTTTCCGTGGCGTCCAGCGACGGTGCGCCGGTCGAGGACACGGTGCAGGACGCAGCTGGGTCGCAAGCACCGGATCCGGCGGTAACCCCGGCGTCAGGCGTTCCGGCCACGTACGCCGAACTCGACCCGGAGCGCATCCATCCGAACCCGCGTCAACCCCGGCAAGCCTTCGATCCCTACGAGCTGGAGGGCCTCGCGACCTCCCTCGCCGACGTCGGGATGCTCCAACCTCTCGTGGTTCGGCCCGTCGATGACGACAGCTACGAGTTGGTCGCCGGGGAGCGACGGCTACGAGCCGCCCAGTTGGCCGGGCTGGACCGGGTACCCGCCCTCGTGCGCCACACCGAGGACGCGGACCTGCTCAAGGAAGCCCTCGTCGAGAACATCCATCGCGTGCAACTCAACCCGCTCGAGGAGGCGGCCGCCTACCAGCAGCTGCTCCAGGAGTTCGGCGTCAGCCAGGAGGAGCTGGCGGCGCGGCTCGGTCGCTCGCGACCGGCGATCAGTAACGCCATCCGTCTCCTGCAGCTCCCGGATGCGGTGCAGCGCCGTGTTGCGGCCGGTGTGCTCAGCGCGGGCCACGCCAAGGCACTCCTGGCCCTGGCGGACACCGCGACACAGGTCTCGGTCGCGGAACGGATCGTTGCTGAGGGCCTGTCGGTGCGTGCCACCGAGGAGCTGGTCCGTCTCCGCTTGACCGACGAACCGACACCCCGCAAGACCAAGACTCCGCGTGCACCGACCGCTCCGGGTCTGATCGAGCTCCAGGACGACCTCTCCGATGCACTGGATGCCCGGGTGCGGATCAGCATGGGTGCGCGGAAGGGGAAGCTCGCGGTGGAGTTCACCTCCATCGACGACCTCGAGCGGATCGTCGCGGTCATCGCTGACGGCCTCGGTGCCCAGGCACCCGGCTCCACACGCGGGGCGACCGGACCGTCGCACGGCGCCCCGGACCAGTGAGCTCACCGCGATGCAACGGTGCGCTCCACGACGTTGCCGTGCGCGTCCGCCAGCAGTGCCAGTTGTGCCATGTCCACGAACAACCCCGGGGTGACCACCCCCGGTAGCTGGTTGATCCGGATCTCCTCGACCGCCGGGTCCTCGATCCCTCCGGGGTGTCGAAGGTCGAGGATGTGGTTGCCGTTGTCGGTGATGAACGGCGCCTCGCCGTCCGCCAGCCGCAGGCCTCCCTCGTAGCCCCGCTGCCCCAGCCACCGTTGGACCGGTGTGACCGCGAAGGGCACCACCTCGATGGGGAGCGGGAAGGCGTCGGCCAGCCGGTCGACCACCTTCTCGGTGGTGGCCACCAGCACGAAACGCTCGGCCATACTCGCCACGACCTTCTCGCGTAGCAGCGCGCCACCGCCACCCTTCGTGGCGTTGAGCCAGGGGTCGATCTCGTCTGCACCGTCGATCGCGAGGTCGAGCACCTCGACCTCCTCGGGGCCGAGCAGCTCGATGCCCAACCGGCGGCAGGCCGCGGTCGTGGCCTGGGAGGTGGGCACCCCGGCGACCTGCAACCTCCTGGCCGCGATGGCCTCGAGGAGGTGGGCGATGGTCGACCCGGTCCCGAGTCCCAACTGCATCCCGTCGTCGATGAGGTCACAGGCAGCCAGGGCAGCGGCGCGCTTGCGCTGCTCCGAAGGTCCCACCTCCCCGGTCACGCCGTCCCCTCCCGCCAGTCGGTCAGCAGCACCGGCAGCTCACCCAGGCCCTCGAGCACCAGATCCGGCTCGTCGACGTCCTCGGGGAGGTCCTGGAGCTGGCCCCACGGGCCGCGTCGCAACCAGCAGGTCCGCATACCGGCGATCGTCGCCGGGATGATGTCGTTGTCCACCCGGTCACCGACGTAGAGCACGCGGCCGGGATCCTCGACGTCGACCAGCTCCATGACCGCTGTGAAGAAGGCCGGCTCGGGTTTGGTCGCACCCATCTGCTCCGAGGTGCTGAGCCCGTGGCACGCCAGCCCGAGCGCCTGCAGCTGTGGGCCGCGCCGGGCGGGTTGGTTCCCCGCGAGGTAGACGCGGTAACCGCTGCTGACCAGCTCCTCCAGACAGCCGCGCACATCCGGGTACAGGTCCGACTCCACGAACCCGCCGTAGTGCTCCTCGTGCTCGTCCTCGAGCTCCTGCCAATCGAGGTTGGGTGCGAGGTGCGCGAAGGCCGCGGCGACGGACTCCCCCTGCACGATCGCCGCGCCCAGCACGGCGCCGAAGCTCAGCGCGGAGACCCCGACCAGCTCCGCCCACACCGCCCACACGCGGGTCTCGTCGATGAGTACCTCGCCGATGTCGAACACCACGGTGTCCGGCGCAGGGTCGCTCGAGCCCACCGGATCGGGCGCCGCATCGATCACGACGTGGCCGTGACGTCCCGCAGGGCTAGCTCGACCAGCCGCTCGCACAGGTCGGGAAAGGGAAGCTCCGCGGCCTCCGCCGCCAGTGGTGCGAGCGAGGTCTCCGTCAGACCCGGGCACGTGTCGAGCTCCAGCAGCCAGGGCGTTCCCGATCCGTCCACGATCATGTCCGCGCGGGAGATGTGCCGGGCCCCAACCGCATCCACCGCGGCCAGGGCCAGCCGCGCGCACGCGTCGGCCACCTGCTCGGGCAGCCGCGCAGGAACGTGGAAGTCGGTCGCCCCCGGCGTGTAGCGCGCCGCGAAGTCGTAGGCACCCTCCTTCGGTTGGATCTCCACCGCCGGCAGTGCTTGGCCGTCCAGCACCGTCACCGCCACCTCGGTGCCGGTGATGCACCGCTCGATCAGCACCACGTCCGCGTAGGAGAACGCTCCAACGATCGCCTGGGGCAGCCGCACGGGATCCTCCACGATGGTCAGCCCCAGGGAGGATCCGCCCGTGGCCGGTTTGACCACCAGCGGGATCTGGAGTTCCTCCGCGATCCGGTCCACCGCCGCCGTCGCACCCATCTCGCGGAACGCCTGCTGGGTGAGCGTGACCCGGTCGGGCACCGACAGACCGGCGCGGGCGAACAACCCCTGGGCGATGGGCTTGTTCCAGGCCAGGGAGCTGGCCAGGACGTCCGGTCCGGTGTAGGGGAGCCCGATGAGCTCCAGCAGGGACTGGATGGTCCCGTCCTCACCCGCGGAGCCGTGCAGGGCCAGGAACGCCACGTCGAACCCACCCGTCTCCAGGGTGCGCACCAGCTCCCCGTCGATGTCGAGGCGCGTCACCTGGTGGCCACGATCGCTGAAGGCATCAGCGACCCGCCCACCGGAGCGCAGCGACACCTCGCGTTCCAGGGAGATGCCGCCGGCGAGCACGGCGATGGACGTGGCGGTCATGAACTCCTCCTCGATCGTGTCCACGGGGTCACCGTCATCCCCCCACCCCCGTGGCCGGTCCGCTGGGTCGAGGATCCGGGGAAGGAGCGTCATCCCCGAACACCGCCCGGACCAGCTCCAGCTCGTCGTGCAGGAGCTCGCCGAGCCGTGCGACCCCCTCGGGGATCCGCTCCAGCTCGGGGTAGCTGAAGCACAGACGGGCCTGCGCCCCCCCAGCGCCATCGGCGTAGAAGCCGCGGCCGGGGACGTAGGCGACGCGCCGTCCGACCGCCTTGGCCAGCAGGTCGGAGGTGTCGATGCCGGCGGGCACCGTCAGCCAGATGTAGAAGGCACCTGCCGGTGTGGTCCAGTGGACACCCTCCGGCATCTCCTTCTCCAGGGCGGCGAGCATCACCTCCGCCTTCTCGCGGTACAGCTCGGTGAACCGTTTGATCTGGTCCTGCCATGGTTGGGTGGCCAGCCACCGCTCCACGATCATCTGGGTCAGGTTGGACGGGCAGAGATCGGCCGCCTCGCGGAGCAGCACCAGCTTGTCACGGATCGGGCCGGGCGCGGCGATCCAGCCCGTGCGCACCCCGGGGGCGAACAACTTCGACATGGTGCCCACGTACACGACCCGGTCGGGCACCAGCGAGCGCAGGCTCGGCTCGATGCGGCCGGCGAAGTCGAGGAGGCCGTACGGGTTGTCCTCGAGCAACAGCAGGTCGTGCGCCTCGGCGAGCTCCGCCAGGCGGTGGCGACGCGCCAGGGACATGGAGACGCCGGCCGGGTTCTGGTGGTTCGGGATGGTGTAGACGTACTTGGCCTTGCGGCCTTCCCGGCGCAGCTCGTTGAGGGCGTCCTCGAGCAGGTCGACGTCCATGCCCTGGTCGTCCACCGGGATGTGGCGGACCTCCGCGCGGTGGCTCTTCAGCGCACCGATCCCACCGACGTAGGTCGGCCCTTCCGCCAGCACGACATCGCCGTCGTCGATGAAGCACTTCGCGATCAGCTCCAGTGCCTGCTGTCCGCCCACGGTCACGATCAGGTCGTCGGCGTGTCCCGGCACCTCCTCGTGGTGCATGACCTCCACGAGGTGCTCGCGCAGCTCCGGACGCCCCTGGCCACCGCCGTACTGCAGGGCGAGCGCCCCCGCGTCACGGATCACGCTGCTGACCACATCCTCCACGGCTGCCATGTCGAGGGCGTCGGTCGCTGGCATCCCGCCGGCGAAGGAGACCACCTCGGGACGCGACGCGACGGCGAACAGCGCCCGGATCTCCGAGGCACTCATCCCCGTCACCCGGGTGGCGTACCGAGACAGGTAGGGGTCGGTGTCGAGCCGCACGCAGGACTCCAGGGGGAGGGGCGTCTCCGGGACCGGACCCCGGGTCCGGAACCCGGGGTGGGTGGACGTGGTGGCTCCGGACGGGCTACCGGCCGGAACGCACCGCTACGCTGGAGCGTAGCGACCGACCACGAGCCGACGGCACCGGTGCGGCACCTTCCGGCCCGACCGTCCGCGGGGAGCACAGCCCCATGTCTTCCAGGACCGCCGCCTCCGACGCGCCACCTGAGGACGACCACGCCCGACAGGTCGTGCCCGGTGGGTGGAAGCGTGTCCTGTTCGGCTTCGCCATCGGTGCCGCGGTCGGTGCGGCGATCGGCCTCGTGCTGCCCAGGGATGACGGCCCGCAGCGGACGCGGGGCTGAGTGGCGTGCGCCGGCGTCCCGTCCCGCTGACGGGTGTGGATGTCGATCGCCTGCCCGCCGGGTGTGCGGACTGCGTGTTCTGGGAACTCGGTGGCCCCTGCCCGCAGCCGCGCTCGCCGACGGTGCTCGGAGGTCTGGCACCGACGGCCAGCCCGCAGGAGGCCGCCCGGCCACCGCGCGACCGCAAGCGCGCCTGGATCGCGGCGCAGGTCCACGAGCACGGACCGCCCGGTGCCCGCATCGAGGTGGTGGTCGACGCCGACGCCCCTCGGGCGAGCGCCCACACCGCCGGCTTCGCGCTCTTCGCACCGGCGACGAGTTTCGCGCCCCGAGGCGGCGCTGCCCCCCGCGCCTCACCGGAGGCGATGCTGCTGGCGATGGTGTGGGTCGACGATGTGCACCGCGGACAGGGGCTGGGCCGCCTGCTGCTGCAGGCGGCACTGCGCGAGACGTTGCGTCAGGATCGACCTGCCCTCGAAGCCTACGGGGACCGTCGGTTCCGCGAGCGGGCCTGCCTGCTGCCGGCGACGTGGCTCCTGCATGAAGGGTTCACGGTCCAGCGGGAGCACCCGAGGGTTCCTCTCCTCCACGTCGACGTCCGACGCGTCGCCCGTTGGGCCGACTCCCTGGAGCACGCCGTCGACGAGGTCCTCGCGCACCTCCCGCGTCGCGCCCGGGCGCCCGTGCCCTCCCGGCAGGGATGGCGGTAGCCTGACCTGCGTGGTCGCTTGACGTCGAGACATCTGTTGATCGTCGTCCTGCGGCCGCCGCGGTGGTCCGTGACCACCCGCCCCGACCCGTGGGACCTCGTCACGTGCGCGCCTATCTGGAGCTCTTCGGACACCGCCATGCGCGGTGGCCGCTGGTGACCTCGATGGTCTCCCGGCTCACGCCGGGGATGATGATCCTGGCGCTGGTGCTGCTGCTGCGGGAACACGACTACGGCTACGCCGCGGCGGGGATCGTGAGCGCCGGCCACCAGTTGGGGGTGGGTCTGGCCTCACCCGTCCAGGGACGGCTCGTCGACCGCTACGGCCAGGTGCGGGTCCTCCTCCCCGACGCGCTGCTCTACCTCGCGGGAACCATCCTCCTCGCGACCACCGCGGCAGCCGGCGGCCCCGTCCCGCTGCTGGTCGTCGTGGCGCTGGTCACCGGCGCGTTCTTCCCGCCGGTGACCGCAGCCTCACGGGTGCTGCTCTCGCGGCTGTTCCCCACCGGTCAGCTTCGGGAGACCGCCTTCGCCCTGTCGTCGATCTCCGTGGAGCTGGGGTTCGTGGTCGGACCACTGGTGGCGGTGGCGATCGCGGAGGCGTCCACCGCGGGCTGGTCGGTGGTGCTCGCTGGCGCTGCCGCCGCGGTCGGATCGCTGGGCTACAGCACCACCGGGGCGGCACGGGCGATGCCGCGGCGTGAGGGATCGCGTCCCGCGGGTGGCGCGCTGCGGGCCGAGGGGGTTCGGGTGATCGTCCTGGCGGTGGGGCTCGCGGCGATCGCCTTCGGTGTCCTCGACATCACCGTCCCAGCCGTCGCCGAGTTCTCCGGCGACCGTGCCGCCGCGGGCCGCCTGATCGCCACCCTGGCCGCGGGCAGCCTCTTGAGCGGTGTGGTGTACGGCGGCCGGATGTGGCCGGGCAGCCTGCCGGTGAGGCTGCGGTTCTTCGCCGCTGCGCTGGCGGCGGGCATGCTGCTGCTGCCCCTGACGGTCCATGATCTGCGCCTGTTCGCCGTCGGGCTGTTCGCCGCCGGGGTGTTCCTGGCGCCGACCACGATCTGTGCCTTCCAGCTCCTCGATGATCTGGCGATCCGTGGGACCCAGACCGAGGCGCAGGCCTGGGTGCAGACCTCGGTGGTCTTCGGGGTGGCGCTCGGGACCACCGCCGCTGGGTTCGCCGTGGACAACGCCGGTCCCGCGGTGGCCTTCCTCGCCGGTGCAGCCGGCGTCGGGATCGGCGCCGGGGTGCTCCAGGTGCGCTTCCCCGTGCTGGGACGGTCCCGGGTCGACGAGGTGGCCACGCGGATCGCCCGGCCTGGCGCCCTCCGTGGCCTCCGAACACGCGGTGATGGGGCTGACCCGGTCGGTCGCCGCCGAGGTTGCACCGCTCGGTATCCGGGTGATGACGGTCAACCTCGCCCGGATCTCCACCAGCATTATGGACCGCAGCGAGAAGGGGGTGGTCGGTGACGGCGGCACCGCCGCTCAGGGCCGATGGCGGTGTCACCCACGGTGGCCAACGATGGCGCCACCGGCCTTCAGGGCCCGATGGCGGCGTTGCCGGCCAGGTAGCTGAGCACGGCTTCGGTGAGTGCCGCCGCGATCCGTTGCTGGTACGCCGCCTCGCACAGCGCACGGCCCTCCTCCGGGTGGGTCAGGAACCCCGGTTCGATCACCGTCGCCGGAGCACGCGACTCCCGCAGGATCGCCTGGGTCGCGGGGTGCGTCCGACAGTCGACCGTGCCGGTCTCCCGCACCACCGCGGACAGGCACAGCTCGGCGAGTCGCTGCCCGCGGTCGGAGATCTGCGCGTCGGTTCCGAAGTGGTACGCGGCAGCACCGCACCCCGCCGGTGACGCGACGCCGTTGCAGTGGATGGAGACGATCAACTCCACGTCCTCGGCGTTGGCCTGCTGGGCACGTTCGGAGGGCGTGGGGCAGGTCGCGGGACCGCGGCTGAGGATCACGCGGGCCCCGAGGGCCGCCAGTCGTCCCTCCAGGGCGGTGGCGATGGCCCAGGTGACCTCGTGCTCAGGCGTTCCCAGGGGACCGGTCATCCCCGGGTCCCCCACCCCGTGACCGGGATCGACCATCAGCCGGGTCCCGGCGATCGCCCGGCGCTGCGGGCGCCGCAGCTCCTCACGCTCGCGGACCGCGGCGACGGGGGCCTCCTGGTGGGAGCGGTGCAGGCGCAACAGGTTGTCGATGGTCTCCCGGCCGGCGATGCCGTCGACCAGCAGCCCGGTGTTGAGTTGGAACTCGCGCACGGCGTCCACGGTCTGTGGGCCGAAGAGCCCGTCGTCGTAGCCGGCATCGAAGCCGAGGCGGTTCAGGCGGCGCTGCAGCTCCCGGACATCGTCGCCGTACAGCATCGGGCGCGTCCCGTAAAGCAGCCGGTCGCCGAGCGCGAAGGACGCGCCGACCAACGCCTGCCAGGTCTCTGGTCCGACGATGCCGTCGGCGATCAGCCCGCGCCGTTGCTGGAAGGTGCGCACCGCGCCTTCGGTGGCGGCGTCGAAGACGGCCGCCTCCCCGTCGCAGGGCACGCCGAGCGCCCCGAGGCGGTGTTGCACGTCCTCCACCTCGGGGCCCACGCTGCCCCGCCGGATCAGTTCCACGCCGCGAGCCTACGGGCCGTCGTCACCCCAGGGTGTGCGACCCGGCCGGCCATCGTCAGCCGACGTAGTCCTTCAGGTCGGCCAGGAGCGCCGCCTTGCCCTTGGCGCCCACGATGCGCTTGTCGGGCTTGCCGCCCTTGAAGACCAGCAGGGTCGGGATCGACATGATCCCGTACTCCCGCGCGGTGTCCGGGTTTTCGTCGACGTTGAGCTTGACGACCTTCAGCTGGTCCTTGCGCTCACTCGCGATCTCGTCGACGATCGGGGACACCATCTTGCAGGGGCCGCACCACTCGGCCCAGAAGTCGACGAGCACGGGCTTTTCCGACTCGATGACCTCCGTGGTCCACTCGGCGGTGCTGACGGGTGTAGCTCCCATGGTGGCACTCCTGTGGTCGTCACCGTTGACGACCGTCCTCGGGTCGTGGTCGCGGCACGGTACAGCGCCGGCGATCAGGGGCGTCCACCTGCGGCAACGCCGGTGGACGGTGAGGTGGTCAGCCGGCGACCGTGGCCGGCTCCGCCGCGGGTGCGGCGGCCGTGATCCCGCCGCCGCCGGCCAACCAGCGCTCGGCGTCCATGGCCGCACGGCAGCCGGTTCCGGCGGCGGTGACCGCCTGGCGGTAGGTGTGATCCATCACGTCGCCGCAGGCGAACACGCCCGGGACACCGGTGGCCGTCGAGGGCTCCTGGACGAGGAGGTAACCGTCGTCGTCGGTCTCGAGGACCTCGTCGAACAGCCAGGTGTTGGGGATGTGCCCGATCGCGAGGAACAGCCCGTCAGCGGCGAGGTGGCGCTGCTCACCGGTGACGGTGTCGGTGAGCACGACCCCGTTCATCAGGCCATCCTCACCGGTGACTTCCGCCACGGTGGCGTTGAAGGCGAACTCGATCCTGTCGTTGGCGAAGGCCCGTTCCTGCATGATCACCGAGGCGCGGAGCTGGTCGCGGCGGTGCACGACGGTGACCTTCGAGGCGAACTTGGTCAGGAAGGTCGCCTCCTCCATCGCCGAGTCGCCGCCACCGACCACGATGACGTGCTTGTCGCGGAAGAAGAAGCCGTCGCAGGTAGCGCACGCGGACACGCCCGAACCCCACAGCTCGTCCTCACCGGGGACCTCGAGGCGGCGCGGCTTCGCCCCGGTGGCGATGATCAGGGAACGGGTCCGAAGCCGGAGCCCGGAGGCCGTGGTGAGCGCCTTCACCTCGGCGGCCATGTCCACCTCGGTGACGTCCTCGGTGATGAAGCGGGTGCCGAACCGTGCCGCCTGATCACGCATGTTCTGGATCAGTTCCGGACCCATCACGCCATCGGCGAAGCCGGGGAAGTTCTCCACGTCCGTGGTGAGGGTGAGCTGGCCGCCGGTGGGTCCACCGTCGAGGACACCCTCGATCAGGATCGGTTCGAGGCTGGCACGAGCCGCGTAGATGGCCGCGGTCAGCCCGGCCGGTCCGGAACCGATGATGATGGTCTGATGCACCTCGTCGGCGAGCGCCGGATCACCGGTGGGCTCGGTCGCCTGAGCCGGGGCACCCGCCGGGGTGAGCGAGATCTGTGGGGTGTCTGCCATGGTCGCAACCTCTGGGAGCGGGGGGGAGGGGTGGCGGTCGGTCGCAGGGTGATGTGACGGGCGAGCCGACGGCGTGAGCGGGGGCACCGCAGGGCGGTGTCGTGTGATGGGCAACGGCGGCAGGCGTCACCGTATTCCCCGACGGGGACCGGTCGGGAGCCGGCAGGTGTGCCAGTACGCTGGGGGGTATGGCTGAACCGCGTTCCTGCAAGCGCCACCCCGACGTCGAGACACGTCTCACGTGCGCCGCGTGCGACGACCCGATCTGCACGGAGTGCGGCCGGGAGGCCGCGGTGGGCTACAAGTGTCCGGACTGCGCGCGCCACCTCGACGGCACCATCGGACGACGTTCGGGCGGGAGCACCGGTCGTGGCGCGGCCTTCGAGCGGTTCAGCGGCAGCGTGAACCGCCGTGCTGGCGGTGGCGGCACTGGTGGCGCCCCGGGTGCGTCCTCCGGAGGAGCGGGCGGGGGCCGGCTGGCACCGCACATCGGGGCGCGCGCCACGCTGGTCGGGGTCGCCGCGGCCGTGGTGGGCGGCCTCATCCTCGCCCCGGTGCTGCAGGGGGGCTTCTTCTTCCTGCTGTCCGCCGGCGCGATCGGCTGGGGTGTGGCGCGGGCCGTGTACTGGGGGAGCGAGGAGCGCGACTCACCGTACGTGCGGGCGATCGCGCTCACCTTCGCCGGCTTCACCGTGGCGATCGGACTGGCCTTCGCCGGCTTCGCTTCCGCGCCTGGCGGGATCATCTTCCTGGCCTACCCGGCTGCGGTGTACGGCGGGTGGATCGTGGTGCGGGCGCGCTAGCGCCCCGGCGACGACGCTCACGACTGCGCGAAGCGCAGAACCTGGCAGGAGTCCAGCGCCAGCGTCCAGGCCTCGATGCGCCCGAAGGCCCCGGTGTCCGGGTCCAGGGTCAGGAGACCGAAGACCGCCGCGTCGCCGCCGTCGAGGGTGACCACCTCCACGGCGAGCGGCACGGCCTGCTCGCCCGCATCGAGCAGCTCCACGAGGCACCGGCGAAGACCGTCGGCTGTCTCGGGGTCGAGGGTTCGTCCATCGCGGGTGACCAGCGGTGCAGCCTGGCCGCTAGCGGGAGCCTCGCCGCGGTCCTCGTCGGCGTGCTCCTCCACCGGGTCGCCGTCGGCGAACCTGTCGTCGGGTGCGGTGCTGGTTGCCGCGTCCGCACCCAGCACCCGGGCCTGCACCTGCGCCGCCAAGGCTGCCCCCTCCTCGAGGCTGAGCCCGCCCTGGGCGAGGGCCTGCAGCTCCGGGTCGTCGAGCAGCTCGGGGCGATCCTCGTCGGTGACCATCCGCCCCTCGTCGATGACCACGGGGAGCTCCAGCGCGAGCGCATCCTCCGTGCTGGGAGCGTCAGGAGCCGGTTCGGGAGCGGCCTCCTCCCCGCCTTCGGCCTGCATCGTCGTCAGCGCATCTTCGCCTCCGTCTGACAGCTGGCTGAGCCCGACGACCCCGCCGGCCAGCAGGACCATGCCGGCAGCGACCCCGGTGGCGATCGGCGCCAGCGGACGGCGTCGTGCGGTCCGACGATCGGCCAGCTCGTCGACCTCCCGTCCCGCCGCCGCGGCGGTCGTCGGCGCCACCTCGGCGCGGTCGGCCTCCACCTGTGCGCTCGCCGCCGGGTCCTCCGGCCCGGCCAACGTCTCGTCGAGGGCTACCGCCAGTGCGGCATCGAGGCGCGAACGGGCGCCCTCGGGCAGCCGGGTGACCTCCAGGTCGGCCAGGGCCCGTTCCGCGTGCTCCAACGCCACCAGGCGGGCCCGAAGCGCGGCGTCCTGCGCGAGCGCCGCCTCCACCTCGGCGCGCTCCTCGGCAGCCAGTGACCCGTCGAGGTAGGCGACGAGACGTTCCAGATCGTCCACGGACCTGCCTTCGGAGCCGTCGCCGTGCGGGGGTTCGGTGCTCATGGGTGGGACGACCGTTCGTCCGCGGTGGTTCCCTCGGTAGTGGCCGTCTCGGTGGTGGCCGTCTCGGTGGTGGCCGTCTCGGTGGGGCGTGGGGGAGCGGCGGGCTCGGAAGATGCCGGACCGGCCCCCGGCTCCCCGGCCAGCAGGTCGGCCAGGCGGACCCGAGCCCGCGACACCCGGCTCTTCACCGTGCCCGTCGCCAGATCGGCGGCTGCGGCCGCATCCGCGTAGCTGAGGCCCTCGACGGCCACCAGCACCAGGAGCTGACGTGACAGCGGATCCAGCTGCGCCAGCGCCCCGGAGATGCTCACCGCCGCGTCGGTACCGGCGCTGCTGTCGGGCTCCACCGGCGCGTGCGCGAGGTCACCGACCTCCGCGACCGGGGTGGCGGGGCGTCGTGCGTCGTGCCGGACGTGGTCGGTACACACGTTGCGTGCCACGCGATACAGCCAGGTCGACAGCCTGGCCTCCCCCCGGAAGGACCCGGCGTACCGCGCGAGCTTGAGGAACGTCTCCTGGGTGGCGTCCTCCGCGTCGGTCACCGAGCCGAGGACGGGAAGGCACACGGCGAACACCCGGCGGTGGTACCGGTCGACCAGGCGGTGGAAGGCCGTCTCACGGTCGGCACGCGGCAGATCGGCATCGAGGTAGCGGGCGAGCAGTTCCTCGTCCTCCTCCTCGTCCGCCGTCACCAGGGGTTCCCGCAGCTCAGGACGGGCCCAGGAAGCGCACCTGCGCCACCTCGGCGGTGAACTCGTCGCTGGCGCCCGCGCTGAGTCCCGTGATCCACAGCAGCCAGTAGCGCTCCGTCGTGGTGTTGAAGGAGAAGGGCTGCTGGCTGAGGGTGTCGTTCTGGGACGCACGCGGCTCACCCCACGCGGCCGGACTCGTGATCTCGGAGGGAAGTTCGTCGCTGGCGTACAGCTCCACCGCCAGGCCGCCCCGCGTCAGCTCCAGGCTCACGCCGCGCACGTCCCGGGCCTGGCCGAGGTCGAACACCAGGCCGATGCCATCCTTCTGACCGCCGAACTCCCGGTCCTCGTAGGCTTCGGTGACCCAGGTGGTCTGCGGGTCACCGTCGGCGGTGTTCGCGGCCAGGTCCGGGTTGTCGCCCTGTCCGGGTGCGCTCGGGTCGAAGACCAGCACCCCTTCCACCGGGTGGACCACGGCGGTGGGGGTGGACGGCTCGCTGCCGTTGTCCGCCTGGAACGCGTCGTAGGCGAACACCGCCACGAGGGTCAGCACGATCCCGCCGAGCACCGCGGCGGCCAGCCGACGGGCGTACTCACGCCGGGTGGCCGGCATCGGGCCGGAGTAGGGCTGCTCGTCCCGGACCAGCGGCAGGGCCTGTGGCTCGTCGGTGGCGGCACCACTCACCAGCCCGGCGGTGATCTCGTTCGGCTTGGCGGTGACCGCAGGTGCCAGTGCCGCCGCCATGGCGTCCCCGTCGGAGAAACGGTCGACGCGGTCGCGGCGTGTGGCCCGGACGATGATGTCGTCAAGGGCACGCGGGACGTCCGCCCGGAGCTGGCGCGGAGGCAGGAGGTCATGGGACAGCCGCATCGCCGCGGTGGCCGTGGGGGTGTCACCGCTGAAGGCCGGTCGGCCCGTCAGGGTCTCGTGGAGCACCACACCGAGGGCGTAGATGTCGGCACGCGGGTCGATCTCCCCGTCCTCGAGCTGCTCGGGGGCGACGTAGGCCGCGGTCCCCACGACGGTGCCCGGGGTGGTCAGGGTGGCGTCGGTCGAGGAGAGCGCCTTGGCGATGCCGAAGTCGGTGACCTTGACGGTCCCGTCGGCGGCGATGAGGATGTTGGCCGGCTTGATGTCGCGGTGGACGAGCCCGTGCCGGTGGGCCTCGCCCAGTGCAGCGGCGACCTGCTCACCGAGGGCGGCGACCGTTCCGGGATCGAGCTCCTCCTCGCGGTCGAGCACCTCCTTCAGGCTCGGCCCGTCGACGTGCTCCATGACGAGGTAGACGAGGTCGTCCTCGCGTCCGGTGTCGTAGATCCGCACGGCGTTGGGGTGGTTGAGCTGGGCCGCCGAGCGGGACTCCCGTTCGAACCGCTCCACCAGCGTGGGCTCGTTGGCGTGGTGGGGGTGCAGCAGCTTGATCGCCACGGTGCGGGACAGGTTCTCATCGAAGGCTCGCCACACGATGGCGGCGCCGCCCGAGGCGATGGGCTCCTCCAGTGCGTAGCGCCCGGCGAGGTGGCTGCGGTCGGGCCAGGTGCGCGGGCGCGCTGACGGGCGTGCGGCGTCGTCGGGCGTGCGCTCCGTGCGAGCGCCGTCGGGAGGGGTCTCTGCCGCCGGGGGTGTCGCCTGCGGCGGGCGTTCGAAGCCCTCGTCACCCACGTAGGTCGGTGCCTCGTCGTTCGGGACCTCGTCACGGATGACGGGCTCCTCGGCGGGGGTGTGTCCGGTGCGGCGTGCGACCACGGCCCTACGCCCCGATCTCCGCGCGGCGTTCGCCGACGCGGGTCAGCCCCGCAGACCGCCCGGGGCTGCGGCGCAGCATCAGGGTCCGCGTGGGTCCTTCGACCTCCACCACCAGCGTCGTCGCCTCCCGCTCGAAGGTCACGGGCGTGTCATCACGCACGCGACGTCCTCAGCCGCTTCCTCGGCCGGAGCCAGCGGCCCGGACGCACGGTAGGCAACCGCCCCGGCACGCGCGAGCTCACCGGCCGTGTCGTCGGTGTCGAGGTGGGCGTGGACGATCGCGTCCGTCTCGTGGACCACCTCCGCGAGGACGAACCCGGTCAGGACCGCCCGCGGGAGCCAGCGGCGGAGCATGTCGCCGAGCTGTGCCCGCAGCCTGCGCATCACGCCTCCTCACCCGGATCGATCCCCAGTATCGCGCACGACGGTCAGGCGCGGGTGTTCCGGTCGACGCAGCGATCCGACCAGCAGCAGCACGACCACCAGCACACCCATGGCCGTCAGCGCCGGTCCGGACAGGGCGGTCGACCGCACCGAGAGCGTGTCACGCGCCAGCACCTCCGTGCCCCCGGGGTCGGTGATGGTGACCGAGACGGGGAAGGTCCCTGTGGAGACCGCACGGGTCGGGAAGCTGACGGTGGTCGATCCCTCCTCCTCGAGTTCCAGGATCTGCGAGGTGCGGCCCTCGGGCCACAGCAGCCGACCCTGGGACTCCACCTGTACCGTCACGAGCAGCGGGTCGCCACGGTCCCGTCGGACGGTCACCGGTACCTCGCCGGTGTCGGAGGTCAGCGTCACCGACGCGGCCGCCAGGGAGACCTCGCCGAAGGCGGCATCGACCGCGCCCTGCACGTTGCTGATCAGGGCCGCGGCATCAGCCTCCCGGGGCTCGCGATACCACCGGGAGGTGGCCCGCAGCAGGTCCTCGCGCAACTGCTCCGTGGGCCGGTCGGCCAGGCGGGTCGTTCCGGGCGGTGACGCACCGATCGCCGCATCCAGGCCCCGCCACGCCGCGGAGAGCTCCTGGGCGAGGGCGGGCGCGAAGGGACCGTGGAGGTGGGGTGCCAGACCCAGGGTGCCGACGTCGCGTCGTGCCTCGACGGCCAGCTGGCTCGGGCCCAGGAAACGCAGCCAGCTGGCATCCCCGAGGCGCTGGAGCAGGTCCTCGGCGACCGCACCCGGTGAATCCCACGTTCGCGGGGGCAGCAGCACCAACCCACGGTCGGCCTCCGCCGGCGCCGTGAAGTAGCGCATCGCGGTCTCCGCCACCACACGCTGGGTCGCAACGACACCGCCGGCCTCCCCGTCCAGGCCCTCCAGGGACGCGGCGAGGTACGGGTCACCGACCAATGCGGTCAGGAGGCGTCCGGAGGGGGCACGCAGCTGCCGCACGGGCTGACCGAGTTCGGGATCGCCGCCGGTGGCAGGCAGGTCGGTGGCGCCCGGGGCCAGCAGCAGGTTCTCCCCGGGCAGGACGTCGAGCACCTCCTCATCGATAGGATCGAGCACGAGGTGGGTGGCCCCGTCCACCTCGGTACCGAGCTGCAGCTGGACGCGCCGTCGCCCGTCCGTGGCGGCGATGGCACCGAGCTCTGCCATGGTCTCGTCGCCGGCGAGCAACGCCGGCACATCCGCATCGGCGTAGCTGCCGCTGACGGGAGCCAGCACCAGATCGCCGGCCACGGCTCTGATGCGTCGCAGCAGGTCCGAGGCATCGTTCGCGCTGCTCGAGGAGGCCGCGACGGTGCGGGACTCGAGCTGTCCCTGCTCGGTGCGGATCCGTGCCACGTAGCCGTCGGAGCGGTCGCTGAGGTCCTCCAGCACGTGCGCTCCGGGGGCGAGCACCACGGGCACGTTGGACGGCCCGCGCTCCAGCGCGCTCACCAGCCCTTCGAGCCGTGCCCCGGGTCGGGTCTCGCGTTCGACACCTTCCGCGTACTCGCCCCCGGGGCCACGCCACGGGGCGGCGTCCATCGGCCAGATGAAGCTGGTGAGCAGCGGCTCGGTCACCGGCTCGTTCAGCCACACCACCGCGGTGACGACCTCGTCGAGGACCTGCGTGCCCAACGTCACGGCGACCCGGACGGGATGGACGCCACCCGCGTCCCCGGCCCAGTTCACCTCCGCCTCGGTGAACACCTCCTCGAGCCCGGCCACCGCTTCCGGCGCCAGGGCCCCGTCCCGGCGCAGGGGTTGGGAGTGGACGTGGAGGGCGGGGCCGACGAGTTCACCGTCGAGGGCGTCGGCGAGCAGTCCTCGGGTCAGGGTCGGGGGGTGCACCTCGACCACCAGTTGCGCGCCCGCCAGCGGCACCGCGCCGTCGTTCTCCACCAGTGCCCGCAGCGTGAGCTCCCCCGCGTACTCGACCTCCTCCCCGGGATCGTCCGGCATCGTCGCGGAGCCTGGCCCGATCACACCGTCCAGGGCGCTGAGGGTCAGCCGTGCGCTCGGCTCGTCGACTTCGTCCTGCGCCATCGCTGCCGGTGACCACAGCGTCGCCGTCAGCACCGCCATCAGGACCAGCGCACCGATCATGCCCGGGCCGCGCCGGGGGTGCGGTACTGCAGAGCGGCCGAAGCCGCGCCGGGAGCTCACCCCTCGAGCGCCGCGGCGGCGTGGCGGGGCGGCTGTGGCCGCTGCGGTACGGCGTTTCGGGCCTTCTCCACGAGCTTGCGCTCGTTGCGGTGCGCCAGCCGGACGAGGGCCACCTCCAGCGGGACCCACTCCACGTGTTCCGCCTCGTCGTCGCGTGGGCCGGCCGCCTGCCCGTCCCACCACATGAAGAAGTAGTGCACGAACTTGTGGTAGCGGACCTGGTCGGGGCGCCACACGAACCAGTAGTCGATGGTGCCGAGCAACTGGTCGGCGACCGCCCCGAAGCCGGTCTCCTCCCTGACCTCGCGTAGGGCGGCCTGCTGGTTGGTCTCGCCCTCTTCGATACCACCCTTCGGTAGCGTCCACTGGGGCTTTCCCGCGGCGTTGCGTCGGGCGATCAGCAGTACCCATCGACGACCATCGGGACGGTCGTCGCAAACGACGCCACCGGCGGAGGTGGCGCGTTCGGTCGGATACCTGGCCATGGCACGAGGGTAGCGACCGTGCCCTGGCACGCGGGCGTAGCCTCGGGGTCGGCACGGTTGCTCAAGAGGGGACCGGTGACACCGAGGAGGTGCGGATGCGTGCCCTCATCCAGCGGGTCAGTTCGGCGTCGGTGGGCGTCGCCACCGCTCCCGGTGAACCCTTCGAGGAGACCGGACGGATCGGCCGCGGCCTGGTCGCCCTGATCGGGGTGACCCATGAGGACGGCCCCGCCCATGCTGAGCGGCTGGCCGACAGGATCCGGACCCTGCGTGTCTTCCCTGACGAGGACAAAGCGATGAACCGCAGCTGTGCCGACACCGGCGCGGCGGTGCTGGTGGTCAGCCAGTTCACCCTGTACGGCGACACCCGCAAGGGGCGACGTCCGTCCTTCGTCGCTGCCGCGCCACCAGCGCACGCCGAGCCGTTGATCGACCTCCTCGTTGGCCGTCTGACCGCTGCCGGCACCGAGGTGGCCACGGGACGCTTCCGTGCCCACATGCAGGTCAGCCTCGTCAACGACGGGCCCGTCACCCTCTCCGTCGAGGTCTGAGCCGCTCGGCAGGCGCGAGGTCTCAAGGTCGAGACGGGGCGCGTCGATGCCAACGTCGAGGTGACGGCGCGAGCGCAGTGCCGTCGGACACAGGAGCGCCATCACCGTGCAGAGCGTCGATGCCTACCTGCAGGTCCTGGTGGAGTCGGGTGGCTCCGACCTGCACATCAAGGCCGGTGGGCCCGCGTTCATCCGGATCGACGGCGACCTGAAGCCCGTCACCACCCTGCCGCCCGTCTCTCCCAACGACACGCAGCAGATGGCGTACAGGATGATGGACGACCGGGTGCGGGAGGCCTTCGAGGCGCACCTGGAGGTCGACTTCGCCTACTCGCTCGCTGGCGTCGGCCGCTTCCGGGGCCACGCGTTCAAGCAGCGGGGTTCGGTCGGGATCGTGTGCCGACGGGTGCTCCCGGGGACGCAGTCCCTGGACTCCCTCGGCCTCCCACCGGCGGTCCGAAAGCTCGCAGAGGAGCACCGTGGCCTGGTGCTGGTGACCGGCCCCACGGGTTCCGGCAAGACCACCACCACCGCGGCGATGCTCAACCACATCAACGCCAACCGGCGATGCCACATCGTCACCCTCGAGGATCCCATCGAGGTACTGCACCGCGACGATCATGCCCTGATCGACCAACGGGAGATCGGCGTGGACACCAGGGATTTCACCACCGGGCTCAGGGCGGTGTCCCGCGAGGACCCCGACGTCATCTTCGTCGGGGAGATGCGCGACCTCGAGACGGTGGAGGCGGCGCTCCAGGCCGCGGAGACCGGTCACCTCGTCATCTCCACCCTCCACACCACCGACGCCCGGGAGACCATCAACCGGATCGTGGACATGTTCCCGCCGGAGAGCAAGAGCCAGGCGCGGCTCTCCCTGGCCAACTCGCTGAAGGGCATCGTGTGCCAGCGGCTCGCACCGCGGGCCACCGGTCAGGGACGCATCGCGATCATCGAGGTGATGGTGATGACCACCCGCACCTACGAGTTCCTGGTCGATCCGGCCCAGCTGCCCATGATCGAGGACGCCATCGCCGAGGGCGGCTACTACGGCATGCAGACCTTCGATCAGCACCTGCTGGAGCTGTTCCGGTCGGGGGAGATCGCCCTGCGCGACGCCCTGTCCACGGCGACCGACCCCCACGACTTCCGGGTGTCGTTGCGGGGTGCGGGGTTGCCCACCTCCTAGCTGCGCAGCACGTCCTCCTCAGGTCGTGGAGCAGACGTCGGGTCGTGTGGGCCGCCGTCGGTCGTGCCATCGGTGTCGGCCGGCGCGCGGTCATCCGCGGTGCCGGCGATGTCGCCCGGCTCGCGGGCGTCGCCGCCGACGCGCCGTTGTGCGGGGATGACCGGCGTTGGCGAGGCCGCGTGCTCGCTGAGACGCTCGTGCAGATGCTGGGCAGCCGCTCTCCCGGCGTCCAGCACGGTCACCAGCGCCCCCGGACCCGCGACGTGCACCAGCAGCGTGGTGAGGTCGAGACGCCGCTGGAACAGCGAGCGGCGGCTGGTGACCGCCTGCACCTTGACCACCGGCGCCACATCGGTGGAGATGGAGAGCGCGCCGCTGCGCGCAGCGACGACCCGTTCCGTCAGACCGTGGGCCAGTTGGCGGTACTCGACCACGGCGAGCACGGCGTTGAGGGGCAGCAGGAGCAGGATCCACGGACGTGCGCTGGCGACCAGGCCGTCGGTGTCGACGAAGGGCAGCAGATCCGGTGCGAACCAGACCGCGGCGACGAGCGCGGCGGCGGGCCGCAGCCACCGGAACAGCGACCGACGCAACGCCGCCGGTGGATGCGAGCGTAAACGCGGGACGCCTTCGACGTTGGGCATGATCTCACCGAGGAGGCGGTCGACGTCGGTGACCGGGAGCAGCGGGACGGTGACCCGACCGTCCCCGCCCGTGGAACCACCCGCCGAGCGGATGCGGACCGTCGCGAAGCCCAGCAGCCTTCGGACCCAGTTGCGTTTGATCTCCACGAGCTGGACCCGGCGGAGCGGGACGACGGAGTCGCGGGTCGACAGCAGCCCTCGGGAGACGTAGAGGTCGTCATCCACCCGGCGGATGCGGAAGTTGCCGTCGCGGAGCACCCCCACGACGATGGCGGCGAGGACCGACAACACCAGCAGCGCCGAGGCCCCCAGGGCGACCAGGCGCCAGTCGGGGCCGCTGATGGAGGGTGTGTCCCCGACGGCCAGTCCCATATCGATCATCTGGTCGACCAGGTCGTCGACGAAGGGCCCGATCTGGTTCCCGACGAACTGCAGCGCACCACCGATGACCGCCGGAAGGACCAGCAGCCGCGCGCCGGTCACCGCGGCGATGACCACGTGGGACATCGGTACGGTCAGCACCACCTCGCCGTCGTCGTCCTCGGGCTGCTCGGGAGCGCCGCGGTCATCGTCGGCGGCCCGGCGGCGGCGCTGGCTGGCACGGACCGCGGCCCTGAGCGCGACCGCGTCCTGCTCGGGTACGACCCGCAGGTCGACCTCCGGCTCAGCGGCGCTGCCGGCGGTCTCCACCCGGATCGCCGCGAGTCCGAACAGGCGTTGGACCGCGCCGCGCTGGATCTCCACCTGCTGGATCCGGCCGACGTCGAGGCTGCGGTGGTTGCGGCTGAGGACGCCGTGATCCACCCGCAGCACCTCGCCGTCGAAGGAGAAGGTGCGCATCCGCCAATCCAGTGACCGAAGGATCAACCCGACCACGGCGAGCACGCTGAGCATCGTCAGCGTCACCCACAGTGGTGCGGCCAGCGTGGCGACGACGGGGAAGATCAGCGCCTGGACGGCCTGCGCCAGGGGCACACCGAGCAGCACAGAGGCAGGGTGGAGACGCCGAGGCGTGGAGAAGGTCCCGTCGGGCTGCTCTCCGGACACCTCGCCTGTGGCGTTCGTCGTGCCGGACCCCGGTGGTGCGGGCTGGTCCGAGGGGCCGTCAGGCGTCTGCAGCCAGTTGCGGGGTGGTTCGCCGCCCGGCGGCGGTGGCGGATCGTGGTCAGACGGCATCGCGGAGGTCCCCCGGGTGTTCTGCTACGGCGGTCGCCGCCCGCGCCAGGAGTTCCGCTCTGACCTGCGGCGCCTCGTCAGCGGCGATCCCCGGCAGGGTGGCCGAGCCCGAGGACGACGCGGTGGTCACCTGGAGGCTGGCCAGCTCCAGCAGACGGTCCACGGGGCCGGCGGCGATGTCGATCTGCTGGATGCGGAAGTACGGGACGGTCTCCTTGCGGTGCAGGAGGACGCCGTACCGCAGCTCGATCGCCAGGTCCGTGAGCTGCCACCGCCACCGGCGGAACCGCATCGGCGGATAGAAGACCACGGAGAACAGCACGAGCCCGGCGAGCGCCGCCAACAGCAGCCACAGCCATGGGGCCCCCAGAGCGATCCCGATCCCGACCGTCGCCAGCGTGGGGAACAGCGCCGACAGCCCCGCGGAGATCCGCCAGGAGGTCACCACCGCCGGGGCCAGCTCCCGTTCACGGTCGTCGAGCCCGGGCCGGGGGATCTCATCGCCGGCCGTGACGGTGACGGGCCCCCCCTGCCCCCACCCCGCCGGTGCACCTGCGGGGGCAGCCGTCCGGGCAGGGTCCGGCGGCGCTGCCGGTGTGGCCGTGGTGCCTTCGGCCGCAGGGTTGCTCGACCCCGCCGTTGGCGGCGGCGGGGGTGGCGGAGGGCCGGGGTGCTGGTCGCTCACGGGGGACCTGAAGGTGATCGGGCGGCGCGTGGTGGCGGCGCGTGGTGGCGGCGCGTGGTGGCGGCGCGTGGCGGCGGCGCGTGGGCGTCGGCGCGTGGGCGTCGGCGCTCCGGCGCACCGCTGCGGGAGACCAAGGGCACCATACGTGGGCGCGATACGCACCTCCGCAGGCCGGTCGGCCGTCCGTTGGGCGCTCACCGTTTGCCACGCGCCCTAGCATGGTCCGCGGAGCGCCCGCGCGATGTCCTGGCTCGCCTGCTGCTGGCCCTGCCGCACCGGCCGCAGCCGCCCCGGGGAGCTCCCGGGACCCTGCGTCGTCCGCACCCGGTCCGCCCACCGTGCACCAGCGAGCTCACGGAGGCCCGACGGCCGTGACCCACGCCCAACTGACCACCGATCAGGCCGTCCAGCTCGGACGGCTGGTCGACGTCTACCCCGAGGCTCGCGAGCTCGGTGCCCGGTTCGACGCCGCCGGCCACGAGTTGCACCTCGTCGGGGGCACCGTGCGCGACACCCTGCTGGCGGGTGGTGACGAGCAGGTGCTCGACCAGGTCGACCTCGACTTCGCCACCTCGGCGCCGCCGGAGGACACCGAGCGCATCCTCGGCGGCTGGGCCACGGCGCTGTGGCTGACCGGCGCGGCCTTCGGCACGGTCTCCTGCCAGCGGGAGGAGCCCGGTCGCCCCGTTCGCCGCGTGGAGATCACCACCTTCCGCGCCGACAGCTACCAGCCGGGCTCACGCCACCCCGAGGTGACCTACGGTGACAGCATCGAGGGCGACCTGGCCCGCCGCGATCTGACGGTCAACGCCATGGCCGTGCAGGTACCGGCGTTCCGTTTCGTCGACCCGTACGGTGGGTTGGCGGACCTCCGCCGGGGACTGCTGCGGACCCCGATCGACCCTGTCACCTCCTTCACCGACGATCCCCTTCGGATGGTGCGCCTCGCCCGCTTCGCCGCCGTGCTGGACGCCGAGGTGGACGAGGCCACCCTCGCCGCGGCGACCCAGTTCTCGGAGCTGTTGGTCGAGGTCTCCGCGGAGCGTGTCCGTGACGAGCTCATCCGGCTGGTGTCCGGCAGATCGCCGCGGCGGGGTCTGGAGCTGCTGCTGTCGACGGGGTTGGCCGGGCAGGTGCTGCCGGAGCTGGTGGACCTGCGCGCCTGCGTCGATCCGCAGCACCGGCACAAGGACGTCTGGGCCCACACCCTGGCCGTCATCGACAACGTCATCACCCTGGAGACCGACGGACCCGACACCGTCCTGCGTCTCGCGGCCCTGCTGCACGACATCGGCAAACCGGAGACGCGCGAGATCCACGGTGATGGCAGCGTGACCTTCCATCACCACGACGTCGTGGGCGCCCGCCAGACCCGCGCACGGATGCGGGCCCTGCGCTTCGACAAGCAGATGGTCAAGGACGTCAGCGAACTCGTGCGCATGCACCTGCGGTTCCACACCTACAAGCAGGGATGGACCGATGCTGCGGTCCGTCGCTACGTGCGGGACGCCGGTCACCTCTACGAGCGGCTCAACGCCCTCACCCGTGCGGATGTGACCACCGGGAACCCGCGTCGCGCGGCGCGGATCCAACGGCGGGTCGACGAGCTCGAGCAGCGGGTCGCGGCCTTGCGTGAGCAGGAGCAGCTCGAGGCACTGCGCCCGGCGCTCGACGGCAACCGGATCATGCGCCACCTCGGCATCGACCCCGGGCCGGTGGTGGGCGAGGCGTGGCAGCACCTGCTCGATCTCCGCCTCGAGCGGGGACCGATGGAGGAGGCGGAGGCCCTGGCCGCGCTGGACGCGTGGTGGGCCGAGCGGGAGGGGTCGTCCGGGCGGCCCGAGCAGGACCGGCAGGACTGGCAGGAACGTCGGGACCGGCAGGACCGTCGGGACGGCGAGGTCGGGTGAGTACGGCGGCGTCCGGACCCGGGTCGCACCGACCGTTGCCATCGGCGGCCGCCGGCGGGTCGTGGCGCGACCACCTCGATACGCGCGTCGAGGTGCCCGCGGTGCCTGGTCGGCACGCACCCGCCTTCTACCTGCCGATCGGGGCGTTCCAGGGGGAGGCGTACGCACGCAACGCCTTCGCAGCGGGCACGGAGGAGGAGGCCGGGGTCCTCGCGGAGCTCCTCGGGCTCCAACGGGGATCGAGGGTGCTGGACGTCGGCTGCGGCGACGGTCGCCACCTGCGTCATCTGGCCGCGGAGCGGGATGTCGGCATCGACGGGACCGGGCTGGACGTCTCCCCGGATCTGGTGGCGGCGGGCCGAGGTGCGGCCGCCCGTGACGGCGTGGAGGTGGTCTTCGCGGTCGCCGACGCCCGGGAGCTCACCGGCTGGCTCGGGAGCCGCGCCGGCACCTTCGACGCCGCATGGTCGCTGTGCCAGGGGGCGCTCGGGACCTCCCCGTCGACGGATCCGGAGGTGGTGGCCGGCCTTGCTGCGGCGGTGCGGCCGGGCGGCCTGGTCGCCTACACCTGCTTCCACGCGTTGTTCGCGGCGCGGCACCTCGCTCCCGGAGACGCCTTCGACACCGTCGGGCTCGTCCATCATCAGGTCAGCGAGGTGCGTGGCCCGGAGCACGCCCGCCGGCGCTTCGACCTGTGGACGGCCGCCTACACCGCGCGGGAAGCCCTCTCGCTGGGGCGGGACGCCGGCCTGCAACCCCTCAGCGTGCGTGGTGTGGAGCCGGGCGCCTACGGGCGACGGCGTGCCGGTGAGGTGGCCCTCGACGATCCGGAACTGCTGGTCGTCGCACGGCGGTGACGGTGCTCGCGGTGCGGGTGGGGCTTGCCCGTTGCGCGGGTGGGGCTTGCCCGTTGCGCGGGTGGGGCTTGTTCGCGGTGCGGGTGGGGCTTGCCCGTGGCGCGGGTGGGGCGTTGCGCATGGGCGCTGGCTGCCCGGAGACCAGCGTGCGTTGAGCGCTCGTCGGCGCGCTTCCTGGCTGAAGGTGTTGCACTCGAACGCACGTTCGCATACGGTAGTGGCATCGGCCTGGGGGCAGGTCTGGACGTACACCGTGACGCGACGCACAACGATGGCACGTCGGCGCTGGGGTGGTGCCCCGTCGCCGACGTCGCTGGCCGGTGAGCAGCAGGGTCCGTACGACGGTCGGTCCGCCCCGGAGTCGTCAGGGGGAGTTTCGTCCGGCGACGGACCCGCTGCAGGCCTGACGTGCCATCTCGCGGAGATCACCGACCGCCTCGCGCGGCTGGATCTCGAGGGGTTGACCGATGGCCGCGTCGATCAGCTCCTGGTGGACCTGCGCCGGCCGCTCCAGCAGTTGGAGGGGCTCCGTGCGCGTGCGGCTGCGCTCTCACAGGCACGGGCACTGGCACGTGCCGGTGGCGCGCCACCAGGGGCGACGGTGCGTGAGCATCAACGGCGTCTGGCGACCGAACAGCAGTTGACGCCCTCGGAGGTCGCGCAGCAGATCGACGCCGGTCGTGCCGCACGCGATCGTGCAGCGACCGCGGAAGCCGTGGAGGCCGGCGATGTCGGCACCCGACACGCGCAACGGATCGCGCAGGTGTTGCGCGCGCTTCCCGAGGACCGACGTGATGCGGTGGAAGCGGAACTGCTGGACCTCGCGGGGCGGCTCGATGCCCTGGCCTTCGGCCGGGCCGCACGACGGATCCTGGCCAGGGAGCGACCGGCGGCGTTGGCGAAGGAGGAGCGCCGTCAGCATCTCGAACGGTCGCTACGTGCCGCCGACACAGAGGATGGGGGCTTCGCGTTCTCCGGCCGGTTGTACGGGGTGGCGGCCGAACAGGCGCGAACCGCGCTGAAGGCCTTCCGTCGCCCGGACACGCCGGATGAGGTCAGGACACCGCAGCAGCGGGGCGCCGATGCGTTCGAGCAGTTGTGCGCTGCTGCCCTGCGCGGTGGCGACGCGCCAACACAGCACGGGGTCCGCCCGCAGGTCATGGTGGTCTTCACCGCCGAGCAGTTCGCGGCTGCGCAGCGGATGCCGGAGCTGACCAGCGGCGTGCTGGGCGACTCGGGCCAGGCGGCGAGTGGCCGCGAGCTGCACAGCCTCACCACTGACTGCGAGCTCTTCCGGGTCGTCCTCGACGCCAAGGGCGCTCCCATCGAGGTGTCCACGACGGTCCGCACGGTGCCGATCGGTCTGTGGCGGGCGCTGCTGGCGCGCGATGGTGGCTGCGTCTGGGAGGGGTGCGATGCACCGGCGTCCTGGTGCGACGTCGCCCACGGTGACCGCGCCTTCGCCACCGGCGGTCGGCTGTCGGTCGATAACGCCCTGCTGCTCTGCCGCTCCCATCACCGCCGGTTCGATCACGGGTCCTACCGGGCGGTCATCTCCGGTGGCCGGGTGACCATCCGGCGCCACGCGACTCGGCAGGAACCGCGCCGGGAAGATGGACCGGATCCCGGTCCAGCGCCGACGACCGTGGTCACGCCGCACACGATGAAGGGGGCGCGGATGGTCCGTGTGCCCGTCACCTCACCGCGATCGCGATCCCCGTGACCCCCTGAGGCGATCCGGTCGTGGCCTCCCTGGGTACGGAAGACGGGACGCGGGACCGCGGGACTGAGACGTCGGCGGCAGGACGCGGACGATCGGTCCGGCGCGACTTGAGTTGCGCGGTGGCGATACGCGGTGTCACCGCTGCCTGGGGGCTGGGATATGCCGCGGTGCGCGCCGCATCGGTGTCCGCACCTGTGGCCAGCGGCGGACCACGAGTCGTCGCAGCTGCGCGTCTGGCACCCAGCCCCACCTGCGGCTGTCGGTGGAGCTCGTGGCGTCGTCGCCCTCCAGCCACAGTTGCTGGCCGTCCACCGCGATGACCCGCTTGATCACGAGGTGGGTTGCATCCTCCGGGTCGGCGAGCAGCACGACCCGGCCAGGTCTCGCCACGGATCGCCACGGACCGACGAGGGGAACGGTCAGGACCACATCACCCGGGAGCAGGGTCGGTGCCATGGAGGGACCGCGCACGACGATCCGTGCCCGGTCCGCGACGAGGAGTCCGACGTAGGTTCCGCACGCGACCGCGAGCCAGACCGACCACGGGCGGGGGGCAGCAGCGGCCACGGCCATGTCCCGTCTCTTCCGCCTCGGACCTCGGTGAACACCGTAGTCACCGCACTCGACCGCAGGATGCTGGCTGGGGGAGAGCGGCACAGGATCGACGCCGACCCGCGGGGCACCCGGGTTGCGAACCACCAACATGCCAGCCGTCGCCCCCGTCCGGACGGGTCCGCTGCGACTCATCGCCGTTAGGCTGCCATCCCCTCATCCGCACGACCGAGATCCTAAGGAGTATCGGATGCGTTCGACCGCCCTCCTGCGCGCACTCAACCCCGTGCGCCCCGCCCGTGTCGCTGATGCGCACTGCGACCTGATGTGTGGGGTGTACTACCCGGAACAGGCGCGGATCGAGGCTGAGTCCGTCCTCATGAGCGCCAAGAAGTACCACGACTCGGACGACGAGGTCTTCCGTCAGCGCGCCATCTCCATCAAGGAGGAGCGCGCCGAACTGGTGAAGCACCACCTCTCCGTGCTCTGGACCGACTACTTCAAGCCCCCACACCTCGAGGAGTACCCCGAGCTCCACGAGATGTTCTGGCACGCCATCAAGACCGCCGGCGAGGCGAAGAAGACCACCGACGTCGCCGTCGCCGAGGACCTCATCGCCAAGATCGATGCGATCTCCGAGATCTTCTACAAGACCAAGGGTGGCAAGCCTGAGTGGCTGACCGCCTGATCCGCCTGCCGGTGCAGCACGGCATCCACGGCCCCCGATGACCACGTGCCCCCGCCGCTCGCGGGGGCTCGTTGGTCGCGGGGGCCCGCGCTGCGCGGGCGGCATGCGGCTCGCGGGGGCATGCGGCTCGCGGGGGCATGCTGGTGGTCACGCCGGTGGGCGCGAACGGCCCGGCGGAGGCCGAGAGGGTCGCGCGGGCGCGATGCTGTCGCGCCGGTCGTCGGCTGCTGCTACGCGCTCAGCTGACAGCGGCTGGTGCTGCCCCGTCCGCGCCAACGTCGCCCACGTCCAGCCCGAGATGGGCGGCGTGGAACGCCAGCACGTCCGCCCGCTCCTCGAGCAGCTTCGAGATGGGTTTGCCGGCCCCGTGACCCGCGGACCGATCGACCCGGAGGAGGATGGGTGCCGGGCCTGCCTGGGCGTGCTGGAGCGCCGCGGCGAACTTGAAGGAGTGCGCTGGCACCACCCGGTCGTCGGTGTCCCCCGTGGTGACCAGCGTCGCCGGGTAGCGGCGTCCCACCTCGGCGTTGTGGTACGGCGAGTAGCCGAGCAGGACGGTGAGGTCCCCCTGGTCGTCCGGTGAGCCGTAGTCCGAGGTCCACGCCCACCCGATGGTGAACCGGTGGAACCGGACCATGTCCAGCACACCGACCTCCGGGACCGCCGAACCGAAGGCGGCGGGCTCCCTGGTGAGACACGCACCGACGAGCAGACCGCCGTTGGAGCGACCCTCGATGCCGAGGTGACCGGGCGCGGACCACACCGCCGCGGGATCGGCCTCCGGCGACAGCGCGGTCGCGGTGACCTCGTCGCGGCGCCGTCCCGTCAGCCACGCAGCGCACGCCAGCGCGTCCGCGAAGACGTTGGTCTTGTGCGCGAGGCGGCCATCATCGTGCCAGGCACGCCCGTACTCGCCGCCGCCTCGCAGGCAGGCGACCGCGAGCAGCCCACCGGCCTCGACCCACGCACGCCACCCGGGACGGTGCATCGGGGTGACGGGGATGTCGAAGCCGCCGTAGCCCCACAGGACCGTCGGACGCGCGCCGTCCGGCGTCACATCCGGGCGGTGGACGAGGAACAGCGGTACCGCCACGCCGTCGTGGTGCACGTGCACCTGCTCCACCAGCACCGTCGATGCCGAGGCACCCTCATCCGCAGCTGCACCGCTCTCGTGCCCTACCGCAGCGTCGCCGCTTGCGTGTTGCCCGGCCACGGCTGCACCACTGCCGGAGGTACCGCCGTCGGGTCGCCAGACCTCCTGGGTGGTGAGCTCCGGAAGGTGGCAGGCCAGCAGGCGGTCCGGTGCGGTGAAGCTGCCGACGCCGAGGTGGAGCGTGTCGTCCCGCCGGCCACCTGAGAGCCCGGTGACCGTGATCGGCCACGGCAGTGGGACCCGCCCGAGGAGCGTGCCGTCCCCCGGGTGGACCACCTCGAGCCGAGAGGAGGCGTGCCGGAGGCGGTGCAGGATGAGCCAGCCGCGCTGCCCGGGCTGCCCCGCCCCAACGATGCGTGCGTCGAGGAGACGGTGCTCGCCCTCTTCGACCACACCGCGCAGCTTCGGTTCGCTCACGCGAGGCCCGCTGGCGCCGGGCTCGCTGGTCCCCAGCGCCTGCGGCAGTGCCACCGCCACCACGCGGCCGAGCGGAGCGTCCTGATCGGTCAGCAGCAGCAGTTCTGTACCCACGACCCCCAGCGGCTCGAAGGACGCCTGACCCGTTTCGAGCAGCGTGTGCACCGGGCCGACGCCACCGCTGTCGTCCAGCGCAGCGACCTGCACGCCCGTCTCCGGGTCGGTACCCCGGGTGACGGTGAGGACCAGCCAGCGGCCGTCGTGGCTGACCGCGGGGTGGAAGCCCCACTCCGGTTGGTCCGGGTGGGCGTGGACCAGCGCGTCCTGGGTCGCGGGCGTGCCGACCCGGTGGAGACGGACCTGCTGGTGGTGGTTGGCCGCAGCGTGCTCATCACCCGCAGCCGGGGGGTCGTAGGCGGTGTAGAGGAAGCCACTGCCGTCCGGCAGCCAGGCAGCCGGCCCGAACTTGGACCACGGCACCTCGTCGTCGTGCAGGGTGGCGTCCGCCACGTCCACAACACGCCAGGTCGTCCAGTCCGAGCCGGCCGCTGACCGGCCGACCGCCAGGCGGCGACCGTCATCGCTGGTCGCGAGTCCGGACAGCGCCACGGTGCCGTCGGCGGACCACTCGCGGGGGTCCAGTAGCACCGACCAGGCAGCTGGGGCGGGAAGCCGTCCACGGGGGGCATCCGGCACGGCGGGTGCGCGCCACAGCACGTCCTGCTCCTGCAGTCCGTCGTTGCGCAGCTGGAACCACCAGCCTCCTCGGCGCCAGGGAGTGCTGCGCCGTGGGTGGTTCCAGAGCTGCCGCAGGCGTCTCGCGAAGTGCTCGCGCCCCGGAAGGGCCGCGAGGTGTGCCCGCGCTGCGGCGTCCTGCCCGTCGATGAAGGCCGCCACCTCGCGATCGGTGGCGCCGGCCTCCAACCACCGGTAGGGGTCGGCGACCTCGTGGCCGTGCAGCACCTCGACGTGGTCCTGCCGCCGTACAGGGGGAGGCAGCGGTGACGGGTGGGCGGGCGGTGTCGGCACGACGATCTCCGGGGCTGCCCGCGGGCGACGTCATGGCGAGCAGGACGTCCCTCCGGCGGGAGGTGGACCGCGAGACGGTACTGCGCCGTCAACGAGCACCTGCGCGAGAACCCCACTGCCCGTAGCCTGTGTGGGTCCCCACGGTGGGGGCGGCGGACGCCCGCCCGATCTGGAGGCTGCAGGACCGTGCGTGAGGCCCGGACCGACTACCGGCTGCGCCGGCGTGCGTTACTGCGTGAGGTCACCGAGGGTGTGCGTCCGCTCGGTGACGTCCGCGATGCCCATCCCGACCTGGTCCGGGCAGGCACCCACATCGGGAGCGACGCCGGGGAGCCCTGCCCGCTGTGCGAGCGCGACGCGCTCAAGCACGTGTCCTACGTCTTCGAGGGAAAGGGCCCCCGGACCCCCTCCGGGCGGGCACTACCGGCGGACGCCCTCGTGCGGCACGCCGAGCGTCACGGCGACCTGACCGTGTACACCGTCGAGGTGTGCACGGCCTGTCATTGGCACCACCTGCTCGAGTCGTACCGGCTGCTCGCCAGCGGCTCCGCGGTCGGCTGACGGACCTCGCGGCCCGCCCGCTGCCGCGCGGCCGTCGCTACCGCGGGATGAACACGCCGATGAGCGCCAGCGCCGCACCGGCGATCATCACGGCGCCGACGTCCAGCACCTGCCACCCGGCGAGCGCGAGGATCGCACCCCCGGCGACCAGGGTCGGACCGAGGGTCCGCCGATCGTCGGCGTCATCCTCGGGTGGCGCGTCGACCACGAGCTTTCCGTCGCGGTCGATGTAGCTGCCCGTCGGCGCGTCCAGCCAGCCGGATGCGTGCTTCCCCGAACCGAGTACGTCGGGCGCGAGGTCGGCATCGAGCTCCGCCAGCAGCTCATCCCACCGCATCAGCAACTCCGCGCGCAGTTCGTCGCGGCGGTCGGCCTCGACCGCCACCTCGACATCGTCGTCCCGGCTGCGGACGTCGTGCTCGACGCCCTTGTCCCGCAGGACCGCGAGCACCTGCGGGAGGATGTCAGGGTGGAACCGGCCCAGGGGGCGCGGACCCGACGGGACATCGGCACGGGCAGGCCGTGGGCGTGGCCGGGAGGTGGCGGCCCCGTCGGCCTCCAGCTCCTCCTCGGTGACCAGATCCACGTCGCAGGCGGCACACCGGACGACGTCCGGTTCGTACTCGTCGAGGCAGCTTGGACAACGCATCGCGGCCAGCCTAGGCGCTCGCGCTGGCTACGGTGCATCGTCCACCAACACCGTCGAGGAGCACCTCGCGTGACCGAGCGCCTCTACTCCACCGACCAGTACGCACGGAGCGTGGACGCGACGGTGGTCGATCACGACGTGGACGACGGCCGCGTGCTGCTGGACCGCACCGTGTTCTACCCCGGAGGTGGGGGCCAACCCCCCGACACCGGCGAGGTCACCATCGGCGACGACCGGCTGGCCGTGGTGCGCGTCGCGGAGGACGCCCGCGGGGTGTGGCACTGGCTCGAGGGAGGCGTGCCGCCCACGGGGACCGCGGTGCGTGGCGAGGTCGACTGGGAGCGCCGCTACCGCCTGATGCGCACCCACACCGCCATGCACGCGCTGTGCGGCGTGGTGTGGGAGCGGTACGCGAGTCCCGTCACCGGCGGCAACATGGAACCGGGTGTGGGCCGGCTGGACTTCGAGCTACCCGACTGGGATCCGGAGGACAAGGTCTCGCTCGAGGAGGAGTTGAACCGCCAGCTCGACGCGGCGCGACGGGTGGAGATCGCCTTCCTTCCGCGGGAAGAGGCGGATCAGGACCCGTCGCTGATCCGCACCAAGGTGTCGCTCCTCCCGTCGTCGCTCACGCGGGTGCGCGTGGTGGACATCGTCGGGCTGGACCGGCAGGCCGACGGGGGCACGCACGTCGCCGACACCACCGAGGTCGGACGGGTCCGCATCGCCAAGGTCGAGTCCAAGGGCCGCGGCTTCCGTCGGATCCGCCTGGCGCTGGTCGATCAGTAGCCCTAGGTGGCTGGTGCTTTTCGTGTTCTGGTTCGTAGGTTCTGTCGGTCGGGTGTGACAGAATCATATCATCAGCGTCGTGATGGGTGGGGTTGGTGTGACGTTAGGTGTGTCGGAGCGGCAGGGGGATCTGTTCGATCCGGTGGTCGGGTTCTGCGACCGGATGGTCGGTGATGACACGATCTACGGGCTGCTGCATCGTGAACGGCACCGGTTGTTCCCTGACGAGATGTTCGCCGATCTGTACACGGCACGGGGACGGCGCTCGGTGCCACCCTCGGTGCTGGCCTGTGTGCTGGTGCTGCAACGCCTCGAGGGCCTGTCGGACCGCGAGGCGGTAGACCGGTTCACCTACGACGCCCGATGGCGGTATGCCTGCGGGGTTGGCGGGTGGCAGGACGGCTGGATCTCGTTCGATCACAGTGTCCTGGTCCGGTTCCGGATGCGGCTGGAGGCCTCGGACGATCCTCGCCGGATCTTCACCGCCTCCACCGAGGTGGCGGCCGAGGCGGGGCTGATCGGGGTCAGGCGGGTGCTGGACTCCGCACCGCTGGGGTGTATCTGACTCTTTGATAGAGCCGGCCGGTGTTCTAACCCAATTCATGTTTGGTGCTCGGGCGGGTGGTTTCTGTTGTAGTCGATGCGGCCGCGACGTGCCTCCTTGAGACCGG
>PXDB01000122.1 GCA_003565155.1 Nitriliruptoraceae bacterium | reverse complement strand
GGGCTTCGTGTGGTTCCGGGAACAGCGCAAGAGCGCGGTGCGAGGTGAGGGGCGGCGCAGCTGGCCGCACCGGGGGGAGCAGGATGGCTGAGGGCGACGCAGCGACGAACCCCGGTACCGCCCCAGGTGATTTCCACGGGGTCGTCTACCAGGTCTACCCCCGCTCCTTCCGCGACACCACGGGCAACGGCGTCGGCGATCTGGCGGGCATCACCGCCGGGCTGGACCACCTCGCCTGGTTGGGTGTCGACGCGGTGTGGCTGTCGCCCATCTTCCGCTCACCGATGCGCGACTTCGGCTACGACGTGGCCGATCACACCGACGTGGACCCGCTGTTCGGGTCGATGGAGGACCTCGACGCGTTGCTCGCCGCGGCCCACGAGCGGGGACTCGAGGTGTGGCTGGACTACGTCCCGAACCACACCTCGGACCAGCACCCGTGGTTCCGTGACGCGATCGGCTCCCGGGAGGCGCCGAAGCGTGACTGGTACGTGTGGCGCGACCCGGCACCCGACGGCGGGCCGCCCAACAACTGGATCCGCCACTTCCGCGACGCCGCGCCCGCCTGGACCTACGAGGAGGCCACGGGCCAGTACTACCTGCACCAGTTCCTCCCCGAGCAGCCCGACCTCAACTGGCATCACCCGGACGCCCGGGAGGCGATGCTCGACGTCCTGCGGTTCTGGATGGACCGCGGGGTGGACGGCTTCCGTTCCGACGTGGTCCACATGATCGGCAAGGCGCCCGAGCTCGCGGACGATGCGCCACCGTTCGCCGGGCACCCGCGCGCGGGCCACCACCACGAGCCCGAGGCCGTCGCCCCCTTCCTGCGCGCGATCCGTGCCTGCCTGGAGGAGGTCCCCGGCACCACGATGGTCGGGGAGGTGAACCTGCCCGATCCCGCGCAGGTCGCCACCTACGTCGGCCCAGACACCCTCCACCTCGCCTTCCAGTTCAGCTTGCTGTACTCCACCTGGGACGCTCCCTCCTGGCGCGGCGCGATCGGTGCCGTCCAGCAGGCCTTCGACGAGGTCGGGGTGCTGCCGACCTGGGTGCTGTCCAACCACGACTGGACGCGGGTCGCCACCCGGGCCGGCGGCGAGGCCGGGGCCCGGGCCGCAGCGGTCATGCTGCTGACCCTGCGCGGCGTGCCCTTCCTGTACATGGGGGATGAGCTCGGCCTACCCGACGCCGACATCCCGCCGGACCGTGTGGTCGATCCCGGCGGGCGGGACGGGTGCCGGGCGCCGCTGCCGTGGACCGCCGACGCGGCCGATGGCGCCGGTGGCGCGGGGAACGTCGACGCTGTTGACGCCGCCGACGGCGCCACCACCGCCGCCGCGGCCGACGGTGCCGGTGGTGGCGGGCACGGCTGGGCGGGGGCGCCGTGGCTGCCCTGGCCGCCGGATCCCGCGGCACGCAGCGTCGAGGCCCAGCGCGCCGACGAGCGCTCCATCCTGCACCTGCACCGGCGGCTGCTGGCGTTGCGGCGCGACCACCCGGCGCTGCGGCCCGCCGCGTCGATGCGGCTCCTCGAGCTCCACGACGAGGTGATCGCCTACGACCGTGTGGCCGCCGCACCGGACGACCAGGACGGTGCGCTCGTACGCACCGTGCGGGTGCTCGTCAACCTCGGTGCGGATGCCGTCGAGGTGGCCGACGACCCTGATCGCGGCGACGGCGTGTGGACCGTGCTGTTGACCAGCGACCTCGACCGTGCGCGCGAGGGCACGGTGTTCGACGGCGTGGTCGCCGCCCAGCAGGCCATGCTGGTGGAGTTCAACCCGCGTCGATGAACAGGCTCTGCAGGCTGGTGCCGAGCACGCCACGGCGGTCGCCGAGGGTGCCGGTGGTCAGGCCGACGCCGTGGGGCTCGGCGACCGAGTGCGCCTCCAGCGACACCCACTCGTCCACGGGGAGGCGGTGCAGGTCGACGGTGAGGTCCGGGTTGATGTAGCGGAAGGGGCCCATGGGCAGGGGCGCGCCGATCCCGTTGCCGAAGTCGCCGCAGGCCGCCACCCGGGCCAGCGGGGTCAGGGTCGGGGCGTGCTCGCCGGTGGCGTCGGTCAGGGGAGCGATGATCTGGAACCACCCGCGCCCGACACCGGGATCGCCGAGCCGCCCGGAGACCAGCCGGACGTCGACGGCGGTCCAGAAGCCCTCGTCGTCGAGCCCGGGGGTGGCAGCCAGACGGGGGAGCGCCTCCGGCAGCGCGGGGAGGGGCTCGCCGGCTGTCGGGCGATCGGTGGGGAGCGCGAGGTCGTCGGTGGTGCGGATCCGCAGGGCCCGGCACCGCACCAGTTCCGTGCCGTCCGTCGCGGTGGTCAACCGCGTGTCGAGCACCTGGATACGGCGGCCCTCACGGACCACCTCGACGTCGAGGTGGAGCGGGGTCGCCAGGGGAACCGGGCGGACCAGGTCGTAGGTCAGCCGCACGCCCTGCATGGGGGCGAGGGCGGGTGCGGCGTCGACGGCCGCCGCGAGCAGGGCGGCCGGTGCCCCGCCGTGGGCGGTGGTGGGGTCCCAGGGGCCCCGGGCGAGGCTGGTGGCGACGTACGCGTCCCCATCGAGGTGGAAGATCGGGTCCGTGGGCGCAGAGCCGTTCGCTGGTGACGCCGTCATGGAGGTCGGCTCCGTCGGTCGCGGCGCGTCGCTCACTGCGGCGGCGGGGTCCTGACCTGGTGGCGGACCCACGCGGCGAAGCCGGTCTCCGCGACCCAGGTCAGGGCCCATAGCGAGACGGCCACGGCCGAGGCGCGGCCCGCGCCGATGAGGAACGGATTGCGGGGCTTCGGGCCGAGCGGGGGAGTGGACAACGCCGCCACGGCGTCCCTCCTGATCATGGGACGGCAGCGTACCGCTGCGGTTTGCCGGGGGTGGCGGCCCGCTGTACGGTTCGCCCCCGTACGACCTCGCTTCACCCTGTTCCACCCTCGGGGCGTTAGCTCAGTCGGCTAGAGCGCTTGCTCGACACGCAAGAGGTCGCAGGTTCGATTCCTGCACGCCCCACCCTACGTAGCCCCCTGATTTCGGTCGGGGGCTTCGTCGTTGACAGGAAGATTGACAGGAAAGCTGCGGTCGATCGCGTCGGCGGCGTCCTGGCGCAGCGAGTCAGTGACGTGCTGGTAGCGGCGCAGCATGCGCAGGTCCTGGTGGCCGAGCACGTCCAGGATCACCGGGGAAGGCACGCCCTGTGCGAGCAGGAGCGTGGCTGCGGAGTGGCGCAGGGTGTGGAAGGTGACCTGTCGGATCCCGGCGAGCTCACACTGGCGGCGCAGCAGCCGACGGAGGTCGGACGGGGACAGCGGTGTGCCGCTGTGTGAGGGCCACACCAGTCCACGGTCCTCACCTCACGTGGCGCCCAACACGTTCGACCCGCTCAAGGGCTTGCTGCTCACGGTGGCGTGTGAGCTGCTCGATGCAGACGTGCGGCAGGAGCAGCGAGCGGTGTGAGCGGCGGGTCTTGGGGTCGGCGGGATTGCCCCGGGTGTGGTTGACGGTGGTTGTGGCGGTCATGCTGCTGCTTGGAGGTCGGGGCTGGTGATGATGGCTTCGAACTCGACGGGGGTGAGGCAGCCGAGGGCGCGTTGGCGTCGGCGGCCCCATGATCCGGCCCGTGCCGCCGCAGAACCGGGATCGGCACTCTCAGCCGTGGAGCTGCTTGAGTATGTGGGCCAGCGGGTAGTAGATGTGTTCGCGTTCGATGTGCTCCTGGCCCACGGTCGCGACGATGCAGACCTTGGCGGTGACGGTCTGGCCGGTCGCCGCGATGCCGTGAAACGTACCGATGTGACGGCCGACGAAGTCGAACTCCATGACTGCGGTGCCGTCCGCGGCGTAGGACGTGCGCGTGAGCTGCCCTCCGCCCTCGAAGGACCGGCCCCAGAAGTCCGCGAGCATCCCGTCTGCGACGGCATCCCTGCCCTGGACCTCGCGTCCTGTCGGGATGTCGAGCGAGACGACGTCCGGGGCCAGTGCGTGCAGGTCGTGCCCCCGGAAGTACGGCTCAGCGACCTGTTGCACACGTTCAGCCGACATGACCATCCGCTCCCCGTGGCGCTCCACAAGCCTCCGGGAGCACGGCGCCCGAGTCAAGTAGTCAACCGATGCACGTCGAAACCGTCGACCGTCCTCCGGATCGGCATCACAAGCAAGGTGGTGCCGTGTCGACTCCCTCGGCCCCAGGAGGGATCAGATGCCGGCCGTCGTTCGGTGTGGTCTGGATGCGCACGAGAGGAGCAAGCGGCTCCTGCTCGACTGGCTGCGCTGGGAGCACACCGGAGTTCCTCGTCCTGCGGGCTGGCCTGGCGGCTGACGCTCGCGGCGCGGCACGACACCGAGCTCGAGAGTCCTGCACAGCCGCAGGCGTTTGTCTCAACGTGGCGGAATCCACCGGTGTGCGGTTGCGAGGGGGAGCAGGCACTTGGTCGGCGGTGCGAGCGGCCTTCTCGGCGGGAAGATCGCGCACAGACTGCTGGAACGGGGCGAGGAGGTGCGGGCCTTGGTTCGCGATTCTGCCTCGGTCGCGTCCTTGACCGCGGCGGGCGTTGAGCCCATCGACGGCGACCTCAAGGACCCGGCGTCGCTGCAGGCCGCCTGCGAGGGAGCGACCACGCTGGTGACCACGGCGAACTCGGTGCAGCGCGGCGGTGAGGACACGGTCGAGACGGTCGACCTTCGGGGCAACGCTGCCCTGATCGACGCTGCGGAAGCGGCGGGCGTCGAACGCTTCGTCTACGTGTCCTCCCTGTCAGCAGACACCGCGAGTCCCGTTCCCTTCCTCGCCGCCAAGGGGGCACTGAAGAACGGCTCCACGCCAGCGGTATGACCCGGACGGTGTTGCGGCCCGACAGCTGCAGGGACGTGTGGATCCCGACGGTGGTGGGGCCCGGCGCTCAGTGGTCAACCGGTCACGCTTGTCCGCGACGGCTGACGGGTGCACTCATCGGTCGCCGTCGAAGACGTCGCGGACCACGCGGTCGCGGCGACCACACACCCAGCAGCCGAGAACGCGGTGCTGGCGATCGGTGGGCCTGAGCCGGTCAGCTGGCGAGACATCGTGGGGCGGTTCGAAGCCGAATGGGCCGGGAGATACCGACCAACTGGGTCGACGCCGGAGAGCCGATCCCCGGACTCCCGCCCGCGCTGCACCCGCCGATGTGGTCCTTCGAGGCTTACGACTCCCCGCTGGACACGCGTGAGCTCGCGGCAACGTTCGGTGTCGAGCAACGGACCCTGTCCGACTTCGTCCAAGGTTCGTCGCCGCAGCGTCGTAACCGGGCACTGCGGCCCGGTCTCGGCGCCGCCGCTTCGGCAGGCCGGGCGCCGTGCCCGGACCGCAGGCCCCGGACCCAGAGAGCTCACCGCAGACTACACACGGCCAAGGGCCGCGTTCCAGAGCACGGTGTCGGCCGGTCGCATGCTCGCAACCGTGACTGCCATGCTGCGTGTGCCGGTGTCCGAGGGCAGGATGCTGGTGGGTGGTCCGGGCTGCTGGGGCGGCGATGTCCGCGTGAGTGGTTCGCCCCTCGCGCTGCCCGGTGCCGGTCTCAGTACGTGGTACGCGTTGGTGCAGACCAGACTCGGCGAACCCGAAGCTTGGTCGCGATCGGGTCGATGGGCGCCTTCTCGCGGACCAACGATGTGGTCCGCCGCCTGGGTCCCCGCCCCGTCCCGATAGCAACTCCGCCCTTGTCGGGTTCCCGACTCGCTGCGGTGTCGCAGTTGCCGCGCCGACCCCGGGGCTCAAGTGCCGTGCCGGATGGCCGACAGGGGCGGCATGGTGATGTCTCTCCTGATTCCGGCTTGGCAACGTGTGCCGGCGGCGCTCCAGCTGTTGCTGTTCACCCTCACGGTCTATGCGGTGGGCCTGCTGTCGGTGGAGGTTTTCCGGCCGTCCGGCTCGACGTTGGCGGTGTGGTGGCCGGCTGCGGGCGTGGGTCTGGTCGCCCTGTTGCTCGCCAGCGCGTCGCAGCGATGGTGGGTGTTGGGCGCGCATCTCATCGCGACGTTCGCCATCAACGCGACGGGTGGGCAGGAGCTGCGGGTCGCGGTGCTCCTCGGGTTCGCGAACGCGATCGAACTCTTCGCGATCGTGTGGTTGCTTGAGCGCGGCGGGAGAGATCCACGCCAGATGCACGGGCCGGAGGATCTGTGGCGCTTCGTGCTGGCCGTCTGCGTCGGTGCGGTGCTGGTGGCGGTGCTGGCGGCGCTGGTCGTCAGTGTCGCCTACGGCAACCCGGTGTGGCCCACCGTCCGGTCCATAGCGCCCTCGCACCTGTCGGCGCTGCTGCTGTTCGGACTGCTCCCGATGCGTCAGCTCCCCTCGCAGGCCGAGGCGGGAAGGGCCGAGGTCGCCGGCCAGTGGGTACTGGTCTGCGCGGTGATGCTGTTGGTGTTCGCGCCGGGGCAGCGGATTCCGCTGGTCTTCATGACCGTTCCCGTCCTGCTGTGGGCCGCGCTGCGCAGCGGCGTGCGGGTGCTCGCCGGGCAGCTCGTGGCCGCAGCCGGGCTCGCCGCCGTCATGACGTTGCGGGGTGGTGGACCCTTCACGGCCACCGGCGCTACCGGTGGGGTGCCGACGGTGCAGGATGCGGTGGCGCTGGTCCAACTGTTCGCTGCCACCCTGGCCCTCGTGATGCTCACCGCGTTCCTGGTCGTACAGAGCCGTCGGGAGGCTGCAGCCAGGATCGCCCGACGTGACCGCCGGCTACGGCTGGTGCAGGAGCAAGGGTTGACCGGTGTCGTCGAACTCCAGGTGGTCGAGGGCGGACTCAGCGTCGTGTCCGCGAACCGCATCGCGGCACGGTTCCTAGAGGGCACGCACCGCAAGAGCAGCACCACACTCTGGTGCGAGCTGTTCGTTGATGCGGACCGACAGCAGCTACGCGCGGGGTTGCACGGCTTGCTGGCCGACGAGTTGGACACGTGGCACGGCGAGCTCGAGGCGGACACCGAAGATGCACCGCGCTGGTTCGAGGTCGCCCTGTTCCTCGATCCAGACCGTGAGGGGCCCACGCAGCTCGTCGCCCAGATGCTGGACGTCACCGCGCGCCGCACCAACGAGATACGCCTGCGTGACCTCGCCCTCCAGGATCCGTTGACGGGCCTGGCGAACCGCACGCTGTTCTTCGACCGGCTCCACCATGCCCTGGCGTCCGCACCACGAACAGCGGGGAGAGTGGGCCTGATCGTGCTCGACCTGGACGGCTTCAAGCCGATCAACGACCGCTACGGGCATCAAGCCGGAGACACCATCCTGATCGAGATCGCCCGACGGCTCGAGCGTGGCGTCCGATCCGGAGACACCGTCGCCCGGCTCGGCGGTGACGAGTTCGCGATCGTCCTCGGCCAGCTCACGGATGCTGCCGGCGCCGAGACCGCCGTCGCGCGGCTCCGTCGCGAGTTGCGCGAACCCATCGCACTCCCCCGCGGGAACTCGGCGAAGATCGGCATCAGTATCGGGATGGTGACGTCCCCCGGGACCGATGACCCCCACTATCTCCTCCACCAGGCAGACGTGGCGATGTACGCCGAAAAGCGGCAGACAGCCCCGCAGACCGCATCGGTCGGCGCTGGTGACCGCTGAGGCAACGACGACCTCGACGTCGCGTTCAAGCTGCGGCTCAGCCGGGCAGGCAAGCCCGAGCCCAACCACACCGAAGGGACGACGACGAGCGTGACCGGCGCCGTCGGAGTGCTTCACGCCCGCCGAGCCTGTACCCCTGACCACACCTGGGGGGGCGGCGGCATGACCTGCCCCCACGCAACGCAGGCGTTGGTTTCGAGCGGCTCCCGACCGACTCGGACCCACTCGCAGGGGACTTCGGCATGGGGTGGGGTGTGCGGTCCTCACCCGGAGGGCCGCACGTGGTGGTCGCGTGGTTGCTCGACGCATTCTCCAGGCTCAGGTCGGCCGGTCATCGGTCACACGCCATCTCGCAGGGTGCCAAGTCCGGTGCTATTATCGGGGCCATGGACCTCTCGAATGACATCGAACCCGTCACGGCGCTCAAGCGCAGCGCCGCCGACCTCATCACGCGGGCAACGGACCGGCACAGCCCGATCGTCATCACACAGAACGGCAAGCCGACCGCGGTGCTGCAAGATGTTCACTCTTATCAGCGCCAGCAGCGTGCACTGCACCTGCTGAAGCTGCTCGCGCAGGGGGAACAGGACCACCGGGCGGGACGCGTGCACGACCAGGCGTCGGTCGATGGGCTCGTTGCCGCCCGCTTGGCCGACCGTCGCGGAGCGTCGTGAGCGACCAATTCGCCGTTCAGTGGACGCAGACCGCCGTCGATGATCTTCTGAGCGTCATCGACTATGTGGTCGGCAGAGACGGTGCCGAGGTGCCCGAGCGTCTCTACGGGCAGATCACGCACGGTGTGGCTGGCCTGGAGACGATGCCGTTTCGATGTCGTGTCGTCCCTGAGCTCGAGGCCGAGGGACTCGATGGCTACCGCGAGGTGCTCGTCGGCCAGTACCGGTTGATGTTCACCGTCCGCGGGAACGACGTTGTCCTTCTCACGGTGTTGGACGGTCGACGTGATCTCGGCGAACTGCTGATCGAGCGTGCCCTGCGCGAACGAGACTGACCCCGCCACGCCGGCAGGAGCGGTCCTTGTCGAAGGGCCGCGTCGCGGCAGGGTCTCCACCAGCAACTGCGTGTCGTGAAGTGGTTCCGGCCACGTGGCGGCCATGCGCGCCGTGACGACGCCGAGCGAGCGATCGGAATCACGGATTCGGGCAGGTAGCGCCAGCGGGACCATGTTCGGTGTCCCCGCCGCATGGTTGACAGGAAGCTCGGCAGGAAACGGACGCCGGACTGGCCTGGCTGGGGGTGGTGGTCGATAGACGACCGTGGACTGTTGTCCCAGTTCAGGAGGGGTTTCCCTGGCTCGTGGTGGATGCCGTTGGACGGCATCGCCTCGCTCGACACGCAAGCGGTCGCAGGTTCGATTCCTGCACGTCCCACCCTACGTAGCCCCCTGATCTCGGTCGGGGGCTACGCACTCGCAACGCGTTGCGACAGCGGGCTGCGGGATGGGCCGAGCCGTTGCTCGTGCAGGTTCGAGGTCGCTCGAGCGGTTCACGTGGCGTGAGGAAGGGGGCGCCATCGGCTCGTAGCCCGACGCGGCCGGCGTCGCCGGAGACCAGCAGGTCGGGCTGGCAGCTCCGTTGGTTGGCGACCACCTCGTCGTCCTCGGGTCCCCGGTAGCGGGCGGGACCTCGACCGGTCGATGGTGCCGCGGTGGTTCGGGCGGCGAGGCGACCCTCAGCCGCCCGGCTATTCAGCCAGCCCAGTCGGTCGGCACGTCCGCGCCGCCCTCCGGGGTGAGCCGCGTCCCTGTCTGCACCAGCAAGGGCATCGGTGCGACCTTGCCGGCGACCAGGGACTGTCCGAGGCCGAAGGTGCCGGCGAGCTCGACGAGGTGCGGTGGCGCGAACCCGAACCGCTGCGCGAGGGCGGCACGGTCGGCGGCCGAGTTGACCCGCATCAGCAGCAGGTTGTCGCACTGCGTCAACACGTTGTCAGGCAGCTTGTCGGGACGTTGCGACGCGAGCAGGAGGTGGATGCCGTACTTGCGGCCCTCGCCCGCGATCCGTGTGAACAGCTCCACCGCGAGTTCCTGGAGCTCGTCGGACGGGTCGGCCGGACACACGTCGTGCGCCTCGTCGACCACGAGCAGCAGCGCCCGGCGCTCCTTGCGGCGCGCCCACAGCTGTTGCAGCACGGCGACCGCCACGGCGATGCGCTCACGTCGTTCCTCGAACCCCGAGCTGTCCGCGACGATCGCTCGCGGCCTGTCCTCGATCCAGATCTCGTGCAGTGAGCGGCCGGCCTGGCTCGCCCAGGCGGCCATGCGGTCGACCTGGAGGTTCTCCCCACGCTTGCGGACCGCATCGAGCACGGGGTCACCACTCTGACCGAGCACCTCGAAGGCCCTGGCGACCGTCCCGAAGGTCTCCGCAGGCCGATCCGACACGATGTGGAGCAACGCGTTGTACTCATCGCGGTCGGCGATCGGGTCGAGTTGCAGCGTCGCGGCGCTCCCGGCGATGCCGAGGTCGGTCCATCGGATCCGCAGCGGGTCTCCATCGCCGTGGTCCGTCGCCCGTAGGACCCGGATGCCCTCGGCCGCTGCGGCGTAGGCCGCGGCGGTGTCGGGGTCGACGCCGTCGTGGGTCCTTCCGAGGTGGACGTGGTCACCGTTGGGGTCGAGGATGAGCAGCGGCAGGCGGGGGTGCAGGACCAGTTGCTCGAGCAGGACCCCGAGCGAGTAGGTCTTGCCCGAGCCCGACTGGCCGCAGAGGAAGGTGTGACGGTTGAAGCCGCGCGCGTCGAGCGCAGCCGTGACGCCGTCGAGGCTCGTCAGCGTCCCCACCTGCAGCGGTGATGAGGTGGCGGCGAGCAGGGTGGCGACGGCATCGGTCGACGCGGTGGTCAACGCCGCGTCATCGAAGGCGATCGGCCCGGGGCCGCGCCCGACGAGCCGCCCTTCGCCGGCGAGCAGGCGTGTGCCGCCCTCCTCGATCACATCCTGGGAGAGCACCTGACCGAGCACGCTGCCTGCGGGGGTCGCCACCGAGACGAACCCGCCGACCCGTGGGCCGCTCTCCACCTGGGCGCGGTAGTGGAAGACATGGCCGTCGACGGACCAGGCGCTCGACGCTGACGCTGCCGTCATGGATGGTCCTCCCTCTGTTCGATGCCCGCCTGTCCTGGCGGGTGCCCACCGTGGGTGCGGTGTCCGGATCGAGCGCGATGCGCTCCCAGGCTCGCACCTAGCCAGCCTCCCGGGCCATCGGCACGATGCGCCAGTGCGACCACCAGCAGCGCGGAGACCGCGACAACGAGAGCGACCGTGCGGAGGTTGCCGGTCACCTCGTCGAGGAGGACGCCGGCGACGCGCAGGCCGTGGGACCCCTTGATCTCCGCGAGGATCGCCGCCTCGATCCGTTCGACCGACAGCACCGCTGCCCCTGCCCCGAGCACCACGCCGATGCCGAGGTTGTGCAGGGTCCGACGCCGGTCCCGGGCCGTCACGACGGTCCCGACGAGCAGCACCACGGCGAGCCCGACGAGCGCGAGCACGAGCCGGTCGACCGTCCTCACCGTGGCATGGAGGGCGTCGGAGCGGACGAACGCGTCGACCACCCCGATGACCCTGGCCTCCAGTGCCGTCGCGATGCCCGGGGCGAGCGTCGTGAGCGTCGGGCGGTCGCGTCGGGCCAGACGCGCGCGCACCGCCGGATCCACGTCGAGGTCGAGCCCATCCCCGAACGCGTCGGCGAGGAACCGATCGAACTCGTCGAGGGTCGCGGTGACGCGCGTGTCGAGGTCGAGGGCGACGAGGGCCTGCCCGGCCACGACGTCGCTCAGCGCTGCGGGGAACGCCTCGTCGCTCAGCGCCGGCTCGATGACGGCCATGAAGCGGTCGGTGTCGAGCACCGTCATGCGGACCCAGACCGCCAGCATCGCGGTCACGAGCGCGACGACGGTCAGCACGGTGAGAGCCGGCGACAACCAGCTGCGGCCGGGGGATACCGAGCGACCGCCAGCACGCTCCGACCGCCGACGGTCTGGTGACGACGTTACGACGGCTCCATCCTCGGGATGCATGCGCTGTGCTCGACTGCGGACGTTGACGCGACCGTCGCATCCTCGCTGCGCCTGGTCGAGAAGGCATCACCCCTTCGAGGTGACGCAGTGGCGTCGCACCGTCGTTCGTCGTGAATGGTCAGTCCGGTAGGCGATGCACATCGAGGATCGTCAATCCGAGCAAGTGGAGGCGAGTGAGGACGCCATGGAGTTCCGCGTCGTCGCGTAGGGGGCCGAACAGGACCGTGCACGAGGAACCGTCCATGACGGACAGCTCCGGGAAGGCCGCGACCACGGTCGCGGACAACCGTTCAGCGACGCGGAACTCGTAGCGCCTGGTCTCCAACATACTTCCGGTCCTCGAACGTCGGCTGGCCGTCGTGGCAGCTGTGGGCGTCATCGCCAGACTGCAGCTTCACGGTTCGTGGCCGCGGCCGCGTCACCCCACCTGGGTGGCTCCGGCTCGGCGCCGCCTGCAGGACAAGGTCCAGCGCTCGTGACTCGAGGTGGCGCTGTCGGCAGCCGTCGCGTCAGACGAGGCCGAGGCGACGCGCGACCTCCACGGCCTCGCGTCGGCTCTCGACATCGAGCTTGCGGTAGATCGCGCGGATGTGCGTCTTCACGGTGTTCACCGAGAGGGAGCGCGCGGCCGCGATCTCCTTCTGGGTCAACCGGGACGGCAGGTCGCGCAGCACCGCCAGCTCACCGGCAGTCAGGCGGTCGAGCCCCTGCTCTGGGCGGTGCGACGGCGTGGCGTAGCGTGCCAGGAGCTGCTGCACGAACGACTCGTGACGCCCGAAGCGGCCCTGACCGCTGTGCAGCAGATCTCGACGGGGCTCCTCAGCCAGGAACGGGATCGCGAGGTCGAGCGGCTCCGCCAACCTGAGCGCCTCGAGGAGCTCCTCATGGGCCAGCGTCGCGTTCCCGCGGCGGTGGTCGATCACCGCGCCGAGCAGCCGCGCCTCGACCTCGGTGGTCACGAGGTGGCACGGGGCCTCGTGGCGTGTGATCCTGTTCAACTCGCGCCGGGCGGCGTCTGTGGAGCCGGCGGCGTGAAGGATCATCGCGCGGAGCAGGTGCGGCTCGCCCGGATCGGGCGAGCGGCGACGTGCCGAGTCCGCGAAGTCCTGCGCCCACTGTCGTTCGCCGAGGCCGAGGCAGATCCGTACGAGGTAGGGGAGCGCGTACGCCATGACCGCTGGCGAGATGTCGGTATCGGCGAGTCGGGTGAAGGTCGTGCGGTAGCGCTGCAGGGCGTCGTGAAGATGGTCAGGAGGGGTCAGGACGATGACTTCGAGGCTGCGTACGGCCAGTTCCACGCCGGGATCGTTATGGGACCCGAGAGCCGTCACGGCGTGCGCTGTCGCTCGCTCCGCCGTCGCGGTGTCGGCTCGCAGGTAGGCGGACCAGCCGACGAGCATGTAGGCGTGTGCGGTCGCCGGTGATCTTGCCCATCCGTATCGCTCGGCCAGAGCGACGGCCTGTTCTGCCTGCTCGCGCATCTCGGGGATCGCGCCCACGCTGCCGAGGGCTCCCCCGAGGAAGGCTCGGCAGGTCAGGTGGGCTGCGGCCCGTTCGGTGACCCGGGAGAGTTCCGCCGCGCGCTCGAGATCGGCCGCCGCATCGCGGTACCGGCCGAGGTGAAGATGGCCGATCCCACGGTGAAGCAGGGTGTAGAGGTCACGGTCCTGATCGCCCGTCCTACCGGCGATGGTCGACTCGAGTCTGTCGAGGGCGAGGTCGACCCGCGGGGTGTAACGGGCTCGCGCCACGCCGATGCTCGCCGCGAGCGCGGCCAGTTGCGGGTCCGCAGCAACGACGAGGTGTTCCAGGTCGATCTCGAGCAGCCAGCGGTCAGCCCGGTCGAGATCGTCGATCACCATCGCGGCCGCTGCCGCGAGCAGCGCCATCACGGGGATCGTGCCGGCGTGCGTGTCGAACCGTTCCGCGATGCGCAGGAAGCGTCCCCCCTGGCCATCGAGGATGGTCCCAAGGGCGTGCACCTCGGCGAGTGCGACCACACCCTGGACATCGTCGGCCGCCAGGAGGTGCTCCATCGCGTGCAGGTGGTGCCCGCGCCGGTCGTGGAACGTGGCAGCCACGGCATGCAGCTCGCGCTCGAGCTCGGCATCGGTCCGCCGCAGCTCGGCGGCGAGGAAGGTGCGCCACAGGTCGTGGTACCGGTAGTTCTCGCGTGTTCGTCCTAGTTGCCGGGTGAAGGTGTTGGTGCGCTCCAGCTCGTTGAACACCGCCGCCGCGTCCTGACGACCGGTGAGTTGCTCGGCGAGATCCACGCTCATCTCCGCGCACACGCTCGTACGCAGCAGGAAGTCCCTGCTGTCCCGTGGCAGGGCGTCGAAGACCTCGGTGAGCAGGTAGTCCGCGATCGCGTGGTCATCTCCGGCGAACCGTTCGATGAAGCCGGTCGGGCCGTCATCGGCCTGGAGCGCCATCGCAGCGATGGCGATGCCGGCGACCCACCCCTCGGTCCGCTGGTGCAGGGATGTGACGTCGGATTCCGGGAGCCGGAGGCCGGCCAACTCGAGGAGGTCCGAGGTCTCCTCGGGCGTGAGCGCCAGATCGGCGGCACGGAGCTCGCGGAGGCGGTGGTCGAGCCGGAGCCGAGGCAGTCCGATCGGTGGATCGGACCGGCTTGCAAGCACGAGGTGGAAGTCGGGGTGCAGGTGTCGTACCAGCAGGGCGAGCGAGTTCAGCACCGCTGGGTGCTGCAGCACGTGGACGTCGTCGAGCACGAGATAGACGGGCTCGTGCAGGGCCGCGGTCTCGGCGACCACGGCCTCGATGAACCCGGCTCCGACCTCTCCGGGCGGCGCGACCAGGGAGTGGAGGTGGGCCTGCTCGGGGAAGCGACCGGTGGCACGCAGCGCGTCTGGGATGTGCGACCACAGGATCCGGGTGTCGTCGTCGTGTGCATCGAGGTTCAGCCAGGCGATCACGGTGTCGGGCATGGCTGCGACCCAGCTCGCGAGAAGCGTGGTCTTTCCGGAACCGGCGGGTGCGCACACGAGCGTCACCGGAGCCGGATCGGCGATGAGTTGCTGGAGGAGCCGGTCGCGCCGCAGCTCCGAGCCGACCACGGCGGGCGCGCGGTAGCGCGCTGCCCTGGAGGCCGTCTGCAGCGGCGGCTCGATGACGGTCACGGCGCTCTCGCTTGCGCGGGGCCGAGTGACGGCTCCTACCAGGATTCTACTCCGCCGGTCCTCGGCGTCCGAGGGGTTCTCAACGCCCTCCTGGTCACGAAGGGTCAGGACGGCGCGGTGGGTGCCTGGAGCTCGAGCAACTCGTGGAACTCCGGCAGCAGGGTCTGTGCAGCGACGAGGAGTTCTCAAGCCTGAAAGCGCGGCTCATCGAAGGCTGACGTTGCGTCGATCGTGCGCACGTCAACACCTCCCTCGCCGCGTTCCCCGTCTCCTCCGGGTGCGGCGTCGACGTTGACGGCGGAGGCCGCCAACACGTTCGGACCCGGCTGGACGGAGCCGGACCTCGCGCGCCCGCGACACTCCCGTGAACCGGCGTCCTCACCCCAACGGTGTGATGCCGGGGTGTCGGTGGGGAGCCACGCTGCGTGGGCCGAGTGATGCGACCTGCCCCCGGAGCCCGGTGTCACCTCGGCGCCACCCGCACACCACATACGGAGACCCTGCGATGCCCCTGCTCGATCTGTTCGTCACGATGCTGTGGTTCTTCCTCTTCGTCGCCTGGATCTGGTTGCTGATCTCGGTGTACGCCGACGTGTTCCGTAGCGCCGACCTCAGCGGTGTGGCGAAGGCGTTCTGGGTGCTGTTCGTCCTGGTGCTGCCATACCTGGGGGTCCTCGTCTACCTGATCGTTCGGGGCGGTTCGATGCATGAGCGCTCCGTGGCCCTGCAGCAGGAGTCTCAGCGTGCAGCCGAGGCCTACATCCGTGAGGTGGCGCAGGTTGGGAGTAGCGCTGACGAGCTGGTCAAGCTCGCCCAGCTGCGTGACCAGGGGGTGCTCTCCACCGAGGAGTTCGAAGCGCAGAAGGCGAGGGTGCTGGCGCAGGCCTGATCGGGGGCCGTCATCATGCCGACCGGATGAAGCTGGCCCACCCGTATCCCGTTGCGTGCCGCCTGCGGGGCGGGTCGGCCGGCTTGCGCGCGGAGGGAGCATCGTGACGGCGGTGGAGCGGCCAGCCTCCGGACGTCGCAGGACTTCGAAGGCCGTGACGGCCGGTGTCACGCTCGGGCTGGTGAGCGTGCCGGAGTCGGCGGCATCTGGTCCTCTGGAGTTGGGGCGCCGGCACCTCCGCCGCGACCACCACGGCGAGGGGAGGTGGCCGTCATGCAGCCCACGCCTTCCGGAGGCCGGCGCGACGTGCGTCGGCATCCCGTAGCTGGACGACCAGTCCGACGACCGCGACGCCGAGGTACAGAGCGGTCCACCACCACCCGAGCTCGGTGGCCGTCGGCACCTGCGGTGCGGCGAGGTCCGTGCGATCAAGGATGCCGACGAGCAGCAGCAGACCGGTCACGATGCTGCTCGCCCCGGCGAAGGCGCTGAGGATCGCGAGGATCGTCAGCGGGAGGTCCGCGGCGACCGCGAGCATGGCGAGCAGTACACCGCCGGCGAGCCCTACGAGCACGATCAGCCACGACCAACGCACTCCGATCGCCACCATCAGGGTCGTCCCGAGGGCGAAGCCCATGGCCCCCATCCCGATGACCACCGAGACCGCGTAGTAGAGGTAGGCCACGAGCCCGAAGGCCACCGCCAGGACACCAGCGACGATCCAGCCGGGCAGCGTGCCGAGGAAGCGGTCCCCGGTGAGGCCTGCCACGACCCCGGCACCGAGCACGAAGCCGGCGAACGCCCCCCACACCGCGATCACCGCCCGGAAGGCCAGGTAACCGCGGAAGCAGAGCAGGGCGCCGATCAACACGGCAAGGATCCCGAGCACCGCCGTCTCCACAGCAACTCCTCTCGAGTCGGTTGCGCGCGTCACGCTGTACGTCCGCGCGACCGCGGTGTGGTCAGCCTCTCCCTCGACGTTGCCGCCGGAGGTGCAACGCCCACCCCATCACCATGCCGGTGCCGAACAGCACCAGTGTCAGGCCCCAGAGCGGCATGGTGAACCGGAAGAACAGCCAGCTGAGCGCGACATCCTGCGTGTTCTGGAACACGAAGAACGCCACCCCGACGGCGATCAGCGCGCCCACGATCAGCTTGATGCTGACCTCCGTCCCTCCGATCGCGACCGAGCCGTCCGTGACGCCTCCGTCGCCGGGTCGTTCCGTCCCGCTCATCAGGTACCTCCGTGCGGTCGATCGCCGGTCGCGGATCCGCTCCGCGACCTCGTGCACTCCTAGGCAGGGTCTTCGGTGCGCCTCGGCAGCGCTTCACCCCGTCGGGGTGAAGTTGGCGTGAGCTCCCCGCCGGCGCGCAGCGGCGGATCCCGTGCGTCGACGGCCTGGCAGCGACATGACGGTGGTGCCGGGTGCGGGCCCGCTCCCGTGTCCGCGCTCAGCGCTGAGGTCCTCGGCGGGCGCCGGTTGGGTCGGAGCACGTCGTCCTCATCCCGTAGGGGGGCGGACGACGGATGAGGCGGGGTCATGATGCCCTCTCGCGTCTCGCCCGGAGGTACGGACCCGTGAACGACGCCAGCGCTGCCACGACCGCGCTGCACGCGGCAGCGCTCGAGGCCCTGCCCTTCGATGACACCACCGATCTCACGAACGCCCGGCGCGGGTATCTCGCCCCGTTGCCGGACACGGTGACCACGGCGGACGGTGGTCCGGTCTGGGATGCGCGCAAGTTCGACTTCGTCACGGGAGACGCCCCGGCTGCCGTGAACCCGAGCCTGTGGTGGCAGGAGCAGCTGAACGGCATCGGTGGGCTGTTCGAGGTGGTGGACGGGATCTACCAGGTGCGCAGCCTCGACCTGTCGAACATCAGCTTCGTCCGGGGTGAGACCGGCTGGATCGTGCTCGCCCCCCTCATCGCCGCCGAGGTGGCAGCGGCTGCGCTCGAGCTGGTCAACACCCACGTGGGACGACGCCCCGTGACTGCGGTGCTGTACAGCCACAGCTACGCCGACCACTTCGGCGGGGTCCGCGGTGCCTGCACGCCAGAGGACGTCGCCGCCGGGCGGGTGCGCATCGTGGCGCCGGAGGGTTTCACCTTCGAGGCGGTGAGCGAGAACGTGACGGCGGGCAACGCGATGAGCCGCCGCGCGTCTTACATGTACGGCAACCTCCTGCCACCCTCGCCGACGGGTCAGGTCGGGGCAGGGCTCGGGAAGACCACCTCGACGGGCACCTTCGGGTTGCTTGAGCCGACCGAGCTCATCGGGCACGACGACACCTCGATCGTGCTCGACGGGATCGAGCTGCAGACCATGTACACCCCCGACACCGAGGCGCCGGCGGAGTTCGTGTTCTTCCTCCCCGCCTGGCGGGCGGTGTGGACCGCGGAGGTGGTCACCCACGTCCAGCACAACCTGTACACGCTGCGCGGTGCGCAGGTCCGTGACGCGCTGGGTTGGTCGAAGACGATCGATGCGATGCTCGCCCGCTTCGGTGTCGACACCGAGGTGGTGTTCGCCTCGCACCACTGGCCGACGTGGGGCCACGAGGCATCTCTGACGCTGCTGGGCACCAAGCGCGAGACCTACCGCTACCTCCACGACGAGACCCTGCGGCTGGCCAACCGCGACGAGACGATGCTGGAGATCGCCGAACAGCTCGAGCTGCCGCCGGCGCTTGCCTGCACGTGGGCGTCACGTGGCTACTACGGGTCGGTCAACCACAACGTCAAGCCGAGCTACCAGCGTTACCTCGGGTTCTTCGACACAACTGCACCTCACCGTCCAACCCCACCCGAGCGCTACATGAACTTCCTCACGGCACAAGGAGCCCTGGGATCGGGATCCGCACGCGCTCGGCCTGGGTCCGATGCGCCTGCACGCCCGTGTCAGCGTCTCGCTGGGTCTGGTTGCCTGGTCGGCACGGCGCCAGGACTCCTCGCGACGTGCCACACTGTGCTCATGAGCCCGACCAACGCCAACGTCCACCTCGATGAGGGCCTCGCTCGCGACGTCGCTCTGCGCGCCGCGGAACGAGGCGAGCTGCCTGAGCAGTTCGTTGCCGAAGTCTTGCGCCGCCACTTCCTCCTTGAGGTGTTCGAGCGGATCTGGACCCGCAACCCGCAGGAGTTGTCGGAGGACGACGCCCTGGCGCTGGCCAACGAGGAACTCGACGCGATGCGTGCTGAACGCAGCGGCGGCGACGGTGCCGACAGGCGCGCCTGAAGGTGCGGGTGGTCATCGAGACGGACCCTGACGAGCCGCCGGTCCGCATCCTGACGCCCCGCGAGCTGCTTGACGAGCTGACTCGCGGCAGCTGATCCGTCATCGGTGCGTCAGAGGACCCAGCGTGCCGCTCGCCGCTGCACTGGTTGGTGCTGGGAAAGCTGCGGACCGGTGGCCGGGGTGGTGTCCTGCCGGACATCCTGATGGCGGCCGTACGTCGCGGTGTGTGGGTGGAGGCGCTCACAAGGACGGAAGCTGGCCTTCCGGCGTTGGTCGATCGCCGAGGCAAGGTCCCATCACCGGGTCTGCGCTGACCCCACGTGGTGAGTCCCAGATTCGACAGGAATTGGCAGGAAACCGGGCCCAAACGGGCTCGAGGGAGGCCGACCGGCTCCGGACGAACTCGGAGCGGTTCCGCAGCTCACAGGGGTTTTCGGCGCTCACGCCGGATGGCGCTGGACCTCGCGGCCTCGCTCGACACGCAAGAGGTCGCAGGTCGGGTCACTGCACGCCCCACCCCTGTCTGCCTCGGTTGTCGACTGGGGGCTGCTTCGTTGTCAGCGCGCTGCGACAGCCACCTCGGCGGCGAGAACGTCGTCGTTGCGGGGTCACGCCACGGCGGTACCTCGACTGGGTCGACCCGTGGCCCTACTCCGTGATCGAGCTGGATCGCCGACACCACGAGAGCGGGGTGCCGTGCGCGACTTCACTCGGGGCGAGGTGTCCGTCCGTCGATCCTGGTCCGCTAGATGCTAGCATTGCTAGCACGCTGCGTGGAGGGAGGTCGAGGGTGGCGAACATCACGGTGCGCAACCTCGATGACGAGGTGCAGCGACGTTTGAGGCAGCGAGCGTCCGAGCATGGCCGGTCGATGGAGGCCGAGGCGCGCTCGATCCTGACGGATGCGCTCACACGAGGCGGGCTAGCTCGGGCCTGGGTGGAGGCCACCGAGGACCTGCGCGGCGAGGAGCTACCACTGCCGGAGCGTTCCGCGCCCCGTTGGGTCGACCTCGGATGATCGTGCTCGATACGAACGTGCTGTCGGAACCGCTCAAGCAGCAGCCGAACGAGCACGTGCTCGCGTGGCTCACCTCTCTCGAAGAGGAAGCCGGCGTGACCGCCATCAGCGTCGGGGAGTTGCTGACTGGTGTCCGGGCGCTGCCGGCCGGGCGGCGACGTACGGGCCTGCTCGAGACGATCGAGTCGACGCTGATGGCCTTCCGCGGCGCTGTGCTGGCGTACGACGAGGCGGCTGCCCGCGACTACGCACGGCTCCAGGAGTCGCGGCGGGGTGCTGGCCGTCCGCTGGCGGTCGAGGACGGCATGATCGCCGCGATCTGCGTCGCGCGAGGCAGGACACTGGCGACGCGCAACACGTCCGACTTCGCCGGGCTCGGCCTGGATCTGATCGACCCGTGGGCAGCCGTCAAACCCACCGGCGTAGGGGATGCGGAGACCGTCCGCGCCAACGATAGCCATGCTCGCCGTGGACGGTGACTGCTCGGTTGACTGGCCATATCCCGGCTATGCGCAGCTCCGCATAGCCGGGGAAGCCCACCGTGTCCGAACCGGCGGGCGACCGGGACGCCCGCGCCGGTGGCTGCCGATGGCCGCTGCTGCCGCCCAGCCCGGTGTGGGATGGCCAGACCGGGGTGCGGGCCAGCAGCCCTCCCCGGAACAGCGATCCCAACACGATGTCCATCAGCAGAGGCTCAGCGCCGGTTGTGACTGCCCGGGCTGTGCTCTCCGGGGGCGCAGCGGACGCATGGGGCACACCGTTGCGAGGCAGGCCCGCGGGACCGCTGTTCACGGTCAGCCCGCGTCGTCCTGCGCGGGTTGGGCGAACTGCTGGGCCACGGCTTCGACGGCGGCGAGCGCGCTGTCGGGGTCGGTGTGGATGCTGCCGTGGGTCTCGATGCAGCCGCGCACGAACAGGTTCATCCGTGGTGGGTCATGCGCGTCGCGCAGGGTGCGGATGTCGGTCATCAACCCGATGATCGTGCCCCGGCGGGTGCCGGCGTGGAGCCGTTCGGCGAACATCCCGATCTCGCAGGCGGTGCCGTCGTCCACCTCAGTGCCGTCGAGGACCGCGAGCAGCACATCCGCGCTCCGGACCCCGTCGGCGTCGGTGCGGAACACCTCGGTCGGGGTGAGGGGACCGTCGAGGAGGTTCTCGTGGGGGACGAACACCTCGATGCTGTTGTCACGCAGCCGGGCGGCCAGCTGATCGAGGAAGCCCCGCTGGTAGGGGGTGAACAACGGTCCTGCGAGATAGACGCGCACGTCAGCCCTCCGGGGTCGGCGATCCGTGGTGTGGAGCCTGCTGCGGCCGCGGCCGGACAGCCGTGGCGGGGCGGTGTCACAGGTGGGTGGCAGGGTGAGTTTCGCAGTGCACGGGGGTCCACGGGGACCGCCTGCACCGGGCGGCGTCGTCGCTGGCGTGCCCGGTGCGGTGCCTGGCTGGCACGTGGCTGCACATCACGTCACGAGGAGCAACATCATGCGCACCATCACCATCCTGTCCTTCTGCTCGGTGGCACTGCTGGCGGCCGCCTGTGCGTCGGGACCCGCTGACGGTTCCGGGGCTTCGGTGGTCGAGGACACCGCTGACAGCGCCGAGGTGACCGACACTGACGAGGCCACAGAGGACGACCCATCGGACGATGACACCACCGTCGGTCAGGACGGCGAGAACGACACCGACGCCGACGGGGACGGGGCCGACAGCGAGGACGATGCCGCCTCAGCAGACGCGGATGAGACCGCGTTGGGGACGCGGGACAACCCGCTGGAGGTCGGCACCCGTATCGAGATGGGGGAGTGGTCCCTGGCGGTGACCGAGGTCGATCTGGATGCGACCGACCGCGTGATGGAGGCCAACGAGTTCAACGACCCGCCGGTCGACGGGCGCCAGTTCGTGCTGTTCGAGGTCGAGGCGACCTACGAGGGCGAGGACTCCGGGACGGCGTGGCTGGACTTCAGCTGGGCGATCGTCGGGGCGGCGGGCAACACCTTCTCCACCGGTTCCGACGACTACTGCGGGGTGATCCCCGACGCGCTCGACGACACCGGGGAGACCTTCTCCGGAGGCAGCGTGTCCGGCAACGTGTGCTTCTCGGTGGATGCCGACCAGATCGAGGGCGGGACCATCCGCATCGAGGAGTCCTTGTCCTTCGACGACACCCGCGCCTTCTACGCACTCGACTGACCGTCGCAGCTCGGGGCAGGCGCCGGTGCGGCACCGCGGCAGCCGACCCGCCAGCGCGACGTGCTGGCGCGGGCGGGTGCCGCCTCCCCCTCGTGGGCTTCGCGCTGTGTGTCAGCGCAGCGGCCGTTGGGCGCCTCGCGGAGCAGTTGGAAGGAGCAGCGATGGCCAGGGACAGCGACATGGTGCTGGCACAGCTCATGGGCGGGCCGCAGGACGGTGCGATGTTCGAGTTCCCCCCAGACCGGGTGCCGGAGACCTTGGTGTTCAGGGGTGCTCGCTACACCGCCGTCGGCATCGACCGGAGCCTCGGGCTGGGGCTGTACGCGTTCCACCGGATCGAGCACCCGACGTCGCAGGCCGGGGAGGGGGACCCGGATGCGGAGTGAGCACCCACGGGTGACCCACCCGCGAACGAGGCAACGAAACGCGCGCGCCTCGACCCCTTGGGGTGACGTTGGCCCGTTCGGCCTGGACGCTGGGCTCCTGTCCCTGTAACCGCTGGATGTCCTGGGTCGTGGGCGGAAGGGACACCAGATCGCGGGGGTCGTCGTTGATGGGTTGTTGGTGAGGGCGCAGGGTCGTCTGGTCGAGGTCGAGAAGGTGGAGGCTCCAGGTGAGGACCGTCGATACACGAGACCGTTCCGGCCGCAGTTGACCCTCACCGCCAGCGATGGGCGTCGTGTTGCTGTGCCGCGAGCCGCTGGGATCGCTCCGCGGAAGTTCCGCCGGGCTGTCGCACCGCAGGAGCGGGTGTTGCAGCGCGGTTTCGATCCTCGAATGCGCATTCACTACCGGTGCGTGCTCGACCTGCGTGGCTGGGAGGAGCTGGTGTTGGCGCCCGCAGAGGACCTGTGCGGTGCCAAGCTATGCGTGCAGGTGCATACCGTTCATGTGCATAGACGAGTATGCTTGGCATATGCGCACTTCCGTGCTCTTCGACGATGAGCTCGTGGCCGATGCCCGCGAGCTTGGCATCAACGTGTCCGAAGCAGCGAGGGAGGGGCTTCTTCAGGCCGTCCGTCGTGCTCGTGCAGAGCGAGACCGTGCGGCCTACCTGGCCCAGCCCGAGACCGAGGATGTCGACTGGGACGAGGCCGAGTCCTGGGGCGAGGCGTGAGGCGCGGAGAGGTCTGGCTGGCACAGGTCGGCCGGAAACTGCGCCCGGTCGTGGTCATGACGCGCGACGCGGTGCTCGACGTTCGGGTCAACGTCACGGTGGTCGAGATCACCAGCACGGTGCGTGGGCTCACCGTAGAGATCCCCGTCGATCGTGACTGCGGGATCGAGCAGGCGTCGGTGGTCAACTGCGATGGTCTCCACACGGTGTCGAAGCGCAGGTTGACTACGCGGCTCGGGAGCGTGGACGACGACACGCTGCATGGGATCTGTGAGGGCGTCACCGTCGCCGTGGGCTGCGACCAGCGCTGATGGATGCAGCGGGCGCTTCGCAACTGGTCGGTTGACGTCAACGCGGGGACGAGCTGCGGCGTTTCGAGGTCACGGCTGGAGACGTGCCAGCAGCGCGCCGGCGGGTCAGGATCACCCTCACCGCGCGCGTAGGGCGCCACGTTCCTCGTCTGCGATCAGCGAGGCGTGCCCATCGGTAGGTCCGCTGCCCTCCGGCACCCCGTCGAGTGAGGCCCAAACACCCTCGTTCTCCACCGCTCACGCGGCCTGCTTCGACCTCGTGCTGGCCGACCTCGGCTGCCCACGACGACAGCGACCCGGGTCAACGGGCGGCGCTGCTGACCAGGGGTGCACCGGCTCTCGCGAGACCGATCGCGACGTCGCTGGACAACACCTCGAACCCGCAGGTGCCACCGCATCCGAACGGGTCGGACGCGAGCCGCGCTCCGGCACGAATGAGACGCCGTGCCGCTGCAGCTCCGATGGGTTCGTCGAGCAACTCCCAGCGCTCGTCGTGCCCGGTCACCGGCAGATCGTCGTTTCGGCCGATGGGCACGCGTGGCCGCGGCCGGGGGCCGTGCTCGTTCGGGCTGCGCGATCTCCGCGAAGGTCGGCCGCCGTGATGTCGACATCATGGGCTCCGGGTCCGTGCGCGGGGCGTAGCCTGGCCGTCGACCGGTCCACCCGGCGGCTGTGTGGGCAGGGGCGTCGGTACAGCGTCCAGCTGCTGCTCGCGTCACAGCAGCCGGTCGAGCTGCCCGAGAACGTGCTGGTGCAGTGCGACAACCCGCTGTTGATGCGGGTCAACTCAGCCCGCGACCGGGAGCCTGACGGTGCCGCCGGGGAGTTCGTGGGTGACCCGACCCCGGGCGTCGGCGGGCTGCGGGTCGTGCGACGCGGTCGCTGCGGTCTCATCCGACCACGGGTGTCATCGCCGGGGCGCGAGGCGGGTGGGTGTGGCGCGCTCATGCCGAGCGTCGACGGGGATGGGGCAGGACGCCCGGGGCCGGTTCGGGACGAACAGCCCATTGTCGGCGTCGAGGTGCCGACCTACCTCTGAAGACCACCGGCCACCGGCGCTGCAGCGCTGACCCACGACGCGCCCGGGTTCCCGCGGCGCTCGTGGCCCGGGTCTCGCCGTGGCCCAGCGCCGGCGCATGCCACGGCAGCGGCGCCTGGCCAGACCACGCCTCAGAGTGGAAGCGATCCGCATGACGACACCACAGGGCCACCTCGTCACCGACCAGGAGCGCGGCGATGCCGTGGATCCCGACGGGCAGGAGACGGACCCCCAGCAGCCACGTCGCAGCCTCGGTCGCCGGATCGTGCGGGCTGTCGGCTGGGCTGGAGCGGGACTGGTCGGTCTGCTCGTGGTCGCCGTCGGGCTGACCGCGATCCTCGATGCGGTCGACCGTCGGCAGGTGCAGGCGCCGGGTGAGCTGGTGGAGCTCGCTGACGGCCGGGTCCTCCACCTCGATGTCGCCGGTCCCGACGGGGCGCCGGACGCCGCCGGCGAGCGGCCGACGGTGGTGCTCGAGGCGGGAGCGGGTGGGACCGCCGCGACCTTCGCGTGGCTGCAGGCGGAGCTCGCCGAGCACACCACGGTGGTGGCCTACGACCGGGCCGGCTACGGCTTCAGCGACGCGGATGATGCGCCGCTGGACGCGGCATCGACCGCCGAGGACCTCCACGAAGGCCTCGGACTGGTGGGGGTCGACGGTCCCGTGGTGCTGGTGGGCCACAGCCTCGGTGCCGGGTACGCGCGGGTCTTCGCCGCGTCCTACCCGGAGCAGGTGGCCGGGCTGGTGCTGCTCGATCCGGTCCACGAGGCGCAGCTCGACGAGCTGGGGCCTGAGGAGCGGGCCTCGCTCGAGGAGGCGCAGGAGCAGTTGGCGGTCGCCCCGTTCCTGGCACGGCTGGGGGTGTTCCGGCTGTCCGACCCGCAGGCCGACGTCGTCGCTGCGCTTCCCGAGGAGGCGGGAGAGCGGCACCGCGCCAAGTCGGTCACCGCGGGCGGGATGCGGGCCTACGGTGCGGAGATGCAGGCGCTGCCGGAGCTGCTCGAGGAGATCGGGCGCACCGAGGCAGCGGCGGCCGAGCCGTTCTCCGGAGTGCCGGTCCGCGTCATCAGCGCCGGCACGGGGGAGGAGGGTGCGTCGCCGGAGAGCCGGGCGACGATGGCGTCGTTGCACCGGGAACTGGCCGACCGCTCACCGGCGGCCGCCCACTCGGTGATCGACCGTGCCGACCACCTCAGCCTGTTGGTCGAGCCCGCGCACGCCGAGGAGGTCGCGGCGGAGGTCATCCACCTCCTCGATGAGGTGCACGGTCGGTAGACGGTGCGGGCGTGACGACCCGGGCGCTCGCCGCGGCGGTCGGCGGCCGCGCGCGTCGTCAGCCCTCCGCGTCGTCGCCGACCCGTGTGCGTGCGATGGACCCGGTGAGCAGCCCGAGGACCGCACCGATCAGCACGCCTGCCGTCACGCCCGCCGCGTCCGCAGACGACAGCGCCGCGACGGCGATCCCGAGGGCCGCGCCGAAGACCAGCCCGATCCCTGGGAGCTGCTGGTGCCACGCCGTGGGGCCAGAACGGGGGGCGGAAGGGCGTTCCGGGTCGGGAGTTCGGGGCATGTGAGATGCACCTCATGACGGGTGCGACCAACCTCTCACAGGGCCAGCCGTTCGAGGAGGGACGGAGGGCGCGAGCGGGCGTGACGTTCGCCTCACCCGGGGCGGACACCAGCAGGTCGCCCGCGGTGGGCCATCGACGTTGTGCGGTTCCGGCCCGATAGCGGTGTTCGACGGTCGGGTGTTCCACCTCGGCTGTGGCTTGATTAGACTAGACCAACCAATGTCTGGACCACCCGTGGATGTCATCAACGTGTACGAGGCGAAGACGACCCTCTCTCGGCTGCTCGAACGTGTCGAGCAGGGGGAGGAGATCGTGATCGCGCGCAGCGGCACGCCGGTGGCGCGCCTGTCGCCCTACAGCCCGCAGCGCCGCGAGCCTGGAGCCCTCGCCGGCCGTGTGCGGGTCAAGCAGGATTTCGACGATCCCCTCCCGCAGGGCATCGCCGCGGCCTTCGCCGCTCCCAACGCGTGAGGTTGCTGCTCGACACCCACGTCTACCTCTGGTGGCTGGTGGACGACCCCCGGCTCGGGGAACGCGCCCGCGGGGTGCTCGCCGACCCCGCCATCATCGTGCACGTCAGCGCCGCCACGATCTGGGAGATCTCCATCAAGTACGCACTGGGGCGACTCGAGATCGAGGAGGCTGACCTCGTCGCTGAGATCACAGCGAACGGCTTCGTCGAGCTGCCGGTCGCTGCGGCCCACGCCTGGCATGCCGGACAGCTGCCCCAGCATCACGACGATCCCTTCGATCGGTTGTTGATCGCGCAGGCGCTGCGTGAGCAACTCCATCTGGTGACTGCGGACACCGCGATCGCCGACTACGACGTCCGTACGATGCCGGCCTGACCCGGTCCTTCTCGCCGACCAGACATCGGCCGAGGCGCGAAGAAGCGACGATGGGACTCTTGCCGGCATCGCGGCGTAGCCCTACCTGTGGAGGCCACCCGCTGTCGGCGCTGCGTCTCCGACCCATGACGCACCCAGGGCCTCGCGCTGCTCGTGGTCGCCCTGGGGGTGGCTGCGGTCCTGGACGCGGTCCAGCGTCGACAGGTACAGCCGCCGGGTGCGCTACGCCGAGGGCGCATCCGGGCAGGATCGCTCGCGAGGCCACGGGGTCGGGGTCCCGTGACACGGGCCTGGTGGTCGATCTTGCGGCCCGCGACGACGACCTCAGCTACACGCACCGGCGAGTTCGAACGCCACCCGCATCTCCTCACCGCTGCCCGGCGTCGGCGCGAACTCACCCTGCGCACTGAACGTCAGATCCTCGGTCACCCTGACGACGGGCAGATCACCCTCACCGGCCTGCAGGCCCGCATCGCCGACCACCGCGACCTGTCCAGCGCCCTCGGTGAAGAGCTCGCCGTCGTTGGCGAACCCGACCTGGGTGTGCTCGGTGCGTTCGGTCTCCACCTCGTCACCCATCACGGTCACCTCGACCGAGAGCCGATCCTCGAAGCCGTCATCGTGCTCGATGAGGAACCGGGCGAGGAAGGCGTCGTCCTCCCCGGGACGATCGTGGTCCGGATCAACGTCGGGGCCGAGCTCCTCGTCCCGATCGCTGGCACGGCACCTGTCCTCGATGTCGAAGGTCGTGACCTCGCCCGCCAGGCTGGCCACAGCCGTGCCGGGTTCCGGCACCTCGATCTCCTGCAGGTCGTGCAGCGCGTCCGAGTAGAGCGAATCCTCGGCACCTGTGGCGTCCGCCTCGTCCGTCTCCTGCGCCTCGTCGACCGCCTCTCCCTCGTCGGCGTCGGTGTCCTCCGTCGCCTCCTCGGCTTCCTCGGCGCCGGTGTCCTCGGGTGCGTCCGCAGCCTGCTCGTCTCCGCAGGCGGCGAGGGTGATCGCACCCAGCGCGAGAAGCGTGATGGACCATCCGGTCGTTCGAACCCTCATCGGTCCTCCGTGATCGAGATGGGGATGGCTGACCCAGGGGAGGTGGTGTGCTGGTGCGGGTGCCACGATCCTTCGATCACCCCCCACCCGACCGATCGGACGAGCCGCCGGGGGCCGGGGTGGGGTCACACCCGGTGTCGCTGCGGCTTCGCGTCCCGTCGCGGTGCGACCGGCTCGTCTCCCGTCGCGGTGCGACCGGCTCGTCTCGCGTGTCATGGTGCGCCCGGGTGCCTGGATGAGTGGTCGTGCCAGCGCCCTCAGTTGCGGGGCGTGTAGCTTCGACGGGACGCCTGGTCCTCGCGACGACGCCCGGTCGGTCAGCGTGCAGCGGGACCACACAGGATGGAGGACCGTGCACATGGAACCGATGCGGAAAGGCGTGGCCCGGCTACTCGCGGGCATGTTCATCGCCAGCCTGCTGCTGGTTGGCTGTAACGGCGAAGAGCTGACAGAAGCGGAGGCCCTGGCCGACGAGTTCTGCGACGTGATCAGCATCTTCGCCGACATCGACGAGGATGACCTGGACTCGCTCATGGAAGCCATGGCCGAGCTCGAGCAGCGGGAGGACGAACTGCTGGACCTCGAGAACCGGCTGATCGACAGCGAGATCGAGGATGAGGAACTCGAGGCTGCGGTAGAAGCGCGCTGCCCCGATGCCCTCGACGCCTTCGACGGCTTCTGATCGCGGCGTTCGGGCATCCGCCGGCGTGCACCCGGTCAGCGGTGCGCGTCGAGGAAGGTCCGCAGCGCCGCGTCGAAGGCGTCGGGTTGCTCCAGGTTGGCGAAGTGGCCGGCACCGACGATGTCGACGACCTCGGCATCGCCCCGCTGCGCGAGGGCCGCCAGGGTGGAGGCCAGGTTCTTGTTGATGCTGCGGTCCAGCTCGCATCGCAGGAGCAACGTGGCCACGGTGCTGTCGCGGAGCGTCTGCGTGTAGTCGTAGTCGGCGAT